>NZ_WHTD01000018.1 GCF_009379765.1 Actinophytocola sp. | reverse complement strand
TAGTGACGTCGCCCTGGACCTGTTGGCGGGTAAGGACTTCGAACACGCGAAGATCATCGTTCAGGTCACGTTGCCGGCTCGGGCCGCGTTGGGGGTGGACAACACTCCAGGGCATCTGGTCGGCTACGGCGACATCGCCGCCCAACAAGCCGCTGAGCTGGCCTACCAGGCGGATGCGACGTGGCGGCGGATCCTGACCGAACCCGCCACCGGCCGGGTCCTCGATGTGGGGCGCCGGCACTACAGCCCGCCTGCCGCGTTGCGCGATCACATCCAGGCCAGCATGCCGACGTGTACGGGGCCGGGTTGTGTCCGGCCCGCCGCGCAGTGCGATCTGGAGCATCGCGAGCCGTTCCCGGCGGGGCCGACCGACGAACACAACGTGCACCCCGCCTGCCGCAGCCACCACCGGGGTAAGACCTTCGGCGGCTGGAAGATCATCAAACGCGGCGGGATCCTGGAATGGGTGTCACCCTGCGGATACCGCTACCCCCACACACCGGAGCCCATCACTCACCCCGAACCCGCACCACCACCCTTCTGACCGCTGTCATCACGGGTCGCGGTGTGAACCCACTGCCCGAACGTCCTAAGTGGACCTTTACGGTCGAGGTCCTGGTAGATCATTTCGTGACTGGTCAGGTCACTGGGTTGCGGGTATCCAGGGTCGGCCCTCGGTGAGCGTGACGAGGACTTCGAAGAAGTGTTTTGCAGCGGTGGAGAGGTAGCCGCGGATCGCGCAGAACTGTGTTGCTCCGGTGAGGTTACGCAAGACCTGGACCTGCCGGCCCAGCGCGTCAGACGTAGGTGTCGTAGGGCGCCCGGACGTCGTCCAGCCCGTCAGCGGCCCGCCGGGTCAAGGTCGCCACGGCGCCGCGGTCACACCCTCGGGCGCCCTGCCACATGTGGCTGTGCCACCCGAGCACCGGCGCGTGATCAACTGATGCTCGAACACCTGCCGCAGCCGCTCACCCTCTGGATCGGCGACCAACGCGGGCGTCGACCCTGGATGGCCCGGCTGCCCCCGGCTCGCGTCCACTCCTGCCGCGCAACGACTTCGGCGCCGGTGTGGTGAACGGCGAGGCCACAACGGCAGCAGCCCCTTCAAACGCCCAGCCCTCGCGGCCCGATGATCAACCCACAGGCCCCACGCGCGGACCGATGCTCCAGTGTCCCCCGCCGGAAGTTCCTCACCTGATTCGCCGGCCCAGCTTCCCGCTGGCGGCGTTGCCGATCCGCCCAAACTGGCGCTACGCCACCGAGCCCGACAAGCAACAGCACCAGTACGAGGACGAACCGGCGCCTTGCCAGCGGAAACCTGGACTCACCGACTCAAGCAACGGACTCCCGGCGGGGACCCTAGTCGCGCAGGGTCCATTGTTGGCGCAGCGTGTCCACGAACGCCCGCACCGACGGGCGGCGGGCCGCCTCCTCGCGCCATACCGCGAAGATCCGGCGGTACATCGCCGGCTCCACCGGGACCAGGCGCACCCCGCACGGCACCGCGTCGCCCGCCAGGCGGGGTACCACGGCCAGGCCGAGTCCCGCGCCGACCAGGGCCAGCTGGGTCGGGAACTCCGCCGCCTGGTGGACCACCTTCGGCTCCTGGCCGGCATTCCGGAACGTCGTCGTGAGCCAGTCGTGGCAGATGGTGCCGTCCGTGGACGCGATCCACGGCTCGTCCACCAGGTCGGCCAGCGCCACGCTGGCGCGCGAGGCCAGCGGGTGGTCCGCCGGGAACGCCACGTCCGCCGGGTCGCTGCCGATGTCCCCCGCGCGCAACCGATCCGGCACCGCCACCGGTACGTTCAGCCAGTCCTGCGCCACCGCCACGTCGAGATCCCCGCCGGCCACCCGCCCCAACGCCTGGTATGGCTCCACCTCGCGCAGGTGCACCCGTAGGTCCGGAAACCGCTCCGCGCACGACACCAGCGCCCCCGGCAGCAGACCCCTCGCCGCCGTGGGAAAGGCGCCGACGGACAGAGTCCCCAGCACCTGGCCGCGGCGCTCGTCGAGATCCGACTCGGCCTCCTCGACCGCGGCCAGGATCCGCTGCGCGTGCTTGGCCAGCGCCAGCCCCTCCTCGGTGAGCCGCAACCGCCTGCCCTGCCGCTCGACCAGCCGGCACCCGGCCTCACGCTCCAGTTTGGACATCTGCTGCGAGATCGCGGACGGGGTCAGGTGCAGCGCCTGCGCCGCGGCCGCGAGCGTCCCGTGGCCGGCCACGGTGTGCAGCACGCGAAGTCGCGCCAAGTCGAACATGTAGGCATGCTAACTCTTGTAGGTTCGTATATTTAACTTGTCCTACACGGAATGTCCGCAGATGGTGGACGCGTGTCCCCGCGCCACCTCATGCTCGCCGTTGGCCTCGCCGTGGTCTGGGGCGTCAACTTCGTCGTGATCGAGGTCGGGCTCGGCCACTTCCCGCCGCTGCTGTTCTCCGCGCTGCGCTTCCTCGTGGCCGCGGTGCCGGCGATCTTCTTCCTGCGCAGCCCGGGTGTGCCGTGGCGCTGGGTCGCGCTCGTCGCGCTGACGCTCGGCGTCCTCAAGTTCGGCCTGCTGTTCACCGGCATGGCGGCCGGCATGCCGGCCGGACTGTCCTCGCTGGTGCTCCAGACCCAGGCGGTGTTCACCGCCGTGTTCGCGGTCGTGCTCCTGCGCGAACGGCTGAGCCGCCAGCAGGTGGCCGGACTCGTGGTGGCGCTCGGCGGCGTCGGGCTCATCGCGTTCGACCTCGGCGCGACCAGCCCGATCGGCGCGTTCGTGCTGATCCTCGGCGCGGCCGCGATGTGGGGCGTCAGCAACGTCGCGATGCGGCGCGCCGCCCCGCCGGACACGCTGCGGTTCATGGTGTGGGTCAGTGCCCTCGCCACCCTACCCTTGTTCGCGCTGTCCGCGATCGTCGAAGGCCCGCAGCGCGGCTGGGACGCGCTGCGGACCGTCACCCTCCCCGCGGCGGGGGCGGTGCTCTACGTCGGCATCGTCGCGACCGTCGTCGGGTTCGGCGTGTGGGGCTACCTCATCCGCTCGTACTCGGCGTCGACGGTGGCCCCGTTCTCCTTGCTGGTCCCGGTGTTCGGGATGGCCGCGTCGGCACTGCTGCTCGACGAGCGGCTCACCCCGACGCGGCTCCTCGCCGCCGTGCTGATCATCATCGGGGTGCTCGCCGGGGTCGTCAGAGGCCGAACGCCAGCAGGACGTGCCCACCGCCCGTCGGATACTCCGGTGAGTATCCCGACTGGACATACACCATCCCGTGGGAGACAACGGCTCCCCCGCCCGTCCCCGCGATCGCGCTTCCTCGCCCGGTCAGGCCGTTCACGCCGGTGAGGTCGCGGCCCCGCGGCCTCGCCCACCCGATCGGTCGGTCCACGGGTTGACTCCGACCGGTCGATGTGGCGCCTACGGCTCCACGAGGCCGGAGCGGACCGCGTGCAGCGCGGCCTGGGTGCGGTCCTGCACGCCGAGCTTGCCGAGGATCGCGCTGACGTGCGTCTTCACCGTCTTCTCGGACAGCGACAGCGCGCGGGCGATCTCGCGGTTGGACCGGCCGCGGGCGACCTCGGTGAGGACCTCGTGCTCGCGCGCGGTGAGATGGGCGGCGCCCGGCCGGGTGTCCCCGGCGACGAGCAGCCGGGCCACGTCCGGGTGCAGGAGCACGTGCCCGGCGTGCACCGAGCGGATGGCGGCGGCGAGCGCGGGCGGGTCGATGTCCTTGTAGACATAGCCGCTCGCGCCGGCGCGGACGGCCGGCAGCACGGCGGAGGGCTCGGTGAAGCTGGTGATCACGAGGACCTTGGCCGGGCTGCCCGCCTCGCGCAGGCCGTGCAGGGCGGCGACGCCGTCGGCGCCGGGCATGCGGAGGTCGAGCAGGATCACGTCCGGGCCCAGCCGGACCGCATCGTCCACACAGGACCTACCGTCGGCGGACTCGCCGACCACCTCGAGGTCGTCCTGCAGGTCGAGGAACGTTCGCAAACCCTGGCGCACCACGGGATGGTCGTCGACGACGAGCACGCGGATCCGGTCAGCCACCGGTCGGCACCTCCAACCGCACGGTCGTGCCGCGGCCGGCCTCGGACGTGACGTCGAGCTTGCCGCCGGCCACGCGGGCCCGCTCCCGCATCGAGGACAGCCCCAGCCTGCGGCCCGCGGCGTCGGCCGTGGCCGGGTCGAACCCGGCGCCGTCGTCGCGGACCTCCAGCACGACCTTGCGCTTGTGGGACACCAGGCTCATGTCGATCCGCGTGGCGCCCGCGTGGCGAAGCGCGTTGTGCATGGCCTCCTGCGCGATCCGGTACACGGCCTGCTGGCGCGCCTCGGTGAGCGGTGGCACGCACTGGCAGGTGGTGTACCGGATCGTCGGCTCGTGCACCCGGTCGAGTAGCTCGGCCTGCTTGCGGAGCGCGATGTCGAGGCCGTCGCCGCGCAGGTCGGCCGGGCGCTGGTCGACGACGATGGCGCGGAGCTCCTCGGTGGCCTCGGCGGCGAGCTTGCGGACCGTGGCGAGCTCGGCGGCCGCGCGGGCCGGGTCGCGGTAGAGCAGCGCCGAGGCGGCGTCGGCGGTGAGCCGGAGGCTGAACAGCTTCTGGGTGACCGCGTCGTGCAGCTCGCGGGCGATCCGGGACCGCTCCTCCACAATGGACAGCTCGCGGCTGCGCTCGTAGAGCCTGGCGTTGACGATGGCGATGGCGGCGTGCGCGGCGAGCAGGCGCATCAGCTCCTCGTCGTCGTCGGTGAAGCCACCCGGGTTGCAGCTGTTCGCCAGGAACACCTCGCCCACGAACTCGTCGCCGTCCATGATCGGCATGCCGAGGAAGTCGGTGAGCTCCGGGTGCGCGGCCGGCCACCAGCGGAAGTGCGGGTGATCGCGGATGTTGGTCAGCCGCACCGGGTTCGGGTCGCACAGCATGACCGCGAGCAGGCCGTGGGTACGCGGCAGCGGGCCGATCGCGGCCCACTCCTCGTCGCTGATGCCGTCGGCGAGGAACTCCGCGAACCCGCCGCTGCCGTCCGGGAGGCCGAGCGCGGCGTAGCGGGCGCCGACGAGCTTGCGGGCCGAGGTGAGGATGGTGCGCAGGACGTCGCGGACGGACAGGTGCGCGGTGACGGCGAGCACCGCGGCGCTCACCTCACGCAACTCGTCCCGATCGAACCCGGCCACGGTCGCCACGGTACCCACGCGCGAGCCGGCGCGGATCGGGCGCAGGACCTAGGTCGATGGACCGAGGACCGTCCGGTCCCTGGCCCGATGGCTTTCCCCGGGTGCGCTCCTAGCGTCGATGACGTCGAAAGGAGACGGGACATGCCTGTCGCGATCATCACCGGAGCGTCCCGCGGTCTCGGTCTGGCGCTGGCCACCGGGCTCGCCGAGGCCGGTTGGCGGCTGGTCGTCGACGCCCGCGACGCCGACGCCCTGACCACCGCCGCCGGCTGGATCGGCGCCGGTGCCGTGGCGGTGCCCGGCGACGTCACCGACCCGGCGCACCGGGCCGCGCTGGTCGCGGCCGCCGACGAGCTCGGCGGGGTCGACCTGCTGGTGAACAACGCCGGGATCCTCGGCCCGAGCCCGCAGCCCCGGCTCGGCGCCTACCCGCTGGACGTGCTGCGGTCGGTCTACGAGGTCAACGTCGTGGCGCCGCTGGGCCTGATCCAGCTGGCGCTGCCGGGGTTGCGCTCCCGGGAGGGCTCGGTCGTCACCGTCAGCTCGGACGCGGCCGTCGAGGGCTACGAGGGGTGGGGCGGCTACGGCTCGGCCAAGGCGGCCGTCGAGCAGGCGAGCAACGTGCTGGCCGCGGAGGAGCCGGCGGTGCGGGTGTGGCGGGTCGACCCGGGTGACCTGCGCACGCGGATGCACCAGGAGGCCTTCCCGGACGAGGACATCAGCGACCGGCCGCTGCCGGAGACCGTGGTGCCGGCGTTCGTGCACCTGGTGACGTCGCGGCCACCGTCTGGCCGGGTCCGGCTGGCCGAGGTCTCGGCACGGGCATGAGCCGCCTGATCAACGCCACCACCCTCCTTCGCGCGAATGCCGTCCACGCCGAGCGAAGCGAAGCAGGTGCCACAACATGAGCCGACCCACCAACACAACCAGGTTGCTTCGCGCGAATGCCGTCCACGCCGAGCGGAACGAGGCAGGTGCCACAACATGAGCCGAGTCGCACTGTGGCTGCCGTTCGAGGTGGCCGACCTGGACCGGGCGGCCGGCTTCTACACCGACCAGGTGGGCCTGCCGGTCGTGGACGGCTGGGACCGGGACGGAGAACGGGGTGTCGTGCTGGGGGCCGGCGCCGCGTTCGTGGAGCTGGTCTCGCCCGGGCGGTCGGGGCAGGGGCGGTCGGGACCGGCGCCGCTGCCGTTCCAGCTGGCTGCGTCGGAACGGTCGGGGCCGGCGCCGCTGGCGTTTCAACTGGCCGACGCGGCGTCTGTGGACGGCGCGCACGCCCGGTTCGGCGGCGCCCGGCCGCGGCGGTACCCGCGCGGCCACTACGGGTTCGAGACCGACGGCCCGGCCGGCACCCGGGTCATGATCTGGAGTGAACGGGAATGACCGTCGCCACGGACTTCGCCCTGCCCAGTGAGCTCGAGGCGCACGAGCCGCCCGAGGCCCGCGGCCTGCCGCGGGACGGGGTGCGGCTGCTCGTCAGCGAGGGCGCGAGCGGACGGGTGAGCCATCACGGGTTCACCGACCTGCCCGTGCTGCTGCGGGCAGGTGACCTGCTCGTCGTGAACACGTCGGCGACCATGCCGGCCGCGGTGTCGGTCGTCGACGCGGCGCTCGCGGTGCACTTCTCCACCGAGCAGCCGGACGGGTCGTGGCTGGTGGAGCCGCGGCGGGTGGCGGGAACGGCGACCGAGCCCTACCCGATCGGCGAGCC
This sequence comes from Actinophytocola sp., assembly GCF_009379765.1. Classification (GTDB taxonomy): domain Bacteria; phylum Actinomycetota; class Actinomycetes; order Mycobacteriales; family Pseudonocardiaceae; genus Actinophytocola. The sequence continues at coordinate 66,866 of NZ_WHTD01000018.1, read as the reverse complement.
CGGCCAGCGGCTCGAGCTGCTGGGCGGCGGGGCGGTCACGCTGCGCAGGCCGTTCTCGGCGAGGCGGCTCTGGGAGTCCGATGTGGACACGCTGGGTCGAGGGGTCCCGGCGTACCTCGCATCCTTCGGAGCGCCGATCCGGTACTCCTACGTCGCCGCGCGGTGGCCGCTTTCCTACTACCAGACGGTGTTCGGCACGACGCCGGGCAGCGCGGAGATGCCGAGCGCGTCCCGGCCGTTCACCGACCGGATGGTCACCCGCATGGTGTCCGCCGGAGTGCAGTTCGCACCGGTCCTGCTGCACACCGGCGTCGCCTCGCCCGAGGCCCACGAACGCCCCTACCCCGAGCGGTTCGCGGTGCCGGCCACGAGCGCGCGGCTGGTCAACACGGCCCGAGCGGAGGGCCGCCGGGTGATCGCGATCGGCACGACCGCGGTACGGGCCGTCGAGTCGGCGGCCGACCACCGCGGCCGGGTCCGCCCAACCGAGGGCTGGACGGACCTGATCGTGACCCCGTCCCGTGGCGTCCACGTGGTCGACGGCCTGCTGACCGGCTTCCACGAGCCACGAGCGTCGCATTTGGACATGCTGGCCGCGATCGCCGGCCCGGAGCTGCTGGACCGCACCTACGCCGAAGCCGTCAACGCCGACTACCTGTGGCACGAGTTCGGCGACGTGAACCTGCTGCTGCCCTAGCAGCCGCCAGTGTCGCGTGACCCTGAAACCTATACGCCGCTGCGGCCAACGCGGCCCCTGGCTGTGTTACGACGTTGGAGAAACGCCCAAGTACATCCAGTACGAGCGGCTTTCCTCCGCCTTGCCAGGAACCACGTGGATCCACAGCGGACGCAAAGGAACAGGATCACGCGACACCAGTGTCCCCCGCCGGAAGTCTGTTGCTTGAGTCGGCGAGTCCAGGTTTCTGCTGGCAAGGCGCCGGTTCGTGCTCGTACCGGGTTGTATTCGGGCCTTCCGACAACGCCGCCAGCGGCCGCGTGGGCCGCAGCGGGCGTAAGGAGGCCAGGGTCACGGGACACTAGGTCGCGGTGCAGGAGCCGAGCGTCGGAGTGGTCCAGGTGCCGTTCGCCATGACCGTGAAGCCGAAGCTCGTCGACGCTCCGGCCGCGACGTTCCCGTTGCCGTTCGGCCGCATCGTCATCACGTTGCCGCTGCTGTCCCAGCTCGGTGTGCCGTTCCACGTGGTCGAGACCTGTTGCGGCGAGCGCACGGTCACGGTCGTGGTCCAACCGCTGATCGCCGAGCCTCCGGCGGTGACGGTCACCCTGCCGTTGAAGCGGTCGCCCCACCGGTCGGTCTCCTGGTAGGACACGGTGCACGAAGCCCCGCCACCCCCTCCGCCACCCCCTCCGCCACCGCCGCCGGAGCCGCCCAGTGCGGTGAGCACCGCGGTGTAGGCGGGCTTCTTGGCGTAGTTGCCGTCGAACAGCAGCGGCGTGCCGCCCGGACGCCACGAGTACTTGTCGGTGATGCCCCACACGGTGATGCCGGTGCAGCGGGAGACGGCGAGGCATGTCTCGACGACCGAGCGGTAGCTGTCGGCCTGCGCGGTGCCCGATCCCTCGATGTCCAGCTCGGTGATCTGCACGTCCACGCCGAGGTTGGCGAAGCGCTGGAGGTTCTGCCGGTAGTCGCCCGGAACCGGCGACTGCCCGTTGAAGTGGGACTGGAAGCCGACGCAGTCGATCGGCACACCGCGGCTCGTGAAGTCGCTCACCATGGCGTACACGGCGTTGCTCTTCGCGTTCTGGCCGTCGGTGTTGTAGTCGTTGTAGCAGAGCTTCGCGTTCGGGTCGGCCGCGCGGGCCGTGCGGAACGCCTCCTCGATGTAGCCGTTGCCGAGCCTGCTCTGGAACACGGAGTTGCGCCGGCTGCCGTTCTCCTCGAACGCCTCGTTGACCACATCCCAGGAGTGGATCTGGCCCCGCCAGTGCCCCATCACCTGGTTGATGTGGTTGTTCGTGGCCGAGCGCAGGGCGGCCGTCTGCAGGTTGTTCACCCAGCCGGGCAGCTGCGAGTGCCACACCAGGGTGTGTCCGCGGACGCTCATGCCGCGCCCGCGCGCGTGGCTGACGATCCGGTCGGCGTTGCCGAAGTTGAACGAGCCCTGGGACCCCTCGACCGCGTCCCACTTCATCTCGTTCTCCGGGGTCACGCTGGAGAACTCGGCGTTCAGCGTGTTCACGTAGGCCGACTCGCCGAGGTGGTTGGCCGCGACCGCGGCGCCGAAGTACCGGCCGCGCTCGGCCGCGGCGGCGCCGAGAGTGCTCGCGGCACTGGCCTGACCGGCCGAGCCGACCAGGCCGGCCGCCACGATGACGCCGACGACTCCGAGCACCAGTGGGTGCCGACCGGGGATCCGGACGCGCACACGTCCGCGGCCGGGGATACCGATGTTGATCATGACTGCCCTTCCTGCGCAACGCTGAGCAATGGGGTGGTGGCGAACAGCTACGAGTGCCGCGAGTATGGGCGCCGTGCGACGAAGCGTCAATCCCGCAAGTTTCGACCGATCTCCGGGACGAAAGTTGTTCCGAAAGTGCCTCTCAACAGCACTTAACACCCTCAACGGAGGGTGCGAGGAGATCGACTAGCCGGGTATTTTCGGTGAACTTCCGACCGAGTTCCGAAACATTCGGGCGCGCTCAGTACTGCTGCCATTCCTCGGTGGTCAGCCGCAGCACTCGTGGATCGTCCAATGTGGACGGACGCTCGGTGCCCGTGGGATGGCGGTCGGCCGGGAAGACGGCGGCCGCGGTCAGGTTGGGCTCGTCCAGGAAGCGCAGCGGCTCCGGCGGGTCCAGGCGCAGCGCGGGGGCGGGGCCCTGCTGGGCCAGCACGAAACCCCAGTCGCCGAAGGTCGGGACGTTCACGTGGTACGGGGTGGCGCCCAGACCGGCCGCGCGGATGGTGTTCAGGACGCAGTCGTAGGTCCGCGGCGCGAAGTACGGCGACCCGGCCTGCACGACCATCCGGCCGCCGGGCGCCAGCGCGTGCCGGGCCAGGAGGTAGAACTCCTGCGAGTACAGCTTCGCGGTGGCCGTCGCGTCGGGGTCGGGCATGTCGATGATCACCGCGTCGAACCGTTCGTCCATGTCGCGCAGCCAGGCGAACGCGTCCGCGGTGACGACCCGGACCCGCGGGTCGGTGAGCGAGCCCCGGTTGAGGTCGGTCAGTCTCGAGTCGTGCTCGGCCAGCCGCAGCACCGCGGGATCGAGCTCGACCTCGACGGCCTCGCGCACGTCCGGGTAGCGCAGCACCTCGCGCATCGCGAGCCCGTCGCCGCCGCCGAGCACCAGCACCCGGTCGCGCTTGCCGGCGAGCACCGGGTGCACGAGCGACTCGTGGTAGCGATACTCGTCGATCGAGGAGAACTGCAGGTCGCCGTTGAGGAACAGCCGCGTGTCGGTCGGTCCCTCGGCGAGCGGCGCGGACTGGGTCAGCACGATCTCCTGGTAGCCCGAGGTTTCCGCGTACACCACCGGGTCCTCGTACAGCACGCTGCGCGCATAGCGCAGGAACGCGTCGCTGCTGGCGAACGCGACGCCGAGCACCGCCAGCACCGCCAGCGTGCCGGCGGCCACCGCGAGCCGACGCCTGCGCGAGACGGTCCGCGCGAACAGGAACAGCACCACGCACGCACCGGCGACCGCGTTGACCATGCCGACCAGCAGCGCTCCCCTGGTCTGGCCGAGCAGCGGCAGCAGCAGGAACGGGAACGCGAGCCCGCCGACGAGCGCGCCGACGTAGTCCGCGGCGAACAGGTCCGCGGTGGCCGAGCCCGCTTCCTGGCGGCGGATCCGTTGCAGGAGCGTCATCAGCAGCGGGATCTCCGCGCCGATGAGCGCGCCGACGAGCAGCGCGATCGCGATCAGTGCGGGCCAGTACAGGTCGAGCCAGGTGAACGCCGCGTGCAGGCCGAGCACGGACAGCCCACCGACCAGCGCGAGGATCGCCTCGATCACCGCGAAGCCGAGCAACGCCCGGCGCTGCAACGGCTTCGCGGCCAGCGACCCGATGCCCATGGCGAACACCATGGTCGCCAGCACGACCGACGCCTGGGTGATCGAGTCGCCGAGCAGGTAGGAGCCCTGCGCCACCAGCGCGAGCTCGTAGACCAGACCGCACGCCGCGCAGGCGAACGTGGCGAACAGCAACCCGGCACGCATCGCGCGGGTCCGCTTGCTCGCCTCGTGCCCGGCCGGCGCCGGCGTGTCGACCGCCGTCATGACCTCGCTCAGATGATCGCCACGGCCACGATCGCGGCGACCGCCAGGTGGGACGCGCCGTTGACGTACACCGCGGGGTGCGGCTGCTCCTCCATCAGGATGGCGCCGAGCTTGCCCGGCGTGACGGCGTCGATGACCACGAAGGACAGTCCCATGAGGACCAGCCCGAGCAGCCCGTAGGCCAGGGTGGACACGATGCCCACGCCCCAGTCGTCCTCACTGGCGGCGATCGCGGTGGCGACGATGATCCCGACACCGACAAGGTTGCTGGCCAGGAGGACGGCCGCGTTCCGGTTGCGGTCCACCCAGACCTGCTCGCGCAGGTTGCCCGGCGTGAGCACGTCGACCAGTGCGAAGCCGACCGCCATCAGCACCAGGCCGACCAGCCCGTAGGTGGCGGCGATGCCGACTTCGGAGAAGACATCGGACAGCATGGGTTGGTGGCTCCTATCCTTCGGGCCGGGTCTCGGGGCCTGGCTTGTCTTCCGCGTCGGAGTCTGGCTCGGGGGCCGGCCTCGCGGGCTCGGCGGTCGAGTCCTCGCCGGGCTCCTCTGGCTCAGTGGACTCTGCCGGCTTGCTCTGCCCGGCCGCCGGCTCAGTGGACTCTGCCGGCTCACTCGGCCCGGCTGGCTCTGCCAGCTCTGCTGGCTCGGCCGGCTCGCTCGGCTCTGCTGGCTCGGCCGGCTCGCTCGGCTCTGCCGGCTTGCTCTGCCCGACCGGCGTCGCCGTGTTCTCGGGTGACTGGGCCGGCACCGGGGTGGTGGGTTCCGCGTCCGTCCACTCCGGAGGGACGTACTCGGGGATCTGCTCCTCCGGCGGGCCGACCGGCGTGAACCGGAGGCGCCGGCCGCGCGAGGAGCGGAACGCGAACCAGCCGAACACCCCGCCGCCGAGCAACAGCAGGGCACCCAGCAGGATCTGGTTGCCCGACTGGCGCCAGAAGTCCGAGCTCGGGGAGTCGGTCGGCACCGCGTCGCCCGACTCGGCCTCGGGAGCGGGGGACGCCTCGATCGGGTCGGCGATGCCGGAGTCCGCGGCCAGCAACGGCAGCGCGGCCACCGCCTTGTAGACGTCCGAGTCGACGTCGTCGCCCTTGAGGCCGTCCTCGCTGATGATCTCCAAGCTGTCGAGGTCCGCTGTGGACGGTCCGCTCGGCAGGCTGTCCACGGAGTAGCTCGCCGAGTCCTCGGCCTCGGACGACTCGGACGTCCACTCGATGTTCGCCAGGAACTCGACGCGCGACTCGCAGTTGCCGGCCTCGTCCGAGAGGGACCTGCCGTACCCGAAGTTGGAACCGGAGCTCGTGTCCGCGACGCCCTCGTTGTCGACCCTGACCGTCCAGCCGTAGCAGACGCCCTGCGCCTGGAACGCCTCGTCGAGCGTGGCGACCAGCTCCTCGGCGTCGGCCGGGTCGAAGATCACGTCCGCGGCGGCGACGCCCGGCGCGAGGCCCGACACCACGGCGGCAGCCGCGACGGAACCGGCGACGAAACCCAGGCGGCGCATCACTTTCCGGCTCCCGGCCCGCCGCCGCGGATGCCTTCGCCGGAGCCACCGCCGGTCCCCCACACGCCCGCCACGAACGGGAACCAGTGCGCGTACCCGTGGCGCTCGTCGTCGAGGTAGATCCGGGAGCCGGTGCCGCTCGCGGTGACCGCGACGATGTCGTCGGAGTAGCGCAGGAAGTAGCCCTGCGGGTCGACCTGCGTGTCGGCCGGCGACACCGCCGAGCGGATCTCCTCGTAGACCGCCTTCGGCTTCTGGTCCGACGAGTACACGATCGAGCCGCCGTCGGACGACACGCGCCGGTAGTTGTCGCTGAGGTGGTCGCGGATGCCGCCACCGCCGGCGAACGCGAAGATCAGGATGATCAACCCGACGGCGCCGAGCCCGCCGGCGATCAGCAGCTTGGGACGCAGCCTCATGCCGGCCTCACCGCGCTCAGCGTCTCGACCAGCTCTCCGGCCTGCGGGTAGGCGTGCCAGGTGCGCCACGCCGCGCCGCCGGACTCGGGCCATGCCCGCAGTGCCGTCACCCCGTACGGCACGCCGGGGAACTCGCCGACCAGGACACGGTCGTCGTTCTCGGAGTCACGGACGATCCCGGCCACCTTCGCGGCGAGCTCGCCCGCGGTCAGCCGCCGGTGGCACCGCGCCGCGAAACGCACCCGCAGCCCGTCGATGACGGCCTCCTCGTGGTCGGGCAGCGTGCCGAGGCGATCGGGCAGGCACGCCACGGTCTCCGACCACGACGACGGCCACAGCGAGATCGACGACGGCGGCCACGTCGCCGCTCCCGGCCCGACGACCACCTGGTGCGAGGCGCCGAGCACCCGCAGCTCCAGCTCGACGGCGGGCAGGACGACGCGCAGGGTGGTCAGCGCGGGTAACGGCTCGAGCCCGTAGCTGAGGCTCAGGTCTGCGGCGCGTGAGTCGGCGAACCGCGTGTCGATGCGGGTTCTCACGCTCGGTCGCTGCCGGCCGGGTAGACGCGCAGCGCCGGGAGGGCGACGGTCTCGCCGAGACCAGCCTCCCACTTGCCGCCGTCGAAACGCTCGAAGCTCAGCGCCTTGCCGTCCGGGCCCTCGTAGTCGACGTACTCGACGCTGCCGCGCTCGGCGACCGTCGTGGTGCCCTCGGAGGTGTAGCGGGCGGTGCCGTCCTCCTCCTTGCGGTAGCCGACGCCGCCGACCTCCATGGTCTTGCCGCCGGGCGACTCGACCAGGTCCGTCTCGCGCCAGAACACGACCTCGAGGTCGGGGTCCTCCTCGACGGACACCCAGATGCGGTCGCCGCGGGCGTCGTCGAGGAAGTGCTCGGACCAGCTGTAGCCGCCCTCGGTGAGCCGCAGCGAGCCACGCACGAAGTACAGCTGGTCGCCGTAGTCGATCATGTCGCCGGCGCGCACCGTGCGGATGTCCGTGACGCCCTGGTGGTCGGCGAGGGGGTCCTCCGGCTTGGCCGGGGCCTGGGGGGCAGGCTTGGCCTTGCCCCGCGAGCGGAGCACCAGCAGCACGACCAGCGCCGCCACGAGCACGATCAGCACGATCAGTAGCGCGGTCACGGCTGGTTCCTCCCCTAATCACCGGATATGCCGGCGAGCATAGTCAGCCGCGCGGGGTCGCGTCCGGGAGGCGGATGAAGATGCGGTCATGGCCAGCCGACACCCGCCGCCGGCGCGGGGACCGTGAGGACCTGGCCGGTGCGCCCGCCGAACGGGTCCTGCGGGTGCCACTCGGCCGCCATGACGAACAACGTCTCGCCGCCGAGCATGCACGCGAACGGCATCCGGTCGAGCTCGACCCGGTCCAGGATCTCGCCGCCCTCGCGGACCCGCACGCACGCCTGCTCGCCGGTCTGGGCCCACACGGCCCCCTCGGCGTCGACGCAGATGCCGTCCGGGCCGAGCCCGTCCGCCCACACGCGACGGTTCCCGAGGCTCCCGTCCGCGGCGATGTCGAACGCGGTGAGCCGGCGGCCGAAGGACTCGGCGACGACCAGCGTGCGGTTGTCCGGCATGACGGCCATGCCGTTGGCGAACTCGATGCCCTCGGCGACCTGCCGCACGGCGCCGTCGGGGGTGACGAGCGTGATGCCGCCGGTGTCGAACTCCGCGTTCCCCTGGAGGAAGTCCAGGAAGGGGAAGCCGACGTTGTTGACGTAGATGTTGCCCCGCCCGTCGACGACGATCTCGTTCCAGTCGTCGGCGATCTCCCGGAGATCGGCGTGGGTCCTGAGGCCGCCGTCGTGTTCGCGGCGCAGGAGGATGCCCGCGTACTCGGGATTCTTGGAGACGACGAGCATCCGCCCGTCGGGCAGCCACTCGATGGAGTGCGGCCGGGCGACGGGCTCGGGGAAGTACTCCGCCTTGCCGTCCGGGTCAACGGCGACGACCTCGTCCGGCCCCCAGTTGCAGAACCAGAGCCGGCCCTCGTGCCAGCGCGGCGACTCACCGATCCCCAGACCGGACAGCAGAACGTTCGGGTGTGCCTTCGGGTGTGCCATGGTGCCTCCTCGGTTGGTGTCACCGCCTACACGAAGAGCCCCCACCCGAATCGACAGAGCGCCGAGGATTGTCTCGACCCCGACTCGACTAAGCTAAGGACTTAGTCTACCTTGGAGATATGGAGGAAGTTGGGGTGCACGAAGCCAAGACGACGCTTTCGGCGTTGCTGCGCCGAGTCGCCACGGGCGAGGAGATCACCATCAGCAGCGGCGGGCGGCCCGTGGCGCGGTTGGTGCCGATCCAACGCGGGACCGAGCGTGTGCTCGGGCGCGATCGGGGTGTCTTCGAGGTGCCCGGGGACTTCGACGCGCCGCTTCCGGACGACCTGCTGCAGGTCTTCGAATCATGAGGGTGTTGCTCGACACGCAGTCGTGGTTGTGGATGCAGGTCTCGCCGGAGCGTCTCAACGAGAAGGCACTCGCCTTGGTAAGCGATGCCAATGTGGAACTGCTGCTCTCCGCGGCGAGCTCGTGGGAGATGTCCATCAAGTACGCCTTGGGCAAGCTGCCGTTGCCGTTGCCGCCCGCGGAGTACGTGCCCGATCGCTTGCGCACCAGTGGGGTGACCGGAATTCCGGTCACCCACCGGCACGCGCTGCACGTCGCCCAGTTGCCACCGCACCATCGCGACCCGTTCGACCGGGTGTTGATCGCTCAGGCGCAGCTCGACGGACTGACGATCCTGACCGCGGACCGCATGTTCGACCAGTACGACGTGGCGGTTCACCGGGCGGACTGACGCCTCAGCCGGCGCCCAGGCAGATGAAGGGGCGGCGGAAGGGGTCCGCGGCGACCGCGGCCGCCAGGGCCACCGCGGGGCGGTCGCCCGCGGCGATGCGGCGGTGGTAGTCGACCATCGTGGCGGCCGCGGCCGCGTCGCCCACCCGGCTCGACGCCGCCACCACCGTGCGGACACCGCCGGCCAGGAGGCCGCCCGCGAAGCCCAGCGCCTCGTCGCCCGGGCGGATGTGGTTCATCGCCAGCTCGCAGGCGGCCAGCACACCGTGGCGCGGCGGGCGGTTCAGCCGCGACAGCTCGTGCGCGAACAGCGGGCCGTCGGCCAGCTCCAGCCGGGAGAACATCGCGTTCGTCGGCTCGTGCTCGCCGTGCGCGGCCAAGTGCGCGATCGACGCGTCGTCGAGGGCCTCGCGCACCGCGGCGACCGTCGCGCCGTCGCCGGTGAGGTGCACGGCGGTCGGGTAGATCTCCCGCAGCTCGTCCTCCTCGGCGATCGCCTCGGCGAGCAGCGGGCCGCGGGCGATCACCACGTGGTCGGCCTCCCCCGCGGCACGCTCCGCGGACAGCCACGCGGTCGCCGACGGCGCCACCACCACCGCCCGCCCGCGCAGCGACGGCAGGCTCCCCCACGGCACCGCGTACAGCGCGCCGGTCGGCACGATGACCAGCTCACGCCCGCCGGCGAACGCCGACAGCGGCTCGATCAGCAGCGCGTCGAGCACGTCGGCGCTGCGCCGGGCCGACTCGGTGACCACCGTGACGATCGGCGCGGCCAGGCCGTCCGGGGCCAGCGCGTCCAGGTCGGCGTGCAGCCGGTGCGCCCACTCCGCGGCCTCCGACGCCGACCCGAGCCGGGCCAGCCGGGTCCGCCCGCCCGCGACGACGACGGCGACCAGCGCGTCGCCGGACACCGCGAACGTCACCAGCGCCCGCTCCCCCAGCGCCGGGCCCACCTCCGCGAGCGTGGCGACCGGGCGCGGCCGGCCCCACGGGGTCGTGTACCAGCCCTGCCGCAGCACCTCCCGCTCCAGCGCCGCGGCCTGCTTCTCCTGCCGCCGCGCAGGCCGCCCGGCGACCCGCTCCAGCTGCACGGCCCGGCGCAGCGACCGCAGCGCGGTGACCTTCTCCGCGAGCACCGGGTCGTCGATCGCCGGCATCGGCTCATAGCGGTACACCTGCGCCCTGGTCCGCTCCAGCCAGCCGAACAGCTGCCGCGCGGAGCGGCGCGGCCCGTTCAGCACCAGGTCCACGGCCAGCTCGCCGAGCTGCTGGCCGTGGATCGCGGTGCCGCACACCAGCTCCAGCCCACCCATCCGGTCCCGCGCGCGGCCGAGCTCGACCAGCCCGCCGCGGGCCTCGGCCAGCGCCCGCCGCCGGTCGCCGCGGGCCACCGCGAGCTCGGCGCGGCACAGCCGCAGCAGCATCACGTGGTCCAGCGGGGTGGTCGCGCGCTGCCGGGGCAGCTGGTCGAGCAGCAGATCGGCGGCGGCCGGGCAACCGCGACGCAGCTTGAGGCGGACCGCGAGCATCAGCGCGAGCCCGGTCTCGTCCTCCAGCATGAGCGCGCGCAACGTCTCCGCGAGCTTGACCGCCCGCTCCGGCAACCGGGCCGGGATCCGCCCCGACGTCAGCGCGGCCGCGGTCTCCGCCCGCATCGCGACGAGTGCCGCCACCGCCGCCCAACGCGTGTTCCCGCGCCGCGTGAAGCTGCGCTCGGCCGCGCGCGCCCGCCGCCGGGCGTCGCGGACGTGCCCGTCCAGCAGCGCCGCGGCCGCTCGGGCCACCTCGGCCTCGGCCAGGTCCTGCCCGGCGCCCTGCTCGCGCAGCCTCGGGATGGCGTCGTCGAGCTGGCGCGCCGCGTCGGTGGCGAGGCCGGCCGCGAGCAGCGCCCGCGCGCGGTCCAGCTGCAACGCCGGCAGCATCCCCGTGCTCAGCTCCCGGTAGCTGCCCTCGGCCTCGTCGTAGTGGCGCAGCGCCGTCGGCAGGTCGCCGGTCATGTAGGCGACGTAGCCGAGGTTGTGCCGGGCCTTGGCGGCGAGCAGCGGGAGGTCGTACCGGTCGCACACCTCGATGCAGCGCGCGAAGTCGTCGGCGGCGAGCCCGACCTGGACCAGGAAGATGTAGGACGTACCCCGGTTCAGGTAGCCGCCGGCGAGCACGGTCGGGTCCCCGTTGCCGCTGCGCAGCCCACGCTTGAGCGCCGGGATGGCGTCGTCGAACACCTCCAGGCCTTCGGCGACCCGGCCCGCCCGGTGCAGCAGCAGCGCCCGGTGCGCGAGCACCAGACCCTCCAGCTCGGACTTCAGCGCGTCGCCGGGCAGCGGTCTCGCCCACCGCTCCGCCTCGTCCAGGCCGGCCAGCCCGGTGGCCACCGAGTCCGTCTCGGCGGCCACGTAAGCCAGGCTGACGAGGATCCGGACCCGGAGCACGGTCGCCGCGACGGCCGGATCCGCGGCCCGGTCCAGCAGCCGCAGGGCGTCGCGGAGCAACGTCCTGCCGCGGGCGAACCGGTACGCGCCCAGAGCTTCACGCGCACGGAGGTGGAGCTCCTGGGCGCGGTTGTGAATGGCGGTCAGGGTCCGAACCTTAGCGCCATCCACGGTCCGTCAGCCGCAGATCGGTGAGCTTCAGCGCGCGTCGCGCCCGCTCCGCGTCGAACGACGTGCCGGTCTCCGGGTCCGTGGCGAGCGACTCCGCCACGAGACCGGCGACCACCGGCGTGGCGAAGGACGTGCCCGCCCACACCGCGAAACCGGTACGCAGGTCGTCCGGGTCCGGCGCGGTCCGCCAGCGCGGTCCGACACCCCCGCCGTCGAGCTTGCCGAGACCGGGGAAGGCCGAACCCTCCCACTTCGGAACGGTGCTGATCAGCGCGTTGCCCGGGGCCCACCGCCAGACCCACGGGCCGTGGTTGCTGAACGCGGCGGTGGTGAAACCGGACGCGTTGAGCGCGCCCACAGCGGCCAGCAGCGGGTTGCCGGTGGTGCCGGCGGCGTCCTGGCCGAACGCGGCCGGCAGGAACGGCCGCATGGTGGCGTCGTTGCCGGCGGCCGCGACCACCAGCACGCCGAGGTCGGTGAGCCGCTCGATCGCGTCGGCGACCTGCGCCACCTCGCCGGGCTGCGCGGTCTCCGGGTAGAAGCCGAGCGACAGCGACACCACGTCGACGAGCTCGTCCGGGGTGCCGTTGGCGATGGCGTCCACCACCCGCCGGCGCAGCCAATCGAGCGCGAACAGCACCGAGCCCTCGGTGGAGAACCCGTCGGACTGCAGCACCCGCAGCGAAAGGACCCGCGCGTCGGGGCACATCTGGTGGATCAGGCCCGTCACGAACGTGCCGTGCCCGAAGTGCGAGTCGGTGATCCCCAACAACGGCTGGATCTCGTCGGCCTGGTCGTCGGGCGAGGCCAGCGGGTGCGGGCTGCCGAACGCGGGCTCGTGGGCGGCGAGTGCGGTCTGGAAGTCCTGCGACACCTCGACCACGGGGTCCGCCGAGAGCGGGCCGACGGTCAGCCAGTCGTGCTCGCCGATGCCCGTGTCCAGCACCGCGATCACCGGACGCCGGCCACCCACGAGCTCGGCCGCGGGCCGGCGCACGGGCGGCCTGCCGACCATCGCGACCGGGTTGCGGCTGCCGGTGTACAGCGCGACCCGGCCGTCGCCGCCGACCCCGCCGCCGTGGTTCACCGGGGCGCCGTCGACGTTGCCGCCGTGGTTGACCGGAGCCCCCTCGACGGTGACCGAGGCGGAGGCCACCAGGTGGTTCAGGCCGATCTTGGCGCCGCGCGCGTCCGAGCCGAAGGCGCGGCGCAGCCTCACCAGCGCGGCCCACGGGTCCGGCGGCCGGTCGGTGACCGTGTCCCCCCTGGTCAGCAGCGGGACCGGCACCGGGAGATCCGGGTGGAGCCGGCTCAGGTGCTCCCGCCAGCCACCGTTGTCCGGCGGTCTGAGCTCGACACCGAGCCCCTCGAGCGCCGTGTTGTAGTCGTTGGGCTCCTCCGGGAGCAGGGTCTGTGCCTCGCGCACCGGCAGGAGCAGGCTGTCCGCGCGGTAAGCGGTGGGCAGCGGCCACGTGCCGTCGTGCGCCCGCACGGCGGTCGACGGCTCCAGCAGTCTGGCGCGGTGGCGGGCCAGGGTTCCTGGCGCAAGGCTGATCACCTCGGGGAACCTGGTACCTCGGTCGCTCGGCCGATCGGGGGTCCCCGCGCCGCCGTTCGAGCTCGCGCTGGTCATGAATCACCTCAGCTGAGTGGGTTTGGTCGCGCACAACATACGTCGACCTTCCACCCCTTGGCGTAACACTCTGGGCCGATCGGGAAGGCCCGCTTGCCGTCAGGAGCGGGTGAGCGCGATGGTAGCGCTGCCGAGCACCACGTCACCGCCGAGATCCTCGTTGTAGAGCACGACCGCCTGGCCAGGCGCGACCCCGCGCAGCTCGCCGTCCAGCCGCACCACCAGCTCACCGTCCACAACGGACGCACGGGCGGCGGCGGTGCCGCCGTGCGCGCGGACCTGCGCGACGCAGCGGTTCTCGCCGGCCAGCGGCGTGCCGGACGGCCAGACCGGCCGACGGGCCACGATCTCGCGGACCGCGAGCTTCTCGGCCGAGCCGACCCGCACCGAACCGGACACCGGCTCGAGCGAGAGCACGTAGCGCGGCCTGCCGTCCGCGGCCGGCACCCGCAGGCCGAGGCCGTGGCGCTGGCCGACGGTGAAGCCGTGCACGCCCGCGTGCGCGCCGAGCACCGCGCCCGTCTCGTCGTCGACCAGCTCCCCCGGCCGCTCGCCGAGCCGGCGGGTGAGGAACGCCCGCGTGTCGCCGTCCGGGATGAAGCAGATGTCGTGGCTGTCCGGCTTCTCGGCCACCGCGAGACCGAGTTCGGCCGCCTCCGCGCGCACGTCGCCCTTCACCGATCCACCGAGCGGGAACATCGCGTGCCGCAGCTGGTCCGGGATGAGCGAGGCGAGCACGTAGGACTGGTCCTTGCCGTGGTCGGCGCTGCGGCGCAACGTCACCCGGCCACCGGCCTGGGACAGCCGGGCGTAGTGGCCGGTGCACACCGCGTCGAAGCCGAGCGCGACCGACTTGTCCAGCAACGCGGCGAACTTGATCCGCTCGTTGCACCTGAGGCACGGGTTGGGGGTTCGGCCCGCGGCGTACTCGGCGACGAAGTCCTCGACCACGTCCTCGGTGAACCGCTCGGCAAAGTCCCATACGTAGAAGGGGATGCCGAGGATGTCGGCGACCCGGCGGGCGTCGTGCGCGTCCTCGACCGTGCAGCAGCCGCGCGCGCCGGTGCGCAGCGTCCCCGGCCGCGCCGACAGCGCGAGGTGCACGCCGACGACGTCGTGCCCGGCGGCCACCGCCCGGGCGGCCGCCACGGCGAGTCGACCCCACCACTCATCGCCGCGAGCACTCTCATAGCTCAGACTTCCACGTGTGCCTGGGCGGCGGCCGACCGGCGCAACCCGACCAGGCCGGCGTTGCGGGCCCGGGCCACGACCGGCCCGATGGCCTCGGCGAGGGTGTGGACGTCGGCCCGGGTGGAGGTGTGGCCGAGGGAGAACCGCAGCGATCCGCGGGCCAGCGCAGGGTCGACGCCCATCGCGAGCAGCACGTGGCTGGGCTGCGCGACCCCCGCGGTGCAGGCCGAGCCGGTGGAGCACTCGATGCCCCGGGCGTCGAGCAGCATCAGCAGGCTGTCACCGGCGCAGCCGGGAAAGGTGAAGTGCGCGTTGCCCGGCAGCCGCGAGGGTGCGTCGTCCACATCGGACTGACCGGGGTCGCCGTTGAGCACGGCGTCCGGCACCGCGGCCAGGACGGCCCCGATGAGCTCGTCGCGCAGGCCCGACAGGAAGTAGGCCAGCTCCGCGGAGTTGGCCACGGCCGTGCGGACCGCGGCGGCCATCGCGGCGATCGCCGGCACGTCGAGGGTGCCCGAGCGGACCTCGCGCTCCTGCCCGCCGCCGTGCAGCACGGGCGTGCACGGCACGTCCCGGCCCAGCAGCAGCGCGCCGACGCCGAACGGGCCGCCGATCTTGTGCGAGGTGATCGTCATGGCGCTGGCGCGCGAGCCGGTGAAGTCGACCGGGATGGCACCGAGCGCCTGCACGGCGTCGGTGTGGAACGGGATGCCGTGCTCGGCGCAGGTGGTGGCGAGCTCCTTGACCGGGTTGACCGTGCCGACCTCGTTGTTGGCCCACATCACGGTGACCAGCGCGACCGAGTCGGGGTCGCCCGCGATGGCCGCGCGCAGCGTGTCGTCGTGCACCCGGCCGAACCCGTCGACCTCGAGCAGGGTCATCTCGGCGCCCTGGTGCTCGGCCAGCCACTCGACGGCGTCCAGCACGGCGTGATGCTCCACCGAGGACACGAGGATGCGTCTGCGCCGAGGGTCCTCCTGGTGCCGGGCCCAGTAGATGCCCTTGACCGCCAGGTTGTCGCTCTCCGTGCCGCCGCCGGTGAAGATCACCTCGGACGGCCGGGCACCCAGCGCCGCGGCGATCTCCTCGCGTGCCTCCTCGACCATCCGCCGGGCGCGGCGGCCGGAGGTGTGCAGCGAGGACGCGTTACCCCGGGCGGGCCGCGCTTGTGTCAGGTGCGCGGTCATCGCCGCTACCGCCTCGGGCAGCATGGGCGTGGTGGCCGCGTGGTCGAGATAGGTCATTACGCCACGAGGGTAGTCCTCGGCCGGCGACAAAAGGTCAGTGAGCGAGCTTGCGAGCGAATCGATGTCACAGGGCGACCGCGAGCGGCGACACCGAGCCTGCGAGGGGTCGTCATGAGCTTGCCCGCTCGGGCCGGAACACGAGGGCGCCCAGCAGGGCCACACCGGCGAGCAGCAGGTCGAGCGGCACGATCGCGGCGGTTGGGTGCGAGGTGGAGGCGAACGTGGTCAACATCACTCCGCCGAGGCCGACCATGATCGCCGCCATCGTCATGTCGCTGACCTGCAGCGCCGAGGAGACGAAGCCGCGGTCGCGCGGGGCGGCGTAGTCGAGGCTGAGCACGCTGATCGACGGGTAGGCCAGGCCCATCGAGCACCCGGCGACCAGCCAGAACGGCAGCACGAGCCAGGCGAGGCCCCAGTCCGGGCCGATCAGCGCGATGCCGGCGAGGCCGAGTCCGAGTGTGCCGAGGCCGAGGCGGATCAGCCGGTCGCGGGGGATGTCGACGTGCCGGCCCTGCCAGTGCGACGCGGCCGCCCAGCCGCAGGCCCCGACGGTCAGCGGCAACCCGGCCAGCGCCGGGGAGAAGCCGTGTACGGCGGTCAGCGTCAGCGGGACGTAGGCCTCGACGCCGAAGAACGCGCCGGCCAGCACACCCCTGGCCAGCACGGTCGCCGGCAGGCCGGGGCGGGCGGCGAACGTGCCGCGCGGCAGCAGCACGCGCAGTGCGGGGACCAGCGCGGCGAGTCCGGCGAGGCCGAGCCAGAGCGTGCCGAGCGAGGGATGCTGCGCGGCCCAGGACAGGGCCGAGATGCCGAACGCGGTGGCCACCGCGGCGGGCGCGACGCCGCGGCGGACCGTGCTCGGGGCGCCCTCGGCCGCCGGCAGCGTGCGGATCGTGGGCAGCAGCAGGAGCACGCCCAGCACCGCGAACGGCGCGATGCCGAGGAACACCCAGCGCCAGCCGACGTGCTCGGTGACCAGCCCGGCCGCGGTCGGCCCGACCAGCGACGGGACCACCCAAGCCCGAGTACTACGAGCTGATGTGGCAGGGCCTGAAGACCCACGAGTTCCGCCGCCGCTACCTCATAGGCCAGCCGCCACCTGGTACGTGTACCTGACCGCGCCGGTCTCGAAGCTGATCGCAGTGACCGACCTGGACGAGGCCGTAGTCGACCCCCCACGATCGCTCGCCAACATTGCCGAACGCGCCAACCCAGGTAACGGCGAGTCCGTCTACGCCTACCTCCAAGACGTCGAACTGGCCCACGCGATGCCGATTCGCACGATCCGCGAGTACCCCGGCTTCACCGCTGATGAGCTGGCGACGATGCTGGACGGGTTCCAGCCGCCACAGGGCTACACACTCATCGACAGGCACGAAGACTGGGCGCGCGTGTGCGACCAGCTCCCCGGGGCGCCGGTCGTGCGCGAGCTCGTCGTGCAGCATCCTGCCCAGCTATCCTGACTCGCCTACGCAGGACTCCCAAAGCTGTGGTGAGCTGCAAGGTAGGTGCCTGTGATCGCGGCCGAGGCGGTCGGTGCGGGAGGCCGAAGATCGGGCGGGTGCCCTGGTCGAACCTGGGTGGTTGGTCAGGCGACGGCGTGGACCCGGCGGGCCAGTGCGGGCAGGCCGGGCATCGTGGCCTGCTTGGGCGAGTCCATCAGGACGGTCACCAGTCGCCGGACGGCGTTGCGGGTACGGACCTCACCGGGCGCGGTGCGCTCGGCCGCGAGCAGGGTTCGGTACGCCTGGCCGGGTTTATCCCACTGCGCCCACGCCTGCGCGGTGTCCACGAGCAGGCGGGCGCGGCGTTCGGTGGTGGGGATCGCCGCCAGGGGCAGGCTGCGGGCGTGCGCGAGCGCGGTGCCGGCGTCACCGAGTACGTAGGCCGCGGACACCTTGTGGCTGACCAGGTTCGCGACCAGGGCACGGTGCCGGTCGTGGTCGTCGGCCAACCGGTTCGCGGTGGCCTCGGCCTCGGCGAGCAAGTCACCCGCTCGCTCGCGGTCGCCAGCGCGGGCGGCGGCGTAGGCGGCCGACAGGTGCAGCGTGCTGTACATCGCCAGGTGCTCGGGTGCCGGTCGCAGCCTGGCGACGTCCAGGTGGGACGCGGCGGCCAAGGTCAGGGCTTGCGCGCGGTCGTGGTGGCCGGCGCGGCGGGCGACCGAGGCGACCAGCCGCTGCGCCTCGACCAGCGTGAGCGAGTCTTCGGCGATGCGGGCGGCGTGCAGGGCGCGGTCGGCCGATAGCCATTCCAGGCCGGAGGCTTCCAGCTTGATCAGCGCTCGGGTGGCGAGGTTGTAGGACTCGGCGAGCACCCGCTGCACCTGCGGGTCGACCCGCTGGGCGGCGGTGGCCTCGGCGGCGGTGATCAGCGCAGGCAGCCGCGAGGCGAGCGGGAGGTAGCGGCAGGCGGTGAACTCCTGCCGGGCCACGGTCAGGGCCTCGGCCAGCACACCCGCCGGGGCCGGCGCGCCGGACTGCGCGGGACCCAGCAGCACGTCACCGAGCTGACCGGCAAGCGCCGCGGCAGGGTCGACCTCGGTGGCGCCTGCCGTCGCCGGCCAGGCGAACGTGCTGCCGGTGAGGGCGGCGAGCTGGAGGAACGCGCGTCGGCGCACCGGGTCGTCCTCCTCCGTGGGCGGGGTCGTGACCCGGCCCACCCTATGCCCCGTCGTGGTGGCTGTCCGGGAAGCCCGCTCGGTCGTGTCGCCCAGCCCGAACACCGCCGGTGGCAGGGCGAGCACGTCAGCCAACGTGCGCAGCAGCTCCACGTCCCGCAGCGGCAGCCGGCCGGTTTCCCAGCGGGAGACCTGGCTGGCCGAGTAGCCACAGCGGCGGCCCAGCTCGGCCTGGCTCCAGTTCAGCGCGGTGCGGGCGACCCGGACCACCGTGCCGGGCTCGGGACGCCGATGCAGCAAAGCCACGACCACTTCGCCGTGTGCGGTCGGTGACATGACGGCGCCTCCTCGTGAAGCGACCAGCCTTCCCACCGTAGCGGTTTCCGCCCTGGTGACCAGAGAGTTTGCAGGATCTGCACACCGTGTGCCGGACCGGCACGAACATCTGCCCGCCCGGGACGATCACCGGTTGCGTGGCAGGAGCCCCCAGCACGTCCGACCGACACGAAGGGCTCCAGTGCCGATGTATGCCTCGACCTTCCCGTCCACCCCCGCCACCGACGCCTACCTACGCTCCGGGCGGATCACCGAACTCGGCGAGACCGGCCAGGACATGGTGAACCGGATCGTCACCGCCCTGGCCGACGCCGACGCCCACTTCGACCCAGCCGGGGTGGAGAGGTTCGCGGAGCGGCTCGGGTGGGCGATGGACACCGCCCGGATTGTGTTCTCCACCCCGATCATGACCAACGCCGGTCGCTACCCGGACCGACCGTTGGCGGCATGCGCGGTGCCGCCGGTGGACCTGCGCGGCGACCTGGCCGCGGTGAAGACCGTGGTGGACGACTACCACCGGGCCGGGATGGGCACCGGGTTCAACCTCGACGACCTGGCCGACCCGGTGGGCGTGCTGCGCTACCTCAACGACATCGCCGTGGCCGGAGCCAACTCTGGGATCGAGGACCGGCCGGTCGGCAACATGGCCATCCTGTCCCTCGCGCACCCGGCGGTCGAGGAGTTCATCGGTTGCAAGGTCGGCGCCGACGCTCGCGGGGAGGAGTGGAAGTTCAACATCTCCCTGCACGTCACCGACGCCGAGATGCGCGCCGCCATCATCATGAACGGTCGGGAACGCAAGCTGCTGACCGCCGCGGCCGAGTCCGCGCACGCCTGCGCCGACCCCGGTCTACTGTTCGCCGACCGGATGAACGAGGCCAACCCCACCCCCGCCGTAGGCGAGTACGTCTCGACCGCGCCATGTGCCGAGGTAGGGCTGGTGGCCGGGGAAACCTGTCAGTTCGGCTATGTCAACCTCGGCCGCTTCCACACCGGCACTGGCGACGTCCCGGTGGACCTGGACGCCCTCGCCGACACCGTGCACATCCTGGTGCGAGCGCTGGACGATGCGATCGAGGCCAGCCTCGCCCACTACCCCAACCCGCTGTCCGCACAGGTGATGGGCGTCAAACGCAAGATCGGCGTCGGCGTGTGCGGCCTGGCGGACCTGCTGCTGGCCGCCGGCCTGCCCTACGACAGCGCCGATGGACGGCAGCTCGCCACGGAAGTGCTGGCGTTCGTCAACTACACCTCCAAGCTCGCCTCGATGCGGCTCGCCCGCACCCGCGGCGCCGCCCCAGCCGTCCACAGCGGACTGTCCCGGTACGCCGATCCTGGCTTCCTCAAGAGGTTCGCCGCGCTCCCGGTCCGCTCCGTGACGACCGGAGAGTGGGGCGCGCTCGCGCACGAGATCGCCACAACTGGGATGCTGCGCAACTCCTCCACCATCGCCGTGCCGCCGACCGGGCGCAGTGCCCCGGTCGTGGGCGCCTCGACGGGGATCGAACCGCTGTTCCGGCTCACCGACCCGCACCTGCCCGGCCACCTGCACCCCGCCGCCCGCGCCACTCTGGAAGCGGCGAACCGCACCGACCTGCTCGGCCACGTCATGAGCCACGGGCGGCTGCCCGACAACGCCGACGTCTCCCCGTACCTGGCCGCAGTACTGGCCACCGCCACTCAGATCGCCCCAGGCGGGCACCTGGCGATGGCCGCCGCCGTGCAGGCGTGCGTGGACGAAGCCGTGTCCAAGACGGTGAACCTGCCCGTCACGGCCGCGGTCACCGAGGTGTACGACACCTACGTGGCGGCGTGGGAGGCCGGATGCAAGGGCATTACCGTCTACGTGGACGGCTCCCGCCAGGTCCAGCCCAAAGCACTGTGATCGGCGGTTCGACGGATCTCCCCGAGGTGACCATGACACAGACGACCCAACAGGCCGAGCAGGAGTACGTGTTCGACACCAAGCACGACCGCTACCCGGTAGCCGTGCACGTCATCCTCACCCGGCCCACCGACGAGCGAGTGCTGCTCATGCGCCGAACCGGGTCCGGCTACGCCGATGGACAGCTCGGCCTGCCAGCCGGGCACGTCGACCTCGGGGAGACCCCCACCGCCTGTGCCGTCCGGGAGATCGCCGAGGAGTTGGGCGTCCAGCTCGACCCCAGCGCTCTGGAGCCGGGCGGCACGATGTTCCGCCGCTCCCTGGAGCCGCGGGTGGACATCTTCTTTGTCGCCCATGCCTGGACCGGCACCCCCCGGATCCGCGAACCGCACAAGTGCACCGAACTCGTGTGGGCCGACCCCGACGATCTGCCCACGGACGCGCTGGACTTCATCGGCGTCGCCATCACCAACGCCCGCACTGGGCGCCATTTCCACGAGCACGGCTGGGAAACAGCGACCGTGTAGATCCACCGGGGTGATCAGCCCGGAGCCCGACCGCGCGAAACGGAACCGCTGGCGGCACGCATCCGGCCAGGTCAACGTGGCGGAGCCGTGCCGGCGGTCAGCGGCGATGGGGTGACCAGCATCCGCGGCCGTCTACGAACAGGACCACTGCTGCCTCCGCTGCCACGGCCCGGCCGACACGCATCCCGGCGGAAGACTCGGGGAGCATTCACCGTCGGCACTCGACACAAAGATGATCGGGCACGTTCCCGACAGCTCGATTGCCGACCCCACACGAGTGGCACGGCGAATGGAACTACACCATCAGCCCGACCGACACACCCAGTTGAGCGTGTTGTTCATTTCCAAGCCCTAACCATGACACGTCGATGAACTGTGGCTGACGGTTCAGCCCTTGCGCTTCGCGGCTTCCTCGGTGAGCTGCGGCGCGACCTTGAACAGGTCGCCGACGACACCGAAGTCGGCGATCTCGAAGATCGGCGCCTCGGGGTCCTTGTTCACCGCCACGATCGTCTTCGAGGTCTGCATGCCGGCGCGGTGCTGGATGGCCCCGGAGATGCCCAGCGCGATGTACAGCTGCGGCGAGACCGTCTTGCCGGTCTGGCCGACCTGGAACTGCGCCGGGTAGTAGCCGGAGTCGACCGCGGCACGCGAGGCGCCCACGGCCGCGCCGAGCGCGTCGGCGAGCTTCTCGATGACCTCGAAGCTCTCCGCGCTGCCCACACCGCGACCGCCGGAGACGACCACGGACGCCTCGGTGAGCTCGGGCCGGTCACCGCCGACGGCCGACTCGCGGCCGGTGACCCTGGCCGCCTTGGCCGGGTCGACCGCCGGGACCTCGACGGCCTCCTCGACGGCCGCGCCCTGCGCCTGCTCGGCCTCCAGCCCACCCGGGCGGACCGAGACGACCGGGGTGCCCTTGGCGACCTTGGACTTCACGACGAACGCGCCACCGAAGATGGACTGCGTGGCGGTGACGTCACTTCCGGAGCCCTCCAGGCCGACCGCGTCGACCAGCAGGCCGCCGCCGATCCGCGCGGCCAGCCGACCGGAGACCTCCTTGCCCTCCGCGGTGGC
Source organism: Actinophytocola sp. (assembly GCF_009379765.1). GTDB lineage: Bacteria > Actinomycetota > Actinomycetes > Mycobacteriales > Pseudonocardiaceae > Actinophytocola. The sequence continues at coordinate 44,757 of NZ_WHTD01000018.1, read as the reverse complement.
GGCGACCAGCACGGCCGCCGGGGACGCGGAGCCGACGAGCGCCGCGAGCACGTCGACCTTGGGGGTGACGAGATAGCCGGCGGTGTCCTCGGACTCGGCGACGTAGACCTTCTCGGCGCCGTAGGAACCCAGCGCCTCCTTGAGCTTGGCGGCGTCGCCGGGCGAGCCGACCACGACCGCGCTCGGCTCGCCGAGCACGCGGGCCGCGGTGAGCAGCTCGAACGTGACCTTCTTGACCTCGCCGTCCAGGTGATCGACGAGGACCAGGACCTCAGTCATTGGTTTCCCTCTCTCAGATCAGCTTCTGGGCAACGAGGTACTCGGCGATCTGCACGCCGCCGGCGCCGCCGTCCTCGACGCGCTGGCCGGCCCCGCGCGGCGGCTTGGGCGCCGCCTCGACGACCGTGGACCACGCGTTGGCCAGGCCCACCTCACCCGCGTCGATGCCGAGGTCGGCGATGCCGAGGGTCTCGACCGGCTTCTTCTTGGCGGCCATGATGCCCTTGAACGACGGGTAGCGCGGCTCGTTGATCTTCTCGCCGACGCTGACCACCGCGGGCAGGCTCGCCTCGAGGTGGGTCAGGCCCTCGTCGGTCTCCCGGGTGACCTTGATGGTCGAGCCGTCGACGGTGACCTCGCGGGCGTGGGTCAGCTGGGGGTAGCCGAGGAGCTCGGCCAGGATCGCGGGGATCGCGCCGCCGCCGCCGTCACTCGCCTCGTTGCCCGCGATGACCAGGTCGACGTCCTCGACCGTGCCGATGGCGGCGGCGAGAACCTTGGCGGTCTGCAGGATGTCGGCGCCGTGCAGCGCGTCGTCGACGACGTGCACCGCCTTGTCGGCACCCATCGAGAGCGCCTTGCGGATGGCGTCCGCGGCCCGGGCGGGACCGACGGACAGGACGGTCACCTCACCGTCGTGCGCCTCCTTGATCTGGAGCGCCTCCTCGATGGCGCGCTCGTTGATCTCGTCCAGCACCGCGTCGGCGGAGTCCCGGTCCAGGGTGTGATCCCCGTCGCTCAGCTTGCGCTCCGAATAGGTGTCCGGCACTTGTTTCACCAGCACGACGATGTTTGGCATGGGTCTGCTCCGACCTCCCGATGACGAGCCCATTCGCTTTGCGCGACCAGAGAATACGAGGTTGGCCCGACCCTGCCACGCCGGCCGCGCCGTGGCACGGTGTGATTGGCCACCAACATGTTACTAACCAGTAGCTTAGCGGTCCCGTCATTGTGATCCAGGTGGAGGTGACCGCGCTCACCCGAATGGGTGAGTTACCGTGTATACATGCCTGGCCGTGTTGGTTTGGTGACCGACTCGACCTCGAGCATCCCTGCGGCGTTGGCGGCACAGTGGGGAATCACTGTCGTCCCGATGCAGATACAGATCGGCGAACATGTGCGGGCCGAGCACGTCGTGCCCAAGGATTTGCTGGTCAGGGCGCTCCAGGAAGACGTGAAGGTCACCACCGCTCCCCCTGACCCGGCGGGATTCCTGTGGGCGTACCAGGATCACGCCAACCGCGGTGTGGACGAGGTCGTGTCCGTGCACATCTCGGGCCGCCAGTCGGAGACCGTCGAGGTTGCCCGGCAGGCGGCCGCGCAGGCGCGCATCCCGGCCCACGTCGTCGACTCGGGCACGACCGGGATGAGCCTGGGGTACGCGGTGCTCGCCGCGGCCAGGGTCGCGGGCGCCGGCGGCGGCCCGCGCCGGGTGATGGACTCGCTCGCGCGCCGGCTCGACTCCAGCTCGGAGCTGATCTACGTCGACACCCTCGAGTACCTGCGCAAGGGCGGCCGGATCGGCGCGGCGACGGCGATGCTCGGCAGCGCGCTGTCGCTGAAGCCGCTCCTCACGATGGTCAACGGCCAGGTGGCGCCGCTGGAGAAGGTGCTCGGCGGGGAGCGCGCGCTGCGCCGGTTGGTGGAGGCCGCGGTCCGCAAGGCCGCCGGGCGCCAGGTGGACATCGCCATCGAGCACTTCGGCGCGCACGCCAAGGCGAGCAAGGTCCTGTCCCGGCTGCGGGGTCGCATCCCGGAGGCGCGCGAGATCACGTTCACCGAGGTCAGCTCCACGATCGGGGTGCACGTGGGCCCAGGCGCGGTCGGCATCACCATCTCACCGACCTAACGTGATTCCTACCCCGTAGTAACCTGCCTCGGTGGTATCCGAGCCCGTCGTCGCGCAGCTGCCCCTCACCGGTGAGCGGACCGTGCCCGGGATCGTCGAGGAGAACTACTGGTTTCGCCGGCACGAGGCGGCCTACCTGGCACTGCGCCGGTACTGCGCGGCCGCCGTCGTGCTCGAGGCCGGATGCGGGGAGGGGTACGGGGCCGACCTGCTCGCGGCCGGCGCGCGGCTCGTGGTCGGGCTCGACTACGACGTGCTGACCGCCGCGCACGTCGCCCGGGCCTACCCGTCGGTGCGGGCGGTGCGCGGAAACCTCGCCACGCTGCCGCTGCGGGAGTCCACTGTGGACGCCGTGGCCAACCTGCAGGTGATCGAGCACCTGTGGGACCAGGCCGGGTTCCTGCGGGAGTGCTCGCGGGTGCTGCGACCCGGCGGCCGGTTGCTGATCACCACACCCAACCGGATCACGTTCTCGCCGGGGCGGGACACGCCACTCAACCCGTTCCACACCAGGGAGCTCGCACCGTCCGAGATGGACGAGCTGCTGCGCGGGGCCGGCTTCACCGTCGAGTACCTCGGCGGGCTGCGGCACGGGCCCCGGCTGCGGGAGCTCGACGCCGCGCAGGGCGGCTCGATCATCGACGCGCAGGTTCGGGTCGCGGTCGACGGGACGCCGTGGCCCGACGCGCTGCGGGACGCCGTCGCGTCGGTGCGTGCCGCCGACTTCGTCCTCGGGACCGAGGACCTGGAGTCCTGTTTGGACATCGTCGCCGTGGCGGGCCGCGCATGACGGCGCCGGAGGGCTCGTTCTGCCTCGTACTCCACAGCCACCTGCCCTGGCTCCCCAACCACGGCACCTGGCCGGTCGGCGAGGAATGGCTCTACCAGGCCTGGGCGCACTCCTACCTCCCCGTGGTCGACCTCGCCCGCAGGCTCGGCGCCGAGGGGCACCGCGACGTCCTCACCCTCGGCGTGACCCCGGTGCTCGCCGCGCAGCTCGACGACCCGTACGCGCTCCGGGCGGCGCACGACTGGCTCGGCAACTGGCAGCTGCGGGCCCAGTACGCGGCGACCCGTTGGCAGGGCGACGATCCGCTGCTGCGCGACCTCGCCGCCGCCGAGTACCGGGCCGCGGGTGCGGCGCTCGCCGAGTTCGAGACGAGGTGGCGGCACGGGTTCTCCCCCGTGCTGCGCCCGCTGGTCGACGACGGCGTCGTCGAGCTCCTCGGCGGGCCGGCCACGCACCCGTTCCAGCCACTGCTGCGCGAACCGGTGCGCCGGTTCGCGCTGCGGGCCGGGCTCGACGACACCGCGCGGCGGATCGGCCGGGCACCGCACGGCATCTGGGCGCCCGAGTGCGGCTACGCGCCCGGGATGGAGCACGGCTATGCGGCCGCGGGCGTGCGGCGGTTCCTGGTCGACGGCCCCGCGCTGCACGGCGACACGCACGCGGCCCACCCGGTCGGCGACTCCGACGTCGTCTGCTTCGGCCGCGACCTCGAGGTGACCTACCGGGTCTGGTCGCCGAAGGCCGGCTACCCGGGCGACCCCGCCTACCGCGACTTCCACACCTTCGACCACCCGAGCGGGCTGAAACCGTCGCGGGTCACCGGAAAGCACGTGCCGCCGGACCGGAAACGGCCGTACGACCCGGTACTCGCGGCCGCCGCGGTCGCCCGGCACGCGGACGACTTCGTCGCCGCGGTGCTCGCCCGGCTGCGCTCGCTGCGCGCGCGGCACGGCACGCCGGGGCTCGTGGTCGCCGCCTACGACACCGAGCTGTTCGGCCACTGGTGGCACGAGGGGCCGGCCTGGCTGGAGGCCGTGCTGCGCGGGCTGCCGGGTGCCGGGGTCCGAGTCACGACCCTGCGCGGCGCGCTGGCGGCCGGGCACGTCGGCGCGCCGGTCGAGCTGCCGGCGTCGTCGTGGGGCTCGGGCAAGGACTGGCGGGTGTGGGACGGCGAGCAGGTGTCCGACCTGGTGGCGGCGGGCGCGGCGGTGCAGGACGAGCTGCTCGCGCTGCCCGCCCAGGACCCCGCGTTCCGCGATCCGGCACGCGACCAGCTCGTGCGCGAGGCGTTGCTGGCGCTGTCGAGCGACTGGGCGTTCATGGTCACGAAGGACTCGGCGGCCGACTACGCGCGGCGTCGCGCGAAGGTGCACGGCGACCGGTTCGGCGAGTTGGCGAGCCTGGTCCGGGCGGACCAGCGGTCCCGGGCGCTGTGGCGGGCCGGCGAGCTGCGGGCCGAGGACGGACTGTTCGGACACCTGGACGCTCGGGAGCTAGTGTCGCGTGACCCTGAAACCTTTACGCCGCTGCGGCCAACGCGGCCCCTGGCCGCGTTGGAGAAAAGCCCAAGTACATCCAGTACGAGCGACTTTCCTCCACCTTGCCAGGAACCACGTGGATCCACAGCGGACGCAAAGGAACAGGATCACGCGACACTAGTGTCCCCCGCCAGGAGTTCGTCACTCGATTCGCCGGCCCAGCTTCCTGCTGGCGGCGTTGCCGGTCCGCCCGAGTACAACCCGGTACGAGGACGAACCGGCGCCTTGCCAGCAGAAACCTGGACTCACCGACTCAAGCAACAGACTCCCGGCGGAGGGCACTAGCATGCGCGTGCTGATGTTGTCGTGGGAGTACCCGCCGGTGGTGGTCGGGGGGCTCGGGCGGCACGTGCACGCCCTGGCCCGGCACCTCACCGCGCTGGGGCACGAGGTCGTCGTGCTGTGCCGGCACGAGTCGGGCACCGACGCGGTCACCCACCCGACGGCGGACACCGTGGTCGACGGCGTGCGGGTGATCCGGGTCGCCGAGGACCCGACGCACCTGCTGTTCGAGAAGGACCTCGTGGCGTGGACGCTCGCGATGGGTCACGGGATGATCCGCGCGGGCCTCGCGCTGCTGGACGGCTGGCGGCCGGCCGTCGTCCACGCGCACGACTGGCTCGTCACGCACCCGGCCATCACCCTGGCCGAGCACGCGGGCGTGCCGCTGGTCGCGACGATGCACGCCACCGAGGCCGGCCGGCACAGCGGGTGGCTGTCGCAGCGGCTGAACCAGCAGGTGCACTCGGTGGAGTGGTGGCTCGCCAACCGCGCGGACGCGCTGATCACCTGCTCGTCGGCGATGCAGGCCGAGGTCGCCCACCTGTTCGAGCTGGAGCCCGCCGAGATCGCGGTGATCCACAACGGCATCGAGCCGCGTGGCTGGCGGGTGTCGGCGGCGGCGGTTCGGGCCGCCCGGGCCCGGCACAGCCCCGACGGCGCGCCGCTGGTGCTGTACTTCGGCCGGCTGGAGTGGGAGAAGGGCGTGCACGACCTGCTCGCCGCGCTGCCCCGGCTGCGCCGTGCCCATCCCGGTGCGCGGCTGGTGGTGGCCGGGCAGGGCGTGCAGGCCGCCGCGCTGGTGGAGCAGGCGCGCAAGCTGCGGATACGGCGGTCGGTGGACTTCGTCGGCCACCTGCCGGACCGCTCGCTGGTGGCGTTGCTCGCGGCGGCCGACGTGGTGGTGCTGCCGAGCCGCTACGAGCCGTTCGGCATCGTCGCCCTGGAGGCGGCCGCGGCGGGCGCTCCCCTGGTGGCCTCGACCGCGGGCGGTCTGGCCGAGCTGGTCGTGCACGGTGAGACGGGCCTGTCCGTCGAACCCGGCGACGTCGACGGCATCGTGTCGGGCGTGTGCACCGTCCTGGCCGACCCGACCGCGGCGGCCCGCAGGGCCCGCGCCGCGAAGGCCCGCCTGGGCACGCAGTTCAGCTGGGCGGGCATCGCCGAGACGACGGCGTCGGTGTACCGCGCGGCCTCTGTGCGCGAGCATCCCGTGCTCGGTCGCCCGAAGATCGCCACGGGCAACGCCTTCCACGGCTAGAACCGACCGAAGCCGGGTCCCCGGAACGCCATTCGCCGCTGGAGTCCGGGTTGATCTCGGGGGATACCTGATGGCCCAGCTGACTGCCCCGAACGACGCGCTCGGGGCAGTCACCGTCCCGAGCGCGTCGTTCGAGGCATCGGGCACCAGCGGTGGGTCAGCGGCTCTCGAGGGTCTTGCGCAGCGCCGCCGCGGCCTTGCGGGACATGTCAGCCACCGCCGCGCGGCGCTGGGCGTCGGCCTCGTAGTCGGTCCGCCGGTCGCGCACGACCTTCGCCGGGATGCCGGCCGCCACCGCGTAGTCCGGCACGTCATCCTTCACCACCGCGTGCGCGCCGATCACCGCGCCGCGGCCGATGCGGGTGCCCTTGGTGACCGTGACCTTGGTGCACAGCCACGTGTCCGGCCCGATCCGCACCGGCGCCTTCACGATGCCCTGGTCCTTGATCGGCTGGTGGATGTCCGACGTGACGTGGTCGAAGTCGCAGATATAGACCCAGTCGGCGACCAGCGCGGCGTCGCCCAGCTCGATGTCCAGATAGCAGTTGACCACGTTCTGCCGCCCGAACACCGCCTTGTCACCGATGCGCAGCGAGCCCTCGTGACACCGGATGGCGTTGCCGTCGCCGATGTGCACCCAGCGGCCGATCTCCATCCGGCCGTAGCCGGGCCGGCAGTGGACGTCGAGGTCCTTGCCGAGGAACACCATGCCGCGCAGCACGATGTGCGGGTTGGCGAGCCGGAACCTCAGCAGCCGCCAGTACCGCACCAGGTACCACGGCGACCACGCCCGGTTGCGGACCACCCAGCGCAGCGAGTCGATCGTGAGGAACCTCGCCTGGTCGGGATCCCGGCGGGACCGCCACCACCCGCGAACCCGGTCCGCCACCGGCGCGCCCCACATCGACGTCATAGCCGGTGACCGTACCTTGCTGACATGACCGAGCCCACCGAGACCTCGGAGCCGGCCGACCGGCATGCCAGCTGGCTGGAGCTGTTCTTCGACCTCGTCGTGGTGGTCGCGGTGAACCAGCTCGCCCACCTCGTGCACGGGAGCGACGACGGCACTGCGCACCATGGTCCGGATGCCCTGCACATCACCACGTTCTTCGCGCTGTACCTGGCGATATGGCTCGTGTGGACCACGTTCACGCTGTACTCCAACGTGGTCGCCGACCGGGTCCGGGTGCGCTCGATGTTCCTCGGCATGGCCGGCATCGCCACGATGGCCGCCACCATCTCCGAGAGCATGGGCGACCGCGCCAACCTGTTCGCCGCCGCATACCTGGTCACCAGCGGCCTCGGCGCCGCCAGCTTCAGCCGCTCGGGGCAGATCCTGCTGTCCTGGGGCGCGGCGACGCGCAACGCCGGGCTCGTCCCGTGGGTCGTCTCGTTCTGGGTGGACCACCCGTGGTGGAAGCTGTCGCTGTGGATGCTCGGCCTCGCGATGTCGCTGTGGTTCAGCGTGTTCGCCGGCCGCGGCGACGGCGAGCAGCTGCTGGCTCGGCTCAACGAGCAGCTCGCCCGGCGCAGCAGGCGCGAGCGGGAACGGCGCGCGCCGCAGGGCCGGCCGGCGCCGGACCGGCCGACGCTCGTGGCCGCCCGGGTCGACGCCGCGCACCTGGGCGAGCGGCTCGGACTGTTCGTGATCATCGTGCTCGGCGAGGCGATGCTGCAGCTCGTCGGCGCGGTGTCGGAGATCGAGGACTGGGCGCCGGGCGGCGGCCTCGGCTGGCTGCTGGTACTCGCGGCGGCGTCCGGGTTCGGGCTGATGATCGCGTTGTGGTCGCTGAACGTGCGCTACGGCTTCGCCGAGGAGACCCGGCTCCCGCCCCGGCTCGTGCTGCCGGCGCACTTCGTGGCGATCGCGGCGATCACCACGGTCGCCGCCGGGCTCGGCTCGGTGGCGGCCGCGTTCGACGAGCACCTGCCGGGCACGACGGTGTGGCTGCTGTGCTCGGGGGTGTCCGGGTACCTGCTGGTGATCACGCTGCTGACCAGGTCGACCCGGCGCTGGCCGGTGAGCGCGGCGGCGGTCGTGCTGCCGCTGGTGGTCGCGGTGCTCGCGGGCCTGCTGCCCGCGGCGGTCGTGGCGGCGGCGCTGTTCGTGGCGGCCGCCGGGCAGGTCTGGAACCTGCGCGGGGCGCTAACGTCAGGTGCATGACCGCACTGATCATCGACACCGACCCCGGCGTGGACGACGCCTTCGCGATCGCGTTGGCGTGCTCGAGCCCGGAGGTGGACCTGCTGGGCGTGACGACCGTGTTCGGCAACGTCGGGCTGGCGATGACCACGCGCAACGCGTTGCGGCTGCTGGCGTTGTACGGCCGCGAGGACGTGCCGGTGGCGGCGGGCGCGGACCGGCCGCTCGTGTTCCCGCACCCGCACCGGGCCCGGTACGTGCACGGCGAGGACGGGCTGTCGGGGCTCTCGGACTCGCTGCCGGCGCGGGCGACGGGCCTGGCCTCGACCGACGCGGTGTCGCTGCTGGCCGCGCTGCTCGACCGCGCGGCCGAGCCGGTGACGATCGTCCCGATCGGACCGTTGACGAACATCGCGCTGCTGCTGGCCGTGCACCCGAGCCTCACCGGCAAGATCGCCCGGATCGTGATCATGGGCGGGGCGATGGCCGGCGGCAACGTCACGGCGGGCGCGGAGTTCAACATCTGGAGCGATCCGGAGGCGGCGCGGCGGGTGCTCACCGAGGAGGAGGTGCCCACGGTGCTGGTCCCGATGGACCTGACCGTCCGGTGCGCGGTGGACCAGGCGTGGCTGGACCGGCTCGCGGCGAGCGGGGAGCGCGGTCGCACGCTCGTCGACCTGACCGCGGTCTACCGGGCGCACTACCGCAAGTCGCTCGGCCGCGACGGCACCGTCCTGCACGACGCGGTGGCCATGGCGGAGGCGATCAGCCCGGGCATCCTGAAGACGACGCCGCTGCCGCTGGAGGTCGAGTGCGGCCAGGGCCCCGGCCGCGGCATGGTGATCGCCGACCGCCGCACGACGGCCGCCCGCGAGGCCTCCGGCGAGCGCGGCGGCCGCAGGGTGGACGTGGCACTGGACGCGGACCTGGACGGGGTTCGGGAGCACATGATCACCCAGCTGATCGGTTGACCATTCGCGGCCCGAGGCTGGCCACCGGCAAAAGTGCGAAATTCGAGTTATAACACAATAGCTATATATACAATAGGCACGCAGGATGCGCGCCTATCACGCTTCGATTCTTTAGGTTTTAGTCTGGTATTCAGTCCTTTTGCGGTGCTTCGACCACTGCTACGCTCGGTGAGCGCAATGCTACGAGTGGCACGCTGGAGGCCCGCCTTATGTCCACCCGCAGCAAGACCGGCCTGCTCCTTCCGCTCCTGCTCGTCGGTGGTGCCGTGCTGTACTTCGGCGGTGGCGAGGTCAAGGACGCCGTAGGTGGTCTGTTCGCCAGCGATCCGGTCATCGTGGGCTCCGGGGACGCACAGTTGCTGGTGGCTGATGGTGCCGAGACCGAGGTGGAGCAGTGTTCGGCCGCCGTGGTGCTGGCGGAACGTCAGTGCGGCGATCTCAAGGTCGTCATCATGGACGCCGCCAAGATGCCCTACATCACCCGCAACATCGCCCTGGCCTGGGGCGAAGGCTATGACTACATCCTCACCAAGGACGCCAAGAGTCGCGCGGCTAACTACAACCGGTCCTGCCGTAAGACGTTCGTGAAGAAGTACGCCGATGGCTCGTGCGATGAGTACGAGTTCGCCTCAACGGTCCAGGGTGGGAACGGTGCCAGGACAGAGGAAGTACCCAGTCGCGAGCAGGCCTGCCAGGGTGGCACGCTGAGTACGGCGTATCGCTATCAGGCCATCGCCGATGGCGACGATTTTCTCGTCGTGATCAGCAATCCGGGTAGCATCGCCACCGCGCCATACCAGGGACAAGACACCGCCGAGGACAAGACATCATGTGGCAGCTAGCCGAAAAGTACTCCTGGGCCGACAAGGACCCGGACTTCGTCTGCACCATCGCCGTGGTGACGGACATCTCGGCCAGCGACCTGGTACGCATTTACGGCGGCGACACCGACGACGTCACGCTCTTAGCTTTCAACGACGCATGGCCGGCGCAAGCAGACTTCGGCACTCGCTTCAATGTCCAGGTGTTCACCGACGACACGTTCACGGTGGCGATTGAGCCGAACGGCTGGACCGGAGATGTGCCGGAAATTGCACGGCGTGCGTCGGCGCACGGCCACTTCGTCAGCGCCTACTGGAGCATGTCCGGCGGCTCGCGCATCACCGAGGCCACGACTGGAAAGGTGACCGCCCACTTCGATCCGTTCGCCGTTGGCTATCCGGGCGGCATGGGTGACCTTCAGCCGAACTGGGTGGAAGATGCCCCCTTCGACCTTGACCGGCCGAACGCTTCCTGCCTGGCGGCTGTCGAGCTGCGTACCGGACTCGAAATCAAGGCAGAGTGGTTCGGCCGCGAGCTACCGACCTACCGCATCCCGGACCCTGACACTCTCTTGAAGGACGTGGCGAATGCCAGGCTGCCATAACAGGTGAAGGCCGCCTACTCCAACCCCCGTAGTCCGTCACGCACTCGTCGTAGCACCTCCGGATCAAGGTCAGGCTAGAACCGACATGATTGTCGATGCCGTGATGAGTCATCCGCGACAGATGGATGTGCCCTCCTGGGTCAGAAGCTCAACTACTGTCAGCCCCTCCTGCGCTACTGTTCGTAACGCTACCCACCGTGAGCAGTGTGCTACGACCCGCGTCATCCGCGAGTTCGGCCGGACCACAACGAGCGCACGGTCAGCCTGCGCATGGAACGGCAACGCCGGCTGTTCGCCGCCGACCGCCCGCTGCGACTTGCGGCCATGCTCGAAGAAGTCGTACTCGACCGCCCGATCGGCGGCAGTGACGTCATGCGTGGCCAGCTCGAACACGTCCTCCAACTCGTCGAACACGAGAACATCGAGGTCAGGGTGTTGCCGACGGCGATCGGTTCTCATGAGGCGCTGGTCGGGCCGTTCACGGTGCTCGACTTCCCCGAAGCGCAGAGCATCGCGTACGTCGAGCAGGTCAACGGCGCAATCTACGTTCAGGATCAAGATCAGGTGAACGGGTACACTAGAACCGTCAACCGGCTGCGTGAGGTCGCGCTGTCGCCGGAGCAGACCGTGGACATCATCCACTCGCGCCTCACGACGTAGACCCGATCACGGAGGAAGCCATGTCCACCCCAGGCCGCCGCGATGGGTGGCGGAAGTCGTCGTTCTCGGACACGGGCAACGGCTGCGTCGAGATCGCCTGCACGCTGAGTGCGGTGCGCGACTCCAAGAACCCCGAGGGGCCCCAACTAGGGCTTGACGTCCGGGCGCTGGTAGGCGCGGTCAAGGCGTGGCGCTACCAGGGCTGATCCTCAAGACACGCCAAGACAGCCCGCCGATACGAGCGGGGCTGTCTTGGTCGAGCGGCGCACCGTCCAGTTATCGAGGAAGCGTTGCTTGATCGGCCGGTCGGTGGTCAGGACATCCTCCGGGGTCAGCTGAAGCACGTCTTGGATCTCGTTGAACGGGAGAACGTCGAGGTCAGGGTGCTTCCCACAGGCATCGGCTACCACGAGGCGCTGATCGGGCCGTTCACCGTGCTGGACTTCGCCAAAGCGCAGAGCGTCGCCTACGTCGAGTTGGTCAACGGAGCCGTCTACGTCCAGGATCAAGATCAGGTTAACGGGTACAATCGAACTGTCGACCGGCTGCGTGAGGTTGCGCTGTCGCCGCAGGAGAGCGCGGAGGTCATCCACTCGCGCCTCCCGACGTAGACCTGATCACGGAGGAGCCATGTCCACCACAGACCGCCGCGACGAGTGGCGAAAGTCATCGTTCTCGGACCAGGGCAACGGCTGCGTCGAGGTCGTCCGCACGCTGGGTGCGGTACGCGACTCCAAGAACCCCGAGGGGCCGCGGCTGGCTCTCGACGTACAGGCTCTGGTGAGTCTGATCAAGGACGGGCACTACCAGGGATAGCCTGACAAACAGCGCAACAGCCCGCAGACTGTCGGGCTGTTGCGCATTCAGAGAGACTTTGATTCCGGTGGCCGAGCCTCGGCCTCCCCAGCGGAAGGCCACGCGGCTCACCTCCCCCAAAGCCGATTCCGGGCGCACCACGAGCGCCGAGGGCCGGTATCAGGTTCTCTCCGGCTCGCAGACGAAGGCCGTGGGAGTCCGGCCGATCCTCGTGAGCACCACCGTCACCTCGTTGGGGCCCTTCAGCTTCAGGCGCGGACGCAGCGTGTTCGGGTCGATGTCGAGGCCGCGAACCAGGATCTCCAGGCGGCCGACCTCGCGGCGGCGCAGCTCCCGCCGGAGCGTCTTCTCGCTGTAGTGACCGTGCCCGAGCACCCGGAACGCCCGGACGCCCGGCGGCGGTGTGTCGCCGGTCAGGTAGGCGATCCGCTCGTCCAGCTGGCCGAGACCGTGCCGAGTCGCGTACTGGCGCACCAGGCCGGCCCGCACGACCGCGCCGTCGGGGTCGACCAGCCACTCCCCCGGCTCGCGCACCGGGCAGTCGTCCGGCTCGGCGTCCGTTACCGTCCACTCCGGACCGCCGGAGCGCAGCACCGTCGCCCGGCGGGTGACCGTCGCGAGGGACCCGGTCCACAGGCACGCCTCGCGCACCTGACCGTCCAACGAGACCAGCTCCACCTCGCCCGACCACGGCAGCGCCGCGAAGTCCATGCCTGGCGCGCACTTCACCGCCAGGTCGGCACCCCGCCACGCGCCGGCCAGGCCGTCCAGCGGCGGGAGGAAGTCCGCCGGGCGCCACGTGCGGCGGCCGGCCGAGTCGCGGCGGGCCGGGTCGGCGAACACCGCGGCGCCACGGGTCACCGGGCGCAGCGCGTCGGCCCGCACCAGGGTCGCGGCCGGGACGTTGTGCCGCGCCATCGCCAGGCGGACCGGGTCGAGGTCCGAGCCGACGCACCGCGCGGCCACCGCCACCAGCGCGGCCAGGTCGACGCCGACCGAGCAAGTCACGTCGTGCACGTCGCGGCCGGCGAACCGGCGCGCCCGCAGCCGGGCGACCGGCGACGGGGTCGCCTGCTGCAGCGCGGCGCCGGTGAGCAGCCACGACGCCGGATCGTCCACCTTGGACACGGCCTTGCGGCGCAACAGGACGGTCTCCAGCACCGGAGCGGCACCGGCACCCAGCAGCCGCCGGGCCGTGGCCACGTCCGCCAGGTAGCTCGCCGGCGTCAGCGCCAGCCCCGCCACCGAGTCCAGCGCGGACGAACCGGCGGACGAGCACAGGAACGCGACGTCGGCCGGGGTGAACTCGTAGGTCACCGAGCGGAGCTTGCGGAGCGAGCCACGGTCACGGCGGAGCTTGCGGAGCGACCCATGGCTACGGCGGAGCTTGCGGAGCGAGCCACGGTCACGGCTTGGTCCCGGTGACCAGCACGTTGTAGAACAGGTCCCGCGGCGCGATCCTGTGCAGCACGTTCTCGTCCAACCAGGACAGTCGCAGCCACGACTTGTACGCGAACATCCGCCAGCCCAGGGTCAGCTTCTCCTGCGGCACCGCGGCCTCGAACGTCCGCACCGGCCAGCCGAACAGCGCCGCCGCGAGCTCCTCGGTGACCGCCCGGACGTCCGACGCGCCGGCCTCGCGCGCGTCCCGCTCCAGGTCCGTGGGATCGAAGGTGTGGATGTCGACGACCGCCTCCAGCGCGGCGGCGCGGGACGACTCGTCGAGCTCGGCCTGCGGGCGCCGCCAGCCGGTGAGCCCGGGCAGCTTCGTGACGTTGGTGGTGAGCCACCAGGTCAGCTGGCCCAGCTTGCGCGCGTACGTGTCACCGATCTTGGTCGGCTCGCCGGCGAACGCGAACCGGCCACCCGGCTTGAGCACGCGCAGCACCTCACGGAACGCGGCCGGCACGTCCGGGATGTGGTGCAGCACCGCGTGCCCGACCACGAGGTCGAACGTGTCGTCGTCGTACGGGATCCGCTCGGCGTCGGCGACCCGGCCGTCGACATCGAGGCCGAGGTGCTCGGCGTTGCGGAGCGCCACCTCGACCATGCCCGGCGACAGGTCGGTGACCGAGCCCTGTTTGGCCACCCCGCCCTGCATCAGGTTGAGCAGGAAGAAACCCGTGCCGCTGCCCAGCTCCATCGCCTTCGGGTACGGCCATTCCTCGTCGCCGGCCACCGCGCGGAACCGGCCAACGGCGTAGTCGATGCACCGCTCGTCGTAGGAGATCGACCACTTCTCGTCGTAGGTGTCGGCCTCCCAGTCGTGGTAGAGGACGTTGGCCAGCTTGGGATCCGAGCGCGCGGCCTCGACCTGCTCTCGGGTCGCGTGCGGATTCGGTGCGGGATCACGTGCCGCGTCACTTGCCACTGAACGTCGCCTTCCCCGGACCGTTCTCGACGAACGACTGCATTCCGGTCTTCTGGTCCTCGGTCGCGAACAGTGCCGCGAACAGGTGGCTCTCGAGCCTGAGCCCGCTCGCCAGGTCGCCGTCGAGCCCGCCGTCGATGGCGGCCTTGGCGGCGGCCAGCGCGCGGGCCGCGCCGCCGGTGAACTTCTCGGCCCACTTCCGGGCCGCGGCGTACACGTCGTCCGGTGCCACGACCTCGTCCACGAGCCCGATCGCGAGCGCCTCGGCCGCGTCGACGAACCGTCCCGTGTAGACGATGTCCTTGGCCTTGCTCGGCCCGACCAGCCGGGCGAGGCGCTGGGTGCCGCCCGCGCCAGGGATGATGCCGAGGAGGATCTCCGGCTGGCCGACCTTGGCGTTGTCGCCGGCCACCCGGCGGTCGCAGCACAGTGCGAGCTCGAGACCGCCGCCCAGCGCGTAGCCGGTGACCGCCGCGACGGTGGGCTTGGGGATCTCGGCGACCGCGGCGAACGAGGAGGACAGCGCGCCCGCCCGGTTCGCCATGTCCACATAGGACAGTCCGGCCATCTCCTTGATGTCCGCGCCGGCCGCGAACACCTTCTCGCCGCCGTAGACGACAACCGCGCGGACGTCATCGCGCCGGGTCGCCTCCTGCGCGGCCGCCCGGATCTCCTCCTGGACCTGCTTGTTGAGCGCGTTCATCGGTGGGCGTTCCAACCGGATGGTGCCGATGCCGCCGTCCACCTCGAGCCTGACGAACTCACCCACGTCGCGCGCCTCCCTACCGATCGGTCAACTTCCGGACAAACCTAGTCGGCGTTTGCGCGACGTGCGAAGTACCGGTCGCCGATCCGGTCCAGCGCCAGCCGCTGGCCGAACGTGGCGGACAGGTTGTCACTGGTCAGCACGTCGTCCAGGAGGCCCTGCGCGACCACGCCACCGTCGGAGACCAGCAGCAGGTGGGTGAAGCCGGGCGGGATCTCCTCGACGTGGTGGGTGACGAGGATCGTGGCCGGCGCGTCGGGGTCGCGGGCCAGCTCGGTCAGCCGGGTGACCAGGTCCTCGCGGCCGCCGAGGTCGAGGCCCGCGGCCGGCTCGTCGAGCAGCAGCAGCTCGGGGTCGGTCATCAGCGCGCGGGCGATGAGCGTGCGCTTGCGCTCGCCCTCGGACAGCGTGCCGAACTCGCGCTCGGTGAGGTGCGCCACGCCGAGGGACTTGCACAGCTGCTGCGCGCGGCCGGTGTCGAGCTGGTCGTAGTCCTCGCGCCAGCGGCCGAGGACCGCGTAGCCGGCACTGACGACGACGTCGAGCACGCGCTCCCGCGGCGGCACCCTGGCGAGCAGCGCCGCCGAGCAGAAGCCGATGCGGGTGCGCAGCTCGAACACGTCGACCCGGCCGAGGCGCTCGCCGAGCACGTGCACCCGGCCCGTCGTGGGGTGCAGCTCGGCGGCGGCGAGCCGGAGCAGGGTGGTCTTGCCCGCGCCGTTCGGGCCGAGGACGACCCAGCGCTCGTCGAGCTCGACGCTCCAGCTCACCCCGGCGAGCAGGTTGGTGGTGCCGCGCCGGACCCCGACGTCGGACATGTGCACGACCAGATCGTCCAGTTCCTCACCCGTCACGGTGCCCATTCAACAGGAGGCCTTTGCCGGGCCGTGCCCTCGGTTTGCCTCGGTGTGCAGTGACGGTTTCGCCGCACCGCTTCGTCCGGTTTGACTCGGTGGCCGGAACGGCTGGTGGAGGCGGCAATGCGGACATACTCGGGGCTGGGCTTCGACCCGACCCCCGGCGAGGCGGCGGACGTCGACGTGGTGCTCTCGCGGGTCGAGCACGCGCTCGGGGTGCTCGACTGCTCGGCCGGTGGCCTGCGCCGGGCGGTGCGCGCGGGCGGTTGGTCGGGTCCGGCGGCGGCCGCGTTCCGCGCCGCCACCGGTGCGTTGCCGGCCGGGCTGGACGGACTCGCGGCGGCACTGCGGGCGACCACGCGGACGCTGGCGGGGTGGCAGTCCCGGCTGGTGGCCAACCAGCGGGAGGCCGAGCTGCTCGATCTCGTAGCCCGGCGGCTGCGCGCCGAGCTGACCGCCTCCGCCGACGACCGGCCCGTGGTGCGCGAGGAGCTGGCCCGGGTGCTGGACCGCGCGCGGCGGCTGCAGGCACGCCACCTCCGGCAGGCCGACGACGCCGCCCGGGCGGTCCGGTCCCTCACCGGCGCCGGGGTCACGGCGGGTTGGCCGGAGGGGTCGGCCGGCCTGGCGGCCCGGTGGTCGGACCGGGTGACGGCGTGGTCGGGCGGCGTCGCGCTGGGCCTGGCCACGCCGATCTGGCCGGGCAGCGCGGTCCCCGGCACCCCGCTCCCCGCCGGCGACCTGGCGGCCGTGCCCGGCCTGTCCGGTGCCGACGGGTCCGGCCCGCCGGACGGACCGCGCTTCCCGGGCCTGCCCGGCGGGCCGAGCGTGCCTGAGCTGCCCGGCGGGAAGGGAACGCCCGGACAGCCGGGCGGGCCGGATCTGCCTGGCGTGCCCGCGATGCCCGGCCTGCCCGGCCTGCCCGGCGTTCCCGTCGACGCCGCGGCACCCGGCGTGCGCGAGGAACCGGGCGGTCCGGGGGCGACCACGAGCGCCGGGTGGCTGGACATCGGGACCGCCCCGGCGCACCGCATGCCGGACCTACCGGCACACCGCCCGGCCGAGCCGACCGCGACGACCCACGCCGTCGGCTCGGCCACCCCCGCCGATGCCGAGCCGCACCGCCGGCTCGGCACCGAGGGGCGGGACCTCGACGCACCCCGCCGGCACGCGGAACCGCTCGCGCGGACCGGCGAGCGCCCCGCACGGATGGAGCGGATGGAACCACCCGGCAGAGCCGAGCCGCACGGCCGCGGCCACCCGAACCGCGGCGATCCCGGCCGCGATGCCGGCAGCGGCGACTCCCCGGTCCACGTGATCCGCGATGCCGCACCCGAGAACCAAGCAGGTGCAGGCGGCGGCCCGGTCGACGCCGCGCCATCGCCGCCGGTGGCGGCCGGCACGAGTCCCGAACCGGTACGGCCGGAGGTCGAGCCGGCGCCCGCCGACCGGACCGTCGAGCAGCAGGCCGCCCCACCCGCGCCGGAGCAGCGGCAGCCCGGACAGCCGGCGCAGCCCGTCGAGCGCCCCGCCGAGCAACCGGCCGAACGGGCCGCCCCGCGCGGGGTCGCGCCCGAGCCCGGGCGGTTCACCATGGCCGACCCCGGGGCTCGGCCGGCGCCGGCGGCGGGCGGGAGCACCCCCGCACCAGGACACGCGGTCGCGGGCAAGGACCGGGACGACCCGGATCTCCTGGCGGTCATGGTCGGGCCCGTCGCCGGGGACGGCGAGGCGCCGGTGCGGCGGCGCGAGCGGCTGCGGGCCTTCCTCCTGCACAAGCCGGACGCGCGGCCGGTCCTCGCCATCGTCGTGGCCGGCCGGGCGCCGCTCCTCCGCACCGGTTTGACCCCCTGCGCGGGCGGCTTGCCCGGCTGCGCAGGAAAGGTACCCGCGGCCGACGCCCCCACCGTCTACTGAGCACAGCACACCTGATCGGGAGTGCCCTGAACGACGCGCTCGGGACGCTCAACGTCTCGAACGACGCGTTCGAGGCGTCTACTGAGCACACACAGCAAGAGGAGGAGCGGATGGGACAGGGCTACGTCGTCGACGAGGCCGGGCTCGCGGCGCGGGTGGGGGAGCTGAACGCGGTCGCGAGTGAGGTGGAGAGCGTGCTCGGCACGCTGGGCGCCCAGGGCTGCGACCTCGGGCCGGGCGAGATCAGCGCCGCGGTCGCCGAGGTGATGGACGAGTGGTCGTCGAACCTGGGCGACATGCGCGACAAGATCGGCAAGACCGCCGAGAACGTCCGCAACGCGCTGTCGAACTACCAGACGCTCGAGGACGTCAACGAGACCCGGATGCGTGACCTCGCCAACCGCCAGGTCGTCGACGACCAGCTGAATGTGCTGCGCGGCGCGGCCGTCGTCACGCTGGCCGAGCAGCAGCGGGGGACGAAGTGACCAGGAGCTTCCCCGCGCTCGGCTTCGACCCGACCCCGGGCGAGCCGGAGTCCGTGCAGGCGGTCCTGCTGTCCATGTCACGCGCCATGCGCACCATCGCGGCCACCCTCCCCCGGCTGGAGGAGGCCTGCTCGATCACCGACGACGCCGACTGGGGCGGCAGCGCCGCGGAGGAGTTCAGCGACCACGGCGACGACCTCCCGCAGGGCCTCGGCAAGGGCGCCGAGGCGATGGGCACGGCCGCCGAGGCGCTCGCCGAGTGGGGCGCCCTGATGAAGGCAAACCAGGACAAGGCCGAGGACCTCGAGGACAAGGCCAAGAAGCTCAAGAAGCAGATCGCCGAGGCCGACGACGCGGTCACGAGCGCCGCGTCGGCAGTCCCGCGCGACCCGGGCAACCCGCACTACGGCGCGCGCTACGACGCCTACCTCGGCGCGGTCGACGCGGCCGCCGACCTCGACGCCAAGCTCGAGCAGGTCGTCGACGACGCGCACCGGCTCGAGGCCAAGCACCTTCGCGAGGCCGACGCCGCCGCCGACGGCATCCGCAGTGGTCCCGACGACGCGTTCGAGCCGGAGAACGACGCCTGGTACGTCCAGACCCTCGACGGCGTCTCCAAGGTCTCCGGCATCGTCTCGGCCGCCACCGCCGCGGCGGCCGCCGGGCTCGCGCTCACCGGCGTCGGCGCGCCCGCGGCGGCCGTGCTGGGCACGGTCTCCGCCGGGACCGCGGGGGTGAGCGCGCTCGCCGGCATCGGCCAGCGGGTCGCCGGGTCGCGCAACGCGCCGAGCAACCTCTCGCTCGCGCTCACCGTGGTCCCCGGCCGGACCGTCACCTCCGCCGCGGTCGGCGGGGTCAAGGGCCTCGCCAGGCCGGTGCTCGGCGCGAGCCGGCTCGGCAGCGGCGCCAAGGGGGCGGCGCGCGGCGCGGCCGACGGGTTCACCACCAGCGGCCTGCCCAAGCTCGTCAAGGACGTGGCCGAGACCGGGAGGTACGCGCGGCAAACCGGCTCGCTGCGCGAAGGCCTGAAGCTGAAGGTCGCCACCGACGGCGTGGGCCAGGTGCTCAAGGGTGACGCGAAGCTCGCCGGTGAGGCGTTCAGCAGCTCCGTCGACGCCACCGCGCGGACCATCGACGCGAGCGGCGGCCACCTCTCCGCGGCCGACAAGCGGGAGCTCGAGGCACTGAAGCTGCTGGCCAACCCGCGCGGCGACGCGGCGCAGAACGCGGTCGTCAACACCGTCCGGGACGAGCTCAACGAGCGAGACAAGAAGTAGGGCCCGATGCGCCTCGCCATCCCCGACACCGTCCACCGGATCCCGCTCGACCAGCCGGAACGCGCGATCCGCGAGTTCGCCGCGCTCATGGGCGCGCTACGTGACCTGCCTGCCTCGGCCGCCGACCTGGAGCCGATCGCGACCGAGGCGGTCGAGACCGCCCGCCGCGAGGGCGCGTTCCTGATGGCCGTGGTCACCCCGCCGGACGCCGCGCCCGCGGTGCTCACCGGCGTGGTGCTCGAGGTGCCGCAGGCTTGGGACCCGGACACCGCCGAGTCGCTGCGGGACGCCATGGAGGACGTCGGCGGCCCGGACGTGCGGGAGACCGTCGCCCTGGAGACGGGCCTCGGGCCGGCGGTCGTCGCGCAGCGGATACCCGGCGTGGAGCAGGCCAGGGAGCGGCGGGCGCTGACGCTGCAGCTGCAGGCGTTCGTCCCCGAGCCGGGGTCGGGCCGGATGCTGCTGCTCACCCTGGCCTGCCCGTCGACCCATGGCTGGCCGGCGCACCAGGAGCTGTTCGCCCGGCTGGTCACCTCGGCACGGCCGGACGACGCGCACGAGCACGGGTCCACACCGGAACCCGTGCGGCGGCGGCCCGCACCGGCCGTCGACAGGACCGGTGACCAGGCTGGTGACGAGTCCTTCGAGGAGCACACTTACCGGGTCTGAACCGATAACGGGCAAGATGGATGGATGCCCTCCGTCCACGTGCACCCCGGTCACCCGTTCCCCCTCGGCGCCCACCCCGAGGCCGGCGGGGTGCGCTTCGCGGTGGCGTCGTCCATTGCGGACGCCGTCGACCTGTGCCTCATCGCCGAGGACGGCAGCGAGCACCGGATCGGGCTCACCGAGCGCACGTTCGGCATCTGGCACGGCCTCGTTCCCGGCGTCACCCCGGGTCAGCGCTACGGCTACCGGGTGCACGGGCCGTACGACCCGGCCCGCGGGCTGCGCTGCAACCCGGCCAAGCTCCTCGTCGACCCGCACGCGCGGCGGATCACCGGGACGGTCACCGACCTCGAGGCAACCCTCGGCTACCGCGCCGACCCGATGACCGGCCGGGCGTCCCACACGGACTCGCTCGGGCACGTGCCGCTGTCGGTCGTCACCTCGCTCGGCGGGCCGGACACCGGTGCCAAGCCGGAGACACCGTTCGAGGAGACGGTGATCTACGAGCTGCACGTCCGCGGGTTCACCCGGCGCCACCCGGACGTGCCGGCCCACCAGCGCGGCACCTACCTCGGGCTCACCCATCCGTCCGTCGTGGACCACCTGCTGCGGCTCGGGGTCACCGCGGTCGAGCTGATGCCGGTCCACTCGTTCGTCGACGAGCCGCCGCTGCTGCGCACCGGGCGGCACAACTACTGGGGCTACGCCACGCTCGGCTTCCTCGCCCCGCACAAGGGCTACGCGAGCGAGCCCGGCCGGGAGACCGCGGAGTTCCGCACGATGGTGGCCGCGCTGCACGCCGCCGGCATCGAGGTGATCCTCGACGTGGTGTTCAACCACACCGGCGAGGGCGGCGTGGCCGGGCCGACGCTGTCCATGCGCGGCCTCGACGCACCCGCCTACTACGTGCTCGACCGCGACGGGTCCGATGTGGACATCACGGGGTGCGGCAACACGCTCGACCCGGCCTCCCCCACCGTGGTCCGGCTGGTCACCGACTCGATGCGGTACTTCGCCGGCGAGCTCGGCGTCGACGGGTTCCGGCTGGACCTGGCGAGCGCGCTGGGCCGCCCGCACGGCGGTCCGTTCGACCCGAACTCGCCGCTGCTCACCGCGATCACCACGGACCCGGTGCTGTCCCGGTGCAAGCTGATCGCCGAGCCGTGGGACGCCACCGGGGACGGCTACCGGGTCGGCGGCTTCGCTCCACAGTGGACGGAGTGGAACGGCCGGTTCCGGGACGGCGTGCGGGACTTCTGGCGCGGCCGGGTCGGGGTGCGCGACCTCGCCTACCGGCTGTCCGGTTCCGAGGACCTGTACGCGTTCAACACCCGCAGGCCGTGGGCGTCGCTCAACTTCGTCACCGCGCACGACGGCTTCACGCTGCGCGACCTGGTGTCCTACGACGACAAGCACAACGAGGCCAACGGCGAGGGCAACCGGGACGGCACCGACGACAACCGCTCGTGGAACTGCGGCGTCGAGGGCGCGACGGCCGACGAGGCGGTGCTCGCGCTCCGCGACCGGCAGGCGCGCAACCTGCTGGCCACGCTGCTGCTGTCCACCGGAACGCCGATGCTGTGCGCGGGCGACGAGCTGTGGCGCACGCAGGGTGGCAACAACAACCCGTACTGCCTGGACGACGAGACGTCCTGGTTGGACTGGACACCCACGTCGCGGGCCGAGGACATGCTCGCGTTCGCCCGCAAGGTCATCGCGCTGCGGGCCGGGTCGCCCGCGTTGCGCCAGCCCGAGTTCTTCGACGGCCGGCCGTCGACCACGGGCCGGCCGGACCTGGTGTGGCTCGCCCCGGACGGCGACCGGATGACCGGCGCGGACTGGTTCGACGAGGAGCGGCGCACGATCGGCATGTGGCTCGACGGCTCGACGTCGCTGTCCCGCGACCGCGAGGGCGAGCTGGTGCCGGACGACTCGTGGCTGCTGCTGATGCACGCCGGCCCGTCCCCCGTCGACGTGACGCTGCCGGGCGGCGAGTTCGGCGAGAAGTTCGTGCCGGTGCTGGACACGGGCGTCCGGCGGGGCACCCCGGCCGTGGAGGCGGCCCTTCCCCCGAGGACGACCCTGACGATGCCGCCGCGGAGCCTGCTGCTGTTCCGGACACCCCGGGCCGCGTAGCGGGGTCGGCTCGATCCCGGCTCGGGCGGTACCACGACGTGGGACGAGTAGCCCACGTTGTGGCAACGTGTCAGCATGCTCGGCATGTTCCGGTCGCTGCACAGCTGGCGCGATCGCACGGTGGACCTGCTGCTGGTCGCGTCGTGCGAGTGTACCGCGGCGCGCTGACCCCGCTGACCCCGCCGCACCTATCATCTCTCCGGAGCATTCCCGTGTCCACAGTGACCGCCGAGCTGCACCCTGCCGTCTCCCCGTCCCTCTCCGCACTTCTCCGCCCGTACAGTCCACAGTGGACCCCGGACGAGCTGCGCGACCTGGTCACCCGGGTCGGCGCGTCCTTCTCCGGCCCGCTGCTCGACCTCGTCCGGTTCGCGAGCCCCCAGCGCTGGTGGGCGCGGCTGGCGCTGACCGAGGAGGTGGAGCTGTGGTTGCTGTCGTGGCTGCCCGGCCGGCGCACCGAGCCGCACGACCACGGCGGCGCGTCCGGCGCGTTCACGATGGTGCTGGGCTCGCTGTCGGAGACCTACCGCTACCCCGCGCGGGCCGGTCGGGCACCGCACGCACGACACCGGCTCGGCGATCGGCTTCGGCGCGGGCCGCGCGCACCAGGTGTGGAACACCGGGCCGGCGAAGGCGGCCGGCGTGCACGCGTACTCCCCGCCGCTGGTGCAGACCCGGGAGTACGCGAGCTTGCAGGACATTCCCGACCACATCCCGCCACTGCCGCCCGCGCGGTCGCTGGCCGCACTGCGCTTGGCGCCGGTCGAACCGTGAGCCGCATCGATCACGTCCTGACCGAGGCGCGTGCTTCGCTGTCGCGTGTCTTGCCGTCCGAAGCGGCCGCGCTGCAGGCCGACGGCGCGCTGGTGGTCGACCTCCGACCGGTCCACAACCGGGCGGCCGAGGGCGAGATCCCGGGCTCGGTGCCGATCGAGCGCATCGTCCTCGAATGGCGCCTCGACCCGCACGGCGACCACCGCATCGACGGCGTCACCGAGGACACCGTGGTCGTCGTCGTGTGCAACGAGGGCTACTCGTCGAGCCTCGCGGCGCGGGACCTGCGCGCGCTGGGCCTGCACCGGGCCACCGACCTGGTCGGCGGCTTCCGCGCATGGCACGCGGCGGGCCTCCCGGTCCGCGAGGGCCCGACCAAGGCCGTCACCTGACCACGCGGTAGCGCAGGTGCGTCACCGCCGGGGAGCTGATCACCTCGGCGGGCGCCAGGTGCACGTCGAGGCCGGCGAAGAGGCTCGCGCCGCCGCCGAGGGTGACCGGGACGAGGTTGATGAACACCTCGTCGACGAGCCCGGCCCGCAGCGCCTGCCTGGCGAGGTCGGCGCCCATCAGGACGACCGTGCGGTCGCCGGCGGCCGCGCGGGCCTGGTCGATCGCCGACGGCACGCCGTCGACGAAGGTGAACGTGCCGCTCTCCTGCGCCAGCTCGGGCCGCTGCTCGTGGGTGACGACGAACGACGGCGCCGGGTAGGGCACGTCGCCCCAGTGCCGCAGGCCGACGTCGAAGGTGCGCCGGCCGATCACGACCGCGCCGGTGGCCGCTCGGGTTCTGGCCATCAGCTCGACGTCCGTGGGTGATGGGTCGGCGAACATCCACTCGTGCAGGCGCTCGCCGCCCTCCCCCATCGGCTCGTCGGCCGCGACGTTCGGCCCGGCGACGTAGCCGTCGAGCGACATGCTGACCAACAACAGGACGGTGCTCATGGGGTGCCTCCTCGGTCGGGGTGGTCGACGGTCGGACCACCCGCGACGCCGAATCTCATCGCGAGCGCCTCGATGAGGTCGCGGCGGCCCTCGGTTGGGGTGGGGTGCCACGGGCAGGCGATGGACAGCGCGGCCACCCGGCCGGTGGCGACGATGCGCCGGACCGCCGTCACGACCGTGGCGGTCGAGGGGCCGTCGGGGGCCGGGAACAGCAGGCCGGGCAGCTCGGCGCTGTCGATCACGTCCACGTCGACGTGGAGGACCAGGGGTCCGTCCGGCGGCTCGACGTCGGTCACCGGGCAGTGGCGGAGGTCGCTGGCGGCGAGATAGTCGGCCTCCGCCGGGTCGAGGTCGCGGGCGTCGACCAGGACGGCGCGGCGCTCGGGGATCGGGCGGAGGCCCAGGGGCTCGGCCACGCGGTCGGCGTGCGCGCCCAGCACCAGGCGCAGCGCGAGCCCGCCGAGGTAGCCGGACGTGCTGGACTCCAGCGTGTGCACGTCGCCGTGCGCGTCGAACCACACGATCGCCGGGTCGGCGCCCGCCCGCTGCACCCCGGCGACCACGCCGAGCGCCACGAGGCAGTCCCCCGACACGACGACCGGCGCGGGATCGGCGGCGACGGTGGCGGCGACCGCGTCCCACAACGCGACCAGCCGCGGCCACCGGTCACCCGCCGGCAGGTCCGTGGCGACCGTGACGCCCGCGGGCACCGGCAGCGTCCCCTCGGGCAACGCCGTGTCCTGGTGGAACGGCACCACGATCATGTCGGCCTCCTCGCCACGAACAGGACGGCGCCGCCGTCCCCCTCCGGTACGAACTCCTCGTGCTCGACCTCCACGCCGGCGCCCGCGAGCCAGGCCCGGTTGGTGGCGGCGTCGGCGTGGCTCCACCACATCGGCACACCGCCACCGAGCCAGTCGTCCTCGGTGCCCGTCCACGCCGTGTGCCCCATCGTCGCGGCGAACAGGCCGCCGGGGCGCAGCCAGGTCGCGACCCGGCCCAGCAGTGCGGGCTGCTCGTCGAGCGGCACGTGGATGATCGAGTAGAACGCCACCACCGCGTCCACCGATCCGTGCTCGAACGACACGGCCGTGAGGTCCTCCCGCACGAAGGTGGCGGCCGGCACCAGCGCGCGGGCCCGCCGGACCTGCTCGGCGCTGAAGTCCACCCCGGTGACCCGGTGCCCGGCCGCGGTAAGCGCGCGGGCCACGGGCACCCCGCTGCCGCAGCCGAGGTCGACCACGGTCGCCGCGGGAGGAAGGGCCGAGGTCAGCGAAGCGAGCCACGGAGCGTACTTCCGGTCGGCACCGTACGTGTCGTCGTATCGCCGGGACAGCGCGTCGTAACCCTTGCGGACCAGCGCTTTCCGATCGTCCACCCCGGAACGGTAGCGGACCGCCCCGACATTGCCCTTTCGGCTGTCCCCGCAGGCGGGGGAACCGCCACCGCGCGGCGTAACGTCTGCTTCTCGTGAGGATCATTCGCTTGCTCGCCGCACCCGGCGCGATCGCGACGATCGTGGCCGTCGTCGCGATCGTCGTCGTCGAGTGGTCGGGCGGGGTGGCCGAAGGGCTCGCCGGCGCGGTCGTCGGGCTGCTCGTGGTCCTCGCCGCCAGCCAGGTCGGCCTGCTCCTCAGCGTGCCGCTGGTCGGGATGCGGGTGCAGCGGGTCGTCATCGGCATGGGCCCCCGGCTCGCGGACTGGAGCCGCCCCAACCGCGCGGTCGCCGTCCGCGCGATCCCGGTCGTCCTGGCCGTCGGCGTGCGGGCCACCACGGCACCGGTGCGCAAGCGGATGTGGTGGTCGGCGCTGTGCTCGGCACTAGCGGAAGTCGCCGTCCTCGTGCCGGCCGCGGCCAACGTCGACGGCGGGGCGTTCGCGCACGGGTTCGCCGTCGCGTGCGTCGCCGAGTTCGTCTACGGAATGCTGCCGCGCCGCTCGGCCGTCGGCACCTCGACCGGCTGGCTGCTGTTCCGGCTGCCCTTCGTGAGCAACGAGCACGCCCGGCAGCTCGAGGCCGCGCCGCTGGTCGGCGAGACCATCGACGCGGCCCGTGGCGGCGACCTGGCCGCGGCGGAGCGGCTCGCCATGGCGCTGCGTGAGGCCTATCCCGACCTGCGCGCCGCGCTCAGCGCGCGGATGTCCGTGCTGGAGGCCCAGGGCCGCTACGTCGAGGCGATGATCCTCGCGGTGAAGCTCGCCTCCGACGCCGAGCAGGAACCCGACGAGGCGGCCGGCTCGTTCGCCGCCCTCGCGAGCCTCGCGTGCTTCAGCGTCGAGGCCGGGCACCTCGACGCCGAGCTCGGCCTGTCCACGGCCAACCAGTCGCTGGAGAACGCGACCACCCTCGGCTACCCGAGCTACAAGCTCAACGGCGTGCGGGCGCTGGTGGCGCTGCTGCGCGGCAACCTCGACGTGGCCATCACGCTCGCCACCAGGGCCGCCGACGCCGGCGACAGCCTCCTCGGCCGCGCCGACGACCTCGCCACGCTCGCCCGCGCCCACATGGCCTCCGGCGACAACCAGACCGCGCGGCAGGTCATCACCGAGGCTGAGAAGCTCGCCTCCTGGTGGCCCCGGGTCGCGAGCACCCGCAGCCGCCTGGAGGTCTGCTGAAGCTCGCGAGTCCCCCGAAGGCGTCGCAGCCTGCGTGACGATCCTGCCGTAGCCGCGGCCCGCAGCAGCTGAGGGGACGACTCGTTTCCAATCCAGTGCCACGTGCAGGGTATCGCTGCGCGCAGGCTCTTGATAGAGACCGACTATTCATCAGGCATGCTTCCTATACCGGGCGGAGGATCGCAGTGCGTGCCGCGGAGGCGAGGATGCTCTGGGTTCGGACGTGCAGCCCGAGGCGGTTCCAGTGGAAGATCACGAGGTAGCTGATGATCTCGCGGAGTCCTCGTCGCAACGTGCCCTCGCGTGCGGCGATGCCGAGGGCTCGGCCGGTTCGGCGGAACGCCTCGGCCCAACTGGCGGCGGGGGCGAGCGGGCCGTTCTCGCCGAGCAGCGGGCCGTCGGGTGCGGTGCTGGTGAGCAGCAGGGGTTTGACATCGTCAGCCATCGCAGCGATCTTGCCGGTCGGGATGTCGCCGGGGAGTGGGCGTTCTTGAGTGAGGCGGTGCCAGACGTCGCCTTGCTCGTACCACTCCAGGTTGGCGGCGCGCATGAGCGTGCTGCACAGCAGCAGGGACAGCTCCCGGCGGCCGAGCGTGGTTTCGTCGCTGCGGAGCATGGTGACGATGGCGCGGCTGTCCGCGCATAACAGGTCGTGGGCGATGTCCATGCCGGGGTTGCCGCCGAACGCGGCGGTTTCCGGTTCATAGATGCCGGGCCACCACCCGGCGATCTGGCCTCCCGCGGTGAGCTGGTCGAGAGCGGCAGAGAGATCCGCTGTCATTGCGTGTCCAGCCGGGCCGGGTCGGAGCCGTAGCCGCCAGCAGGGGTGTTTCCGCATGAACCACCAGGCGGTGATCAAGCCGTCGGCTTCGGCTTGCAGTAGCAGTGGCGCAAGGTGGTCGGCGACAGCTAGCTCGACCAGGTCCCAGTCGGTGAAGCGGATGTAGACCTGCCACCAACCTGGGTCGGTGTGGCGCTCGAGTGCGCGCTGGCCGGCCTGCCGGTAGACCTCGATGGCGTCGGCCAGTGCCGCAGCTTGCATGCCTACTTTCGATGCGGCGTCGGCCAGCGGCGTGCCGGTCAAGACCTTCGCGATGGCGGTTTCGATGATCTCGACGGTGGTCATGTGATCAGCAGGCATGCGTCCCATCCTGAGATCGGCGCGGTGTTGCGCGCGGCGGTGTGTGCGGCGAGAGCGAGCCCGGCGACGCCGGTGAGGAGTCCGGGGTCATCCCGGTTGCCAGCGTCGGCGTGGTGTGTGAGCGATGCGACCAGTCGCGGCAGGTGGCGGCTGATCTCGGGTGTTAGCGCGTCCTGGGCGGCTCGCCAGGCGGTCTGGTACAGCCCGGCCCAGCGTGGCACAGGCCGTGGTCGGTGATGCCGGAGAGCTGGCCGGCGTCGAACAGGCACGCCGCGATGGCGTGCTCGGCCATGCGTTGCCGCGCCGCGTCGCCGGTGGCGATGGCGGCGATCTGCTGGGCGCGGGCAATGCCGGGAGTTCCGTAGCACCAGCTCGGCCGGAACGGGCCGCGTTGCCGTGACCGGCCAGTGCGCTGTTCGCCTCGGGTGATCCACTCCGGCCACCAGGAGCCGGGTTCCTCGTCGTGCCGCCAGGCGTCCAGGTGCGTGCTGATGGTCGCGATGGCATCGCGATGTCCGTCGACGGTGACGCCATGCCGCAGCGCGGTGCCGAGGAGCGCCAGCACGCCGGAGATTCCGTGTGCGACGCCGTGATTGGCGTGTCCGCCGGGTGTGGGCAGGGTGCTGTCTGGGTCGCGGGAGACCCACCAGCCGGGGAGGCCATCGGCGCGCGGTGTGGTCAGGCGCACCAGATAGTCGAGGATGCGTCCGAGCGCGTCGGTTCCAGGCGCATGCCGGAGCAGGAGCTGCCCGATCCCGGCCAGACCGGAGAACAGGTCGTACTCGACGAATGTCGTTGCCTCGCCGCACTGAGCACGCGCCACGGCGGCGTCGACCCGTCGATGTGCCAAAGCGGCGACGCCGGAGTCCACGGTGGACAGCGCCCTGTCGTAGCGGCGGACGTGGTCGGCTTCGGCGGCGTGCAGGATGAAGGAGAGCGCCGGTGCGCCAAGGTAGAGACTGGTGTCGTCGGCCGCACTGATCCCACGAGCGGTCGCTGTGCTCACCCAGGCGTGCGCGGTGCTCCACGATCCCACTCCTGCGAGAGCGCGTTCGATGTGCAGCAGGGCGACGCCGGCCGCGCCCTGAGCGAGAGACTGCTCTCGTCCTGTCTTGTCGTCGGTGTCGTGCGTGGGAGTGGCCAGCTTCGCGGCGAGCGTCTCGGCGAGCTGGGCGGCATCGTCCGTGGCGGTCACGACGTGCCTTGGCGGCTGAGGGCAAGCCGGCGCTGAGCGACAGCGCGGGCGAGGCGGTTGGTGACCTTCTCCACGCCCGGATCGACGCCGACAGCCCGGAGGTGGTGCTCGTGCAGCAGGGTCCGCAGCACCAGCTGGCCGTCACCGTCCTGGAGGAACCGGTCTCGGTACGCGGCGAGCGCGGCCCGGCGCTGGTCCCACACGCGCGTCACGGTTTGACCATCCGGAAGACGCTGAGGTCGCGCCCAGCCATCGGCATCGACCAGCCCCAGCGCCGTCTCGCTGAGTCCGCGGTCCAGCTTGCCGTGCTCTTGCGGGAGGAGATCGAGCATGCGGCGTAGCCCGACTTCGGGGATCGGGGCCAGTGAGGCGGCCAGGTCCGCCAGGGACGCCGCGGCGATGGCCTGGTTGGGCGTCCCGGTGCGGGTGGCCCACCAGAGCTGGGTGATGGCCGCTGCCGAGTCCGTCGCCAACACGTCTTCCACGGCGTCCTCCGCCTCCGCACCGTGGCCGAATGCGCCGCGCGGCGGCTGGTACGCGCCGAGGTTGAGGTCCGCGAGCAGGCCCGACGCGCGGAGAGGTGCCGCCCAGTCCGCGATCTGGGCGGCGGCGGTCCCGTAGTCCCCCGCTGCGCGAAGTCGCAAGCACAGCACCAGGTGCTGGTCCCTGTCCGGGCGGGCAGGGTCGTGGTGGCGCCAGAACCACCACCGGATCACGGGGTTGTCGGTGTCCGCGAAGAGTTGGGGCAGGTGATTGCTGAGGATGTCGTCGAAGCGCAGCGGGTGACCGTGAAGGTGAGCGCGCAACACTGATGAACGCCCTGGGAGCAGGGCGTCGGATCGGGTCACCGTGCGCAGCGGCGCTGTCCTTGGGCGTGGTGGCGTATCAGGGCTCGGGACGGCGGTGAGCGGGACGACCAGTTCGCAGGCCCGGCCGGCCCACGCGCGGCTGTCGTGGGCGCCGGCTTCGCGGAGTTCGACCATTCCGGTGCGGTTGCGCTCCAGCCGGGTGCGCAACAGGGTCCGGTCTCGGCGGTCGTCCAGGTCGAGCGGTAGGCGAAGGTCGCTCTCGCACAGCACGACGGTCGAGGGAACGCGCCACCGGTCGCGCCACGTGCTCAATGCGTCGTCCCACGCCGTGGTGCCAGTGCGTGCCGGAGGGAGGTCGGTGGGCTTCAACAGCCACCGGGCCGCAGACAGGACGACGCGGCCGTAGCGGATGCGGGGGTGGAACGGCAGGTCGTGGGCAGCTCCGAACCCGATCGGGCCGAAGGCGCCGCACCGCGCGGACGCCACCTCGGCGAGAAACCGCGCCAGGGGCGGGGTTTGCGTGCTGGTTTCCAGCGCGTGCGGGATGTGCGGCTGGATGCGTTCCCCGGTCGAGATCCGCACCAGCGACATCTGCGTGGTGTCGGCGGTGACCGCGAGGTCACCCATCCGGATCACGGTCTCGTCATCGCCGCGGTGCTCGGCCAAGGAAATCACGTGCGACAGCAGACGAGGCGTGC
Organism: Actinophytocola sp.; assembly: GCF_009379765.1. Lineage (GTDB taxonomy): Bacteria > Actinomycetota > Actinomycetes > Mycobacteriales > Pseudonocardiaceae > Actinophytocola. Next base: position 14,089 of record NZ_WHTD01000018.1, on the reverse strand, counting down.
GGGTGATGTTCTCATTGTGCTCGCGGCGGGGCAGAAACGACAGCTGCGCCGCGATGGTGTGCTCGCGCGTCGGCATGTACGTGGTTGCCAGGCGTTGCCGGTCCTCGTCGGGTAGAAGGTGGGCGAACCGTCCGGCCACGCTGTTGGCGTGCATGGGCGCCCCGGTGATCCAGAGTTGGAACTGGCCGCGCTCCAGCGCGTCGAGACAGACGGCGTGGAGCTGGAAGGCCAGTTCCACCCGCGCAGGCGTCACCATCTTGGCGTGGTCGCCGACCCTCAGGTCGCCGATGACCTGCTCGGTCAGCGTGATCTCAGTGCGGCCCTCGGCGGTGGCTTCCTGGATCAGCGTCAGCAGGGTGACATCGCGTTCTGTCAACAGGTGCGCGGCGCGGGGCCGGGGCGCGCCGAGGAACCCGGCCGGATACCCCAGGCCGGAGTCGGCGACCACGTCGCGCACGGCGACGACCGCTCCGACGCCGTAGCGGTCGAGGAACTCAGCGTGGAAGTCCTTCCAAACCGGGTCGCCGAATGGAAACGGCGTGAGCCGCAGCAGCACTGTTGCGGCAGCCTCCGCCTCGTTCAAGACCGCCTCGGGAACCGTGAGCTTGCCGGCGAGCACCACGTCCACGGCCAGCACTCGTCCCGGAACATCGCGCACCGCACGCATGCGTTCCGCAACGCTCTCCAAGGCCAAGGAGTAGTCCGGCGGGAGCGCCCAGGACCTGAGCGAGGACAGCTCCTCACGGATCGCGCCGAGCTGTGTGACCAACTCCGCGAGGTCCGGCAGATCCTCGGCGCCCACGGCTTCCAGCTCGGCAACCAGGTGCGCCAGCGGATCGACGGTCGTCATCGGCGCGCGCAGGCTGGTGATCAAAGCACGACTGGCGACCAACTCGGCGAGTAGACGTTGAATCTTGTCCGCTCCTGCGGCGGGGAACTGCTCCCCGACGCGTTGGGTCAGCTCAGCGACAAGGACCGGTGCGGCCGCGCCGGCTAACGCGGCCGCCACCGCCTTGGTGCGGCGGACGGAGGAGTCCAACGCCGCACCGCGACGCGGTTGGCTTTCGTCGGGCCGGGCGGGAACAACGAACCGGTCGCCGCGCGTGAATCCGGCGTCGTTGACCACCACAGGCAGGCGTGGCAGCAGGTCGGGGCGCTGCTCCAGGCCGTCGATGATCTCGCCCAACCACCGCGCGCCCGCCCGCGCCGCCACCTGATGTTCCTCGCCGAGCCGCGCAGTCGCCGGAGTGTCCGCTGACGCGGCGGCCACCCCGGCGAACAGGCCGAACGGGGTGGCGCGCCGCTGCCAGCGTCGGAGATAGGACGAGGTCGTGATGAGCACGCGTCGAAACTGACGGGCATCGACGCGGTCGCCACCAACGATGGCATCGACCTGTTGCGACAGCGCCGGGCTGGCAACCCGCAATGCGGTCCGGACCTCGGCACGTCGCCACAGGTGTGCCAACCACACACGGCCCGCACCGAGGGCGTCCTCGGTGTCGAGGTCGACTGACTCGGGCAGGTCCAGCCCGCCCGGATCGGTGCTGGCTCGCGCCATCACCACACCTGCGTGCCGGAACAGCATCCGCCTCGCGCCCACCGCCCGCCTCCCGTCCTACCTCCCCAACCGCCGCTCGACGTCCGAGCGGTTGAGTGACGTTGCTGGTACAGGCACTGCCGCAGGTCGAGCCACCGCAGTTGTCGTCGGTGTTGCACGACATCTTGGCGAGCGGAAGGCTGTCCTCGATCACCCGCAGATCGAGCGAGAACTCGTCGACCTCCTCAGCGGGTGGTGTGAGGGCCAGGGTCATGCTGAATCACTCTCCTTGTGTTTCTTCCTGGTTGCCCTGGCCGGTCGTGGCGCTGGTCGCCGCTGGCCAGGAGATCGTGACGCGGTGGTGCCGCTTGTTGATGACCAAGCCCTCTGGCAGCCGTTCGTCAGGCGTGTTGAGAGGCCAGACGCCGAAGTTCGGGCCGGGGCCGTGGCGTTGCTCGCGGTCCCAGATACGGACCTGCTCGGCCATCGCCTCGGCGAGGTCCGTGGCGTGCGGACCGAACGCGTGGGCGCCGAACTCGGAGACACCCGGTTCCACCCGGCGCGTGGTCAGGTAGGCCACCGAGTCGCCGACGACCGCCGCTGAGTCGAACCACAAGTTGTCGTCGTCGACCAGAACGGAGCGTTGATCGGCGTCGGCCCGGAGCTTGCCGAAGCCGGGGAACGCCGTGGCCAGCCAGAGTTGCAGCGTCTCGAACGACTCCGTGCCGCCGATCGTCACGCCGGTCCACGCCTCGGCCCGTGTTGTATCGAGGACACGGTCCATGTCCGGTACCCGCTCGCCGGGCCAGCCGTCGTCGAACCGGAGCGCCACTCTGGTGCCGCGCAACGGCACCAACCGCTCGCGATTGGCCCCCGCGCCCTGCATGGCGACGAACCCGCAGATCATGGCCGACCGACTCACCAAGTGGTCACCCTCGCGCTCAAGCTCCAGCGAGCGCGTCAGTCCGCGCATCCGCAGCGGGACCACCAGACGTCCGCCCGGCGCGAGCTGGTTCACCCATGCCGGAGGGATGTCCCAGGCACCGACCGTGACGATGATCCGGTCGTACGGAGCGTGCTCCGCGACACCGTTCTCGGCGTCGGCGAGAACGACGTTCACCCGCGCATAGCCGGCCGCGTCGAGCAGACGCCTCGCCCGCTCGATCACGTCCGAGTCGATGTCCACGGTGGTGACCTGCCCCTCGGGACCGGTCAGCCAGCTCATCATCGCGGCGTTCACGCCACCGGACCCGATCTCCATCGCGGTCATTCCAGGACGGATGTCGGCCTGCTCCAGCATGGAGCCCTGCAACTGCGGCGAGGAGACCGTGCTGATCGGAACCCCCCGGTCGTCCCGCTTCACGTGCACCGCGTCGCGGGGGTCGTAGGCGTCCTCCAGCGGCGCCCCCGGCGTGAACAGGTGCCGAGGCACCGCCCGAAACACCTCGGCGACCCGATCGCTCTGAACCGCTCCCATCTCACGCAGCGCGCCGATCATCGCTTCCCGCAACTCGTCGGCCCGCGAACCATCAACCATCGTCATACTTCGAACAGTAGCCACACGACTACACCTTTCTGTGGAGACGTCACGGACCCAGTCTCGGCGCGCCCGCGAGCGGCCACCCCGATGACCGGACCGGCCAGCAAGCCGACCGGTGGACATGGCGGTCGGGGTCGCCAAGTCCACCGGAACCAGGCCGCTGCTCATGGGCTCATCACGCGTGCTCGGCCGGTCAGTCGGGCGCACTGATGATCTCTGTGCTCGCGTCCGTCGGATCGTGGTTCGGCGACGGGGCCGCCAAGATGTCGCTGGCGAGGCGGACGAACCGCCGCAACGCCCGGCGGCGTTGGAACACGAATGTTGTCGTGTCATGCGGCCATCCCAGGTTGAACACGAACGCCCGATCCCGGGTGACCGATGCCTCCATCCGACAATCCGGGATCTCCACCATGACCGATGCTTCCGGTCGCCGACGCTTCATGCCACGTGTGCCTTGGCTTCGGGGCACTTCGGGTCAGCATCGGCCTGCTCCCGCGCGCGCAACTCATCCACCTCCGCGATGGCACGAGCGCCGAGTTCGAGGAACTGCCGCAATGCCTCCACCTCGAAACTCACGTCGAACTCGCCGATCGGATCACCACCGGCCCAGAACTCCACGATGTCCTTGTCGTGCACCCGGAACCGCATCGGACAGCCCGCATCGACCCCCACCGACACAAGCGTCACAAACACCTCAGACATGATCTAAATCAATCTCCCTCATCAACATCGAAGCCCGCCAATACATGTGGGCCAGGTTGCTACTTTCCTAATTCTCGAATGGACCTTCGATCTAAGTGCGCAATGCGCCGACTCGGCGCCGAATCACTAACGACGAGTTCCTGTCCCGGAAGTAGTGAACGGAGCGGAGAAGGTCATGGACCTAGTGTCGTGAGTTCGAGGTTGTTTGACGTTTGCCGGGGATCCAGATCGTTCCTGGCGAGGCGGAGGGAATCCCTCATACCGGGTCGTATTCGGGGTTCCCACAACGCGGCCAGGGGCGATCTGGGCCCGGCAAACGCAAACGTTCCTCGGACTCACGACACTAGCCATCACGCAGACCTCCGGGCCGACGACGTTGGGACCCGGACCGGCGCGGGAGCGCATGGGAGGACCTGCGGAGGTCGCGGCTCAGAACCGCACCGGTCCGGTTGCCTAGCGGCGAGACGTATCGAGTCGCACGGCCGCGTGTGGTGTGCGGGGTAGCCGCATGTCCCACATGGGACGCCGTGGGCTTCGAAGTAGTTGCCAGTCACGCACCTACCGTCGCGATGATCTTCGGCGACTTCTACACCAGCGGATAGACCTACTCGGCCTAGACCTGCTCGGGCTGGTGATCGACGCTGGAGGCGGGTACCGCGGGGCCCACATGGGATCGGAGACCTCAATCACCATGGCGTCGCCTCGGGCGTTACCGTGAGGAGCTAACCGGTAACGGCATGGAAAGGGGACGATGACCAGCGACGCAGGGCACCGCTGCCGCTCATGCGGGTGCATGTTGCGCCGAGGGCACCTCGGCGTCCTGTGTGATCCCTGCGCACGTGCCGCCCGTTCCTACGGCCAGTGCCCGGTCCCAGACGGCTTCTACGACACGCCGGCCATGCGTAACGCCCTGGCCAGTTACGACTTCGGCACCGTGTTCCGGGCGGTTCGACTCCAGGCCAAGCTCTCGCAGGAGGAACTCGGGTTCCTGATCGGGCTGCACCAGCCTCGCGTCTCCGCCGTCGAACGCGGCGAACATCAACTCCGCGACATCGCGGTCGTCGCCCGCATCGCTGCGGCGCTGGGCATTCCGGTGGCGCTGCTGGGCTTCCACTCCTCACCCGCCGGTAGCGTGAACGGCGAGGAGGTGAGTTGGGTGGATCGCAGGGACTTCTTTGGCGCCGTCGCCGCCATCACCTTGGATGCCGGCGTCCATCCCGAGCTGGAACGGCTGGAGACACTGCTGCCGGTCCGCAGCGACCCACCGCCACCCCGCCGCATCGGCGCCGCCGATGTGGAGGCCATCCAGGAGACCACGGCGGCGTTCCGCCTGTCCGACTACCGGCACGGGGGCGGACTGTCCCGGGCGGCAGCAGTCGCGCAACTCGGCTACGTGCTCAAACTCCAGGATGCTCGGTGCTCCGACCAGGTGCGCGCTCAACTCCTGCTCGCCACCGCCGACCTGGCCATGGCCGCCGCGTGGATGACCTACGACGTGGAGCAGAACGAAGCCGCACGCCGGCTGTGGATGATCGCGCTGGACACCGCTCGTCGCGCCGATCACCCGCGCAGTGCCGACCTGACCGTGATCCTGCTGCTCGACCTCGCGCATCAAGCGCTGCACCTGGGCCGACCGGACGAAGCACTGCGGCTGGTGCAGCTCGGCGCGGCGACCGCGACGACCCGCAACTACCCCGTCAGCGCCAGTACACGCAGCTACATCGCCGCGACCCTGGCCTGGTGTCACGCATCGCTCGGCGACGCCGAACCCTGCCAGCGCGCGCTCGGCGACGCCCAGCAGTTCTACGCCGACGCCGATCCCGCAACTGCGCCGCCGTGGGCGGCTCACGTGATCCCTGCGGAGATCGCCGCGCAGCATGGACACTCGTTCTACCTGCTCGCCAAAGCGGCACCGAGCTATGCACCGATAGCCGTCGAGCACCTGCGTGTCGCGGTTGAGAGCTTCGGGTCGGCCTACGCGCGTTCGCGGGCCGTCAATCTACCTGGCCTGGCGGGAAGCTACTTCTACGTCGGGGAGGTGGACTCCGCGGTGGCCGCCGGCCATGAGGCCGTGACCGAGATCAGCACCTTGTCCTCGAAGCGGGCCTACGCCCGGCTCCAGGTGCTGGCGGACGCGGCGGCGCCATTCGGTCACGACTCCGGTGTCGCCGAGCTGCGCCAGTGCATTCGCGAAGCGCTGGCCACGGCCGCCTGACACCCGCGACGATCAGCTCATGCCGGAAGGTCTTCCTGGGCTGGATGCGCTCGCGCAGGTGTGCCGCGCGTTCGGCCTGAACGACCGCGATGCGCGTCTGCTGCACCATCGATCCAACGCGGTCTACCTGCTTCCCCACGAGCAGATCGTCGCCCGCTTGGCCCCGGCCACGGCTCTTCGGCGGGAGCGCGCGGCCACCGTGATCGCCTTGACCCGCTGGATATCCACGCGGCCGAGTCCCATCGCCCTGCCCCCCATGCCAGGCAACCAGCCGGTCGTCGCCGACTCGGCGGTCGCCACGTTCTGGCCGTACCGGCCGACGACACCACCGCCCACCCTCGGCGACCTAGCGGGTCTGCTGCGACAGCTCCACGAGTTGCCAGCACCGCCCTTCTCCGTGCCCCGGTACCGCCCGTTACACCGGCTCGACGAAGCCCTGGAGATCGACCAGCGCCGGCACCAACCAGCGCTGACGGCCGAGGATCGGGCATGGCTCGGCGCCCGAGCCAGGACGTTGGTCGACGCCTTCGCCAAGACGACCTTCCCGTTGGCGATCGGGCTCGTGCACGCCGACGCGCACCGCGAGAACCTTGTCCGGCGCGGGGATGGCTGGGTGCTGATCGACTGGGACCAGGCATGTCTCGGGCCGCGCGAACTCGACCTCCTCGCCGGCCTGCCCGACCACTTCCACGAAGCCGAGGCGGACCGGACCGCCTTCCTCAGTGCGTACGGCTACGACTTGACACGATGGCGAAACTGGACGCTGCTCCGCGACATCGCAGAACTGCACTCGGTGGCGTCCTACATCCGCCTCGCGCCCGGCAAGCCCGCCGCAGCCGAGGAGCTTGCAAGACGGGTGACGTCGCTGCGCTCCGGCGATCGGTCCGTCAGATGGCGAGCAGTCTCATAACCGCAGCCAACTGCCGGTGCCCTCCGCAACATTCACCGTGGCATCACGAAGCAAACTGGGAATCCGTCGGTCGCGTCAAGGTCGAGCGGCGCGGTCTCCCGGTTGCGCGCCGGCATCGCGAGCGACGCGATCGTTATGCCGGCCATCAGCGCGTCCGCGCGTTCCTCCGGACTCGCCGGACTCCACCCGCTCCAACAACCGCTCCCACCCCGACCGACGCACCCCCGCTTCCACGCCGACAACCCGTCGGACAGCAGCTCACCCAGCGCGCCGCCCATCCGATCGATGACCGTCGCGTTATCCGCCCACTGGTCCTCGATCTTCTCCAACTCACGAGTGTTCGGGTTCCACGACAACCGCGCATACAAGTCGAACACCGGCACCTCACGCGCCACACCCGGCCGCCGCTGACCTGCACTACCCCCGCCTGACCTGCCCATACCCCGAAATTCGTCACCAATGAGGGTCCGCCTACCCGACCCGCGAGTCCCCGTTCCCGAGTGTTGGACTCGCGCGGGCGTTACCGGGGTCAGTTGGCCACTACTACGCGGCCCAGCTCGACCGGGCTCGCCAGGAGCTCGTGGCGGGGCAGGACCCTGGCCGTCGCGCCCAGGGCGCCGGTGTGCGGGAGCGGGATCTCCGCCTCGTAGGTCCCGTCGCCCACAGGCTCCATCGGCGCGGTGACCACGTCGTACAGCTCGTCGCTGTCCGCGACCCGGCCGACGACCACCTGGACCTGCACGTCCGACGGAGCGAGCCCGGCCAGGTCGACCGACGCCCGCACCCGCACCCGCTCACCCAGCACCGGCGTGCGCCGGCCGTCCGGGTCGATGCTCAGCTCGCAGTCGGTCACCCGCACGTAGCCCCACGCCCCGGCGAGCCGGTCGCGGTACTCGGCCAGCCCCCGCGCCGCGCGGAAGTCGTCGGCCCTGGCCAGCTCGACCGCGGTCGCCGCCGGCTTGTACTGGGACACGACGTACTCCCGCACCATCCGCGACGCCTGCACCTCGGGCCCGAGCGAGGCCAGCGTGTGCCGGACCATCGCGAGCCACTGCACCGGCACGCCGCCGGACCGCTCGTAGAACAGCGGCGCCACCTGCCCGGCGAGCAGCTCGTAGAGCGCGGCCGCCTCCAGGTCGTCGCGGCGCAGCGGGTCGTGCACGCCGTCGGCGGTGGGGATGGCCCAGCCGTTGCTGCCGTCGTACAGCTCGTCCCACCAACCGTCCCGGATGGACAGGTTGAGCCCGCCGTTGAGCGCGGACTTCATGCCGGACGTCCCGCACGCCTCCAGTGGCCTCGTCGGGTTGTTCAGCCACACGTCGCAGCCCCAGTACAGGTACCGGGCCATCGACATGTCGTAGTCGGGAAGGAACGCGATCCGGTGCCGCACCGACGGGTCGTCGGCGAACTTCACGACCTGCTGGATCAGCGCCTTGCCGCCGTCGTCGGCCGGGTGCGACTTGCCAGCCACCACCAGCTGCACCGGCCGGTCGGAGTGCAGCAGCAGCGCCCGCAGCCGGTCGTGGTCGCGCAGCATCAGGGTGAGCCGCTTGTACGTCGGCACCCGCCGGGCGAACCCGACGGTGAGCACGTCCGGGTCGAACACCGTGTCGGTCCAGGCGAGCTCAAGCGGCGACGCGCCGCGCTGCAGCCACGCCTCCCGGACCCGCCGCCGCACCTCGGTGACGAGCCTGCGGCGCAGCGCGCAGCGCAGGTCCCACAGCTCGGCGTCGGTCACGTGGTCCATCCGGACGTCGTCGGCGACCAGCCGCGCCATCTCGCGGGCGGTCCACGTCGGACCGTGCACGCCGTTGGTGACCGAGGTGATCGGCACCTCGTCGGTGTCGAACCCGGCCCACAACGCGCCGAACATGTCCCGGCTGACCTCGCCGTGCAGCTTCGACACACCGTTGGCGCGCTGCGCGAGCCGCAGACCCATGTGCGCCATGTTGAACATGCCGGCGTTCTCCTCGGCACCCAGTGCGAGGATCCGGCGGAGGTCCACGTCCGGCAGCAGCGAGCCGTCGCCGAAGTAGTGCTGCACCAGGTCGATCGGGAACCGGTCGATGCCGGCCGGCACCGGCGTGTGGGTGGTGAACACGGTCCCCGCGCGCACCGCGGACAGCGCCTCGTCGAACGACAGGTGCTGGCCCGACATCAGCTCACGGAGCCGCTCGAGCCCGAGGAAGCCGGCGTGGCCTTCGTTGGTGTGGAACACCTCCGGCTGCGGGTGCCCGGTGAGCTCGCAGTACGTCCGCACCGCCCGCACCCCGCCGACGCCGGCGAGGATCTCCTGCCGGATCCGGTGGTTCTGGTCGCCGCCGTAGAGCCGGTCGGTGACGCCCCGCAGGTCGTCGTCGTTGCCGTCCACGTCGGAGTCCAGCAGCAGCAGCGGCACCCGGCCGACCCGCGCCTTCCAGATCCGCGCCCGCAGCACCCGGCCGCCGGGCATCGCCACGTGCACCAGGATCGGCGCGCCGGATGGCTCGACCAGCGGCTCGAGCGGCAGCCCGCTCGGGTCGATCACCGGGTAGTGCTCGACCTGCCAGCCGTCCAGCGACAGCGACTGACGGAAGTACCCGGACCGGTAGAGCAGGCCGACGCCGATCAGCGGCACGCCGAGGTCGGAGGCCGCCTTGAGGTGGTCGCCGGCCAGCACGCCGAGCCCGCCCGAGTAGTTGGGCAGCGCCTCGGTGACGCCGAACTCCATCGAGAAGTAGGCGATCGACTCGGGCATCCGGTCGTACCGGCCGTTGCCCTCCGGCCCGTGCGCTGCCAGCTCGTCGCGACGCTGCTGGTACCAGCGGGCGCCGGTGAGGTAGAGGCGCAGATCCTCGGACAGCTCGGCGGTCCTGGCCAGGAACTCCTGGTCGGCGGCGAGCTGCTCCAACCGGCTGGCCGGAACCTCGGCGAGCAGCCGCAGCGGGTCGCCCAGCCGATCCCAGATCCCCTGGTCGATGGCCGCGAACAGCTCCTGGGTCGGCGGATGCCAGGTCCACCGGAGGTTCGTGGCGAGCGTGCCCAGCTCGGCCAAGGACTCCGGCAGCCCGGCGCGCACGGTAAAGCGGCGTACAGCTTTCACGTCGGTCGACCCTATCGGCAGTCGATCCGGAAATTCACGGCGGCGGGCGGTGTGCGCTCCGACCGGACCGGGCAGACTTCGGGTGGTGGGGGACGATCTTCGGTGGTGTGCGCCTGTGCAGGGAGGATGTGACCGGTGAGTGGTCGACTGGGCATCGACGACCTGTCCCCTGTGGTCAGCTGTGGCCGCTACCCGGCGAAGGCGGTGGTGGGCGAGCACATCCCGGTGCGGGCGACGGTCTGGCGCGAGGGGCACGACGCGGTGGGCGCGACCGTGGTATGGCGTGGGCCACACGACGAGGTCGAGCGGCAGACCCGCATGACCTGCGACGACCCGAACACCGACCACTGGGTCGCCTCGATCTCCCCCGACACGGCCGGCATGTGGACCTACCGCATCGACGCCTGGAGCGACCCCTGGGCGACATGGCGGCACGCGGTCGAGGTCAAGGTCGGTGCCGCCCAGGGCCCCGACGAGCTGGCCAACGACCTGGAGAACGGTGCCCTGCTGCTCGACCGGGCCGCCCGCCGGTTCCCGCACAACGGCGAGAAGCGGCTGCTCGTCGCGGCGGCCACCGCGCTGCGGGACACCACGCTGCCGCTGCCCGCCCGGATCGCCGAGGCGCTCGCCGAGCCGATCCAGAAGTACATGCTCGCCAACCCGATCCGCGACCTCGTCACCCGAGGGCGCAAGAACCAGCTGTGGGTCGACCGGTCGCGGGCGCTGTTCGGCTCCTGGTACGAGCTGTTCCCCCGCTCGACCGGTGGCGTCGACGAGTCGGGCAAGCCGGTGCACGGCACGTTCGCCACGGCCGCCAAGGAGCTGGACCGGGTCGCGGGCATGGGCTTCGACATCGTCTACCTACCGCCGGTCCACCCGATCGGGGCGGTGAACCGCAAGGGGCCCAACAACAGCGTGGTGTCGGTGCCGGAGGACGTCGGCTCGACGTGGGCCATCGGCTCGGCGGAAGGCGGCCACGACGCCATCCACCCCGCGCTCGGCACGTTCGAGGACTTCGACGCGTTCGTGGCTCGGGCGCACGAGCTGGGCATGGAGGTGGCGCTCGACCTCGCGCTGCAGTGCGCGCCGGACCACCCGTGGGTCACCGAGCACCCGGAGTGGTTCACGATCCGTCCGGACGGGACGGTCGCGTACGCGGAGAACCCGCCGAAGAGGTACCAGGACATCTACCCGCTCAACTTCGACACCGATCCCGAGGGCATCTACGCCGAGGTGCTGCGCGTGGTGCTGCACTGGGTGAGCCACGGGGTTCGGATCTTCCGGGTCGACAACCCGCACACCAAGCCGCCGAACTTCTGGCACTGGCTGATCCACCAGGTGAAGGCCGCCGAGCCGGACGTGCTGTTCCTGTCCGAGGCCTTCACCCGCCGGGCCAGGCTCTACGGGCTCGCGCGCCTGGGTTTCACCCAGTCGTACACGTACTTCACCTGGCGGACGCACAAGCACGAGCTGGTCGAGTTCGGCGAGGAGATCGTCGCGCACGCCGACGAGGCCCGGCCGAACCTGTTCGTGAACACCCCGGACATCCTGCACGCGTCGCTGCAGTACGGCGGACCGGCGATGTTCGCGCTGCGGGCCGCGCTGGCGGCGACCCTCTCGCCGACGTGGGGGGTGTACTCGGGCTACGAGCTCTACGAGCACGAGGCGGTGCGCGAGGGCAGCGAGGAGTACCTGAACTCGGAGAAGTACGAGCTGCGCCCGCGCGACTTCGCCGAGGCCGTGGCCGACGGGCGGTCGCTGGAGCCGTGGATCGCCCGGCTGAACGCGATCCGGTCCGCGCATCCCGCGCTGCACCAGCTGCGGACCCTGCGCTTCCACCCCGTCGAGAACGAGTCGATGCTGGCGTACTCGAAGACGGACCCGGGCGGCAAGGACACGGTGATCGTGGTCGTGAACCTGGACTCCTACCACGCGCAGGAGGGCACGGTCTGGCTGGACCTGCCGACCCTTGGCCTCGACTGGGGCGAGCGGTTCGCGGTGCGCGACGAGGTGAGCGGCCACACGTGGGACTGGGGCCAGGCCAACTACGTCCGCCTGGAGCCGACGCAGGCGGTGGCCCACATCCTGACCGTGATCCGCTGAGCCGGGCGGCCGGGCGGTCGGGCCCAACCGGTAATTGTCACCCCGAAACCCTTGTGTGACAAGGACTTACCAAGTCACGCAGAGCGACGTACGGTCCGATGCATGGCACGTCAGCAGCCGTGCCCCCTGCATCGAAAGGTTCCGCATGTCCAAGCCCCGAACAACGGGTGCCTTACTGGCGCTCGCCCTGTCCGCGTCCGCGTTCGCCGTCCTGCCGGCGGCGAGCGTGGCCGCCGCCCCCACCACATCCTCCGTCGAGTGCGCGGCCGATGAGGGCTCAGCCGCCCGGGTCCGGCCGGGCGCCCACGCGCACGAGCGCAACGAGGTGTCCCAGAAGGAGGTCGCCGCGGTCGACGCGCAGATGCGCTCGCGCCTGGCGAGCAAGAAGCCCGTCGCGGCGGCGGCGATGAACGTGTCGGTCGTCTTCCACGTCGTCTACGCCTCGGACGGCACGGGCAACGTGTCGGACTCGGCCATCAACGCCCAGATCGCCGAGATGAACCAGGACTTCGCCGGTCAGGAGGCCCCGGGCACCGCGGCGAACACCGAGATGCAGTTCACCCTCCAGGCCGTGCGGCGCTGGCAGAACGACGCCTGGTTCAACGACCCGGACAGCGCGAGCGGCGAGGCCGCGCTCAAGACCGCGACCCACGAGGGTGACTCGCGCACCCTCAACATCTGGTCGACCAACACCAGCTACCTCGGCTACGCCACCTTCCCCTGGTGGTACGCCGCCGACCCGGAGCTCGACGGCATCGTGATCCAGTGGGGCTCGCTGCCCGGCGGGCCGATCGACAACTACAACCTCGGCAAGACCGCCTCGCACGAGGCGGGCCACTGGGCCGGGCTGTACCACACCTTCCAGGGCGGCTGCAGCAAGGACAATGACCTGGTGGCGGACACCCCGGCCCAGCGGACGGCGACGAGCGGCTGCCCGGAGGGCAAGGACACCTGCAGGGGCACCACCGGTCTGGACCCGATCCACAACTACATGGACTACTCCTACGACCCCTGCTACAACCAGTTCACCCCGGGCCAGGCATCGCGCATCCTGAGCGCCTGGACGGCCTACCGAGCCTGAGCTCGCTCCACAAGCGACGGTGCCGCCGGGCCGGTGGTCCGGCGGCACCGTGCAAGATCTCGGCACAGCGGTGACCATGGAGAAGAGCGCCGGGGAGGACCTGGCACCATGATCGCAAACCACGTGACGACGACGCCGCGTGCCCGAGGAGTTAGGTGAGGGAACGGGGATGACCGAATCTCCCGAGACGACACGTCCGGACGCCGAACTCGGCCTGGACGGCGTGCCGCACACGGGTGAGTCGCTCACCTCCGACGGTCACCTCGTCGAGCCGCAGTCCGGCGAGTTCGGGCACGCGCGCTCGGCACCCAAGGCACCCGACTGGTACAAGACCGCGGTCTTCTACGAGGTGCTGGTCCGCGCGTTCAACGACTTCACCAACGACGGCACCGGCGACCTGCGCGGCCTCGCCGACAAGCTGGACTACCTCCAGTGGCTCGGCGTGGACTGCCTCTGGCTCCCGCCCTTCTACGCCTCCCCGCTGCGCGACGGCGGCTACGACATCTCCGACTTCCGCGCCGTGCTCCCCGAGTTCGGCACCGTCGAGGACCTCGTGCACCTCCTCGACCAGGCCCACCGCCGCGGGCTGCGGGTCATCACCGACCTGGTGCTCAACCACACCAGCGACGCCCACCCCTGGTTCCAGGAGTCCCGCCAGCACCCGGACGGCCCGTACGGCGACTACTACGTGTGGTCCGACACCGACGAGAACTACCCCGACGCGCGGATCATCTTCGTCGACACCGAGTCCTCGAACTGGACGTACGACCCGGTCCGCGGGCAGTTCTACTGGCACCGGTTCTTCTCCCACCAGCCCGACCTCAACTACGAGAGCGCCGAAGTCGCCGACGCGATGATCGACGTCCTGCGCTTCTGGCTCGACCTCGGTATCGACGGCTTCCGCCTCGACGCCGTGCCC
>NZ_WHTD01000062.1 GCF_009379765.1 Actinophytocola sp. | reverse complement strand
GGCGGCCAGCGCGTCGCCGAGCGTGGCGGCCGGCGTGGAAGCGGGAGCAGTCCGGGATGGGAGATCGCCATCGACCAGGGTCAGCGTGGTGGCCATCGGACTGTCCTTTCGTGAGCTGCTGTCATGGACACGTCGAAGCAGAGGCGCCCGAATAGACAGGCCGGTCACAGAAAGGCCACGAAAATTTTGGCCGACCCGAGCCGCACGGTCCGTGGGCAGGTCACGAAGGCCGCGACCGGGCCGCGGCCTCGTCGATCGCGGCCGGCGCGAACACGGCCTCCGCCGCCAGGCCCGCCATGCCGACCAGCGGGGCCAGGTCACCGAGTACCGCCGGGCCGACGTCGAGCCCGCGCGCGGCGACCTCGGGTGCCTGCTCGCCCAGCGTCTCCCGCAAGCCCGCCAGGAACGGCCGCAGCGACCCGATCTCCCCACCCACCCGCACCCGATGCGGGTTGAGGATCGTCACCACCGTCGCCAGGACCGTGCCCAGCAGCCGGCCGGCGTCCGTAGCCAACGACACCGCCCGCGGCTCGCCCGCCTCGACCCGGCGCAGCACGTCCGGCAGCGCGCGGACACCGTCCGACCGCAGCTGCCGCACCAGCGCGGTCCCGCTCGCCAGTGCCGCCACGCACCCCCGCCGCCCGCAGCCGCACCGCTCGTCCCGGTCCTCGATCCGGATGTGCCCGATCTCACCCGCACACCCCGTCGCACCCCGGTGCGGCAGGCCGCCGATCACCACGCCCGCGCCGATCCCCGACCCGATCCACACGCCGAGCACCGTCGAGTTGGGTGACCCGGCCGCCAGGTACTCCCCGTACGCCAGCGCGTTCGCGTCGTTCTCCAGCTGGACGGACACCCCGAGGCCGTCGGCGAAGGCGTCGCGCAGCGGCTGGTCCCGCCACGCGGCCATGGTCGGCGGCATGATCGACACGCCCGTCTCGTGGTCGATCTGGCCCGGCACGGCGAAGCCCACCGCCGCGAGGTCGGCGTAGCGGTCGAGCGAGGAGAGCTGCTCGCGCGCGGTGTCCAGCAGCCACGGCAGCACGTGCCGCGGCTCGTGCCCGAGCGGCAGCCGCTCGTGGTGCACGGCCAGCACCGTCCCGCGCAGATCCGCGACACCGACGGTGGCGAGCGACGCGCCCAGGTGCGCGACCACCGCGACCCGCGACGTCTGGTCCGCGCCGAGCAGCGCGGCCCGCCGCCCGCCGCTGGACGCGCGATGACCGACCGTGTCGATCACCCGCAGCCGGGTCAACGTGTCCAGCCGCTCCATCAGCGTCGCCCTGGACAGGCCGAGTCGCGCCCGCAGCTCCTGCCGTGTCATGGGGCCGTCGTCGCGTAACACGGCGAGAACATTTCCCGGCGACGTCGCGGTGCCGGCCGCGATCACGCGGCTGACGTCCTGGTTGACGGTGACCATGGCACCCGCCTAAATTGAGGTCCTACCACTTCTGTCTAAGTATTAGACATAAGTGCTCGGCGGTGCAAAGTGGCACCGTCAGGAACCGGCGCCCTCACTGGAGGTCTCGTGCGTCCCGCCACCCACGTGCCCCGCCGAAGACTCGGTTCGGTCCAGCTCGCCGCCGGCGCGGCCTGGACGTTGGGCGGCAACGACATCGGCTCCATGATCACCGCGGCGCCCCGGCTGTACCCGCACATGTGGAGCTGGGACACCGCGTTCATCTCGATCGGGCTCGCCCACCTCAACGTGGACCGGGCGGTGCGGGAGCTGGAGACGCTGCTGACCGCGCAGTGGCGCAACGGGATGCTGCCGCACATCGTGTTCTCCGAGGGCGGCGGCTACTTCCCCGGCCCGCAGCGGTGGGGCGCCGCGGAGCTCAACGCCGACGCGCCCGACGCGCCGCGCACCTCCGGCATCTGCCAGCCGCCGGTGCACGCCATCGCGCTGCGCCGCATCGTGGACATCGGCCGCGGGTCGCCGTCGGTGGACCGGCTGCTGCGCGAGGGGTGGCCCCGGCTGTACCACTGGCACGAGTGGCTGGTGCGCCACCGCGACCCGCACGGCACCGGCCTGCTGGCGATCGTGCACGGCTGGGAGTCCGGAATGGACAACTCGCCGCGCTGGGACGTGCCCTACGCGGCGGTCGTGCCCGGGGCGGAACTGCCGCCGTACGTCCGGCGGGACCGGGGGCTCGTGTCGCACGACGACGCCGAGCGGCCCAGCGATCGGGAGTACGACCGTTATCTGTGGCTGATCGAGGAGATGCGCAAGGTCCGCTACGACGCGGACCAGGTCGTGCGGACGTCGAGCTTCCTCGTTGGCGACGTGTTCGTGACGGCGTTGTTCGCGCTGACGAGCGAGGTCCTGGCGACCCTGGGCGAGGAGAGTGGCCGGCCGGCGTGGCAGGTGCGGCAGCTGCGTGGCTGGGCGCGCTGCTCCCGGGCCGCGGTGGCCGCCGCGTACGACCCGGTCTCCGGCCTGGCCCGCGACCTGAACCTGCGCACCGACGAGTGGCTCTCGACCAGGACGATCGTCGGGTTCGCCCCGCTGCTGTGCGGCGGCCTCGAGGACCGGGACGAGGAGCGCATGCTCGAGACGATCCGCGGGCCGTCCTGGGCCGGGCACCCGGACCTGTTCGCGGCGATCCCGCCGTCGGTGTCGCCCGACGACCCGGGCTTCCGGCCGCGCGAGTACTGGCGCGGTCCGGTGTGGCCGGTGATCGCGTGGCTGTTCGGCTGGGCCTTCGAGCAACGCGGGTGGACGGCCCACGCGGCGCGGCTGCGCACGGAGTGCCTGCGCCTGGTCGAGGACGGCACGTTCGCCGAGTACTACCACCCGCTGACCGGCGAACCACTGGGGAGCAAGCAACAGTCCTGGACCGCGACGGTCGTCCTGGACTGGCTGCACACCGCCCTGTAGGGCATGCGCGTCACGCGCCCGCGGTGTCCAAGTGGGTCAGCTGGTCCTCACCCGCTCCAGCCGCCACGTCCGCACGTTCGACCAGCCGAGGTGGCGGATCTTCCCGGCGGCGACCAGCCCGGCCAGCGCCTCGAGCGTCTCCTCCAGCGGTGTCGCCGGGTCGTCGACGTGCACGTAGTAGAGGTCCACGTGGTCGGTGCCCAGCCTGCGCAGGCTCTCGTCCAGCTCGCGGCGCAGCGTGCCGGCGCCCGCGCCCGAGTACCGCGTCGCCTCGCCCGAGCCCCGCCAGCGGTCCGGGTCGGTCACCCACGCGCCGCCCTTGGTGGCCAGGAACACCTGGTCCCGCCGGCCGCGGGCGAGCCGGCGGCCGAGCACCGTCTCGCTCTCGCCGCCGGTGTTGCCCGGCGCCGGCCACCAGGCGTAGCAGTTCGCGGTGTCCACGAACGATCCGCCGGCGTCGAGGTAGCGGTCGAGCATCGCGAACGAGGTCGCCTCGTCGGTGGACGTGCCCATCAGCATGGCGGGAGATGCGCCAGGTCCGGGCGTTCGTCGAGACCGCCGACGAGATGCACGTCGGCCGGGCCGCGGTGCGGCTCGGCGTCAACCAGCCGACGCTCAGCCGGCAGGTCGCCTCGCTCGAACGCGTGCTCGGTGTGCCGCTGTTCGACCGGTCCCGCCGCCGGCTCGCGCTCACGCCGGCCGGCGCGGAGTTCCTGCCCGGCGCGCGCGATCTCCTCCGCCGCGCGGACCGGCTCGCCGACGACACCCGCCGTGCCCACCGCGGCGAGCTCGGCGTGCTGCGGGTCGGCTTCGTCCAGTCCGCGACGTTCCAGGCGCTGCCCACCCTGCTCGCCGACTTCGGCAAGGTGTGCCCGGACGTCGAGGTCGAGGTCACCGCGATGACCACGTTGACCCAGCAGGCGGCGCTGCGGGACGGTCGGATCGACGCGGGCCTGCTCCGCCCCACGCCCGGTGAGCCCGGGATCGAGACCCGGACGCTGTCCCGGGACCCGCTCGTCGCCGCGCTGCCGGCCGGCCACCGCCTCGCCGACCGCGCGGAGCTCGCGCTCGCCGACCTCGCGGGCGAGTCGTTCGTGTTCTACCCGCGGGCCGCCGGGCCGTCGGTGCACGACACGATCGTCGGGCACTGCGTCCTCGCCGGCTTCTCGCCGCGGATCGTGCAGCACGCGGTGGACGTGCAGACGATCGTCGCGCTGGTCGCCGCCGACCTCGGTGTCTCCCTGTTGATCTCCCCGACGCCGGCTACCCACGAGCACGCCGTGGTCTACCGGCCACTCTCCGACGACCTCCCGACGTGGCAGCTGGCGCTCGCGTGGTCGCCGCGGAACCGCTCGCCGGTGCTGGCCCGGCTGCTCGCTTCCGCGGCCTGAGGCACACACATCGCGAACTATGCTGATCCACGATGAGCCACACACCGAGCCGTGTCCTGGTCACCGGGGCGGCGGGCCGGCTCGGCCGGGTCGTGCTGCGCGAGCTGGCCGCGCGCGGCGCGACCGCCGTCGGGCTCGACCGGCGGGATCCGGGTGACACCGAGACCGAGCAGTTCTTCACCGGCGACGCCGCGGACGTCAGCCTGGTCAAGGCGGCGCTCGCCGGCGTGGACACGGTGATCCACCTGGCCGCGATCCCCACCCCGGAGTTCCTGCCGGGCGACGAGGTGTTCGTCGGCAACGCGGCGGCCACGTTCGTCGTGCTGAACGAGGCGGCGCGGGCGGGGACAACCCGGGCGGTCATCGCGAGCAGCTTCTCGATCACCGGTCTGCCGTTCGGCCCCGCGGCGCTGCGTCCGGCCCACGTGCCGATCGACGAGGCGTCGCCACTGCAGGTCACCGACCCCTACGCACTGTCCAAACAGGCCGACGAGGCGACCGCCGCGATGGTGGCCCGGCGGGACGGGATGACCGTCAGCGCGCTGCGCTTCCCGCTGCTCGGCTGGCCCGAGGACGGGCAGCTCGCCGAGCAGGCCGAGCTGTACCGCAAGGATCCGGCCGCGGGCATCTCGCACCTGTGGACCTACCTGGACAGCCGGGACGCGGCCCGTGCCTGCTGGCTCGCCGCGACCGTGCCGCTGTCCGGCTACCACCCGATCTTCGTGACCGCGCCGGACACGCTCGCTCCGTACCCGACCCAGGAGCTGCTGGACGGCTGCCTGCCGGACGTGCCGCGCCGGGCGGCACTGCCGAACCGAACGGTGCCGGTCGACCTGACCGCCGCACGCACGCTGCTGGGGTTCACCGCCGAGCACCTCTTTCCCCAGGGACGGACACAGTGACGTACTACGCCGACCACGCGCCGGGGGCCGGCGTGCGGTCGCCGCGTGCGGCTCTCAGCTCCGACGCGCCGTGCATCGACCTCGCCGGCACCTGGCGGTTCCACCTGTCGACCCGTGCGGACGTTCCGGACGACTTCGCCGAGCCGGACTTCGACGACACGGAATGGCCGGTCCTGCCGGTGCCCTCGCACTGGCCGCTCTACGGGTACGGCTCGCCCGCGTACACCAACGTCGTCTACCCGTTCCCGATCGACCCGCCGCACCCGCCGGAGGACAACCCGACCGGCGACCACCGGCGCGCGTTCGACCTGCCGGCGGACTGGGTGGGCGCGGAGGTGCTGCTGCGGTTCGACGGCGTCGAGTCGTGTGCGCGGGTATGGCTCAACGGCACCGAGCTCGGGTTCTTCACCGGCAGCCGGCTGCCCACCGAGTTCGCCGTCGGCCACCTGCTGCGGCCGGGGCGCAACGTGCTCGCGGTGCGGGTGCACCAATGGTCGGCCGGGAGCTACCTCGAGGACCAGGACATGTGGTGGCTGCCGGGGATCTTCCGCGGCGTCACGTTGTCGCGCCGGCCCGCCGAGGCACTCGACGACGTGTTCGTGCACGCCGACTATGACCACACGACCGGCCTGGGCACCCTGCGGGTGGACGCGTCCGCACCGGCGCTGGTTACCGTTCCGGAGCTCGGGATCGCCGACCTGCCAACGGGTTCTTCGGTAACCGTTCCGGTGCAGGCGTGGTCGGCGGAGTCGCCGCGGCTGTACCACGCCACGGTCGCGACCGCGGGCGAGACCGTCCGGCTGCGCGTCGGGTTCCGGACGGTGTCCATCGTGGACGGTGTGCTCCTGGTGAACGGCGCGCCGCTGCCGCTGCGCGGGGTGAACCGGCACGAGTTCCACCCCGACTTCGGGCGTGCGCTGCCGGTCGAGACGATGCGCGCCGACGTGCTCCTGATGAAGCGGCACAACATCAACGCGGTACGCACCAGCCACTACCCGCCGCATCCGGCGTTCCTCGACCTGTGCGACGAGTACGGCCTGTGGGTGGTCGACGAGTGCGACCTGGAGACCCACGGGTTCTTGTTCGCCGGTTGGCGCAACAACCCGTCCGACGTCGCCGAGTGGCGGGAGTCCTATCTGGACCGGATGCGGCGAACCGTCGAGCGGGACAAGAACCACCCGAGCGTCGTGCTGTGGTCGCTGGGCAACGAGAGCCACACCGGCGCGAACCTGGCCGCCATGGCCGACTGGACCCGCGAGCGCGACCCGTCCCGGCCGATCCACTACGAGGGTGACCTCGACTGTGCCTATGTGGACGTCTACAGCAGGATGTACGCCGCACACGAGGAGAACAAGGCGATCGGGGAGCGGACCGAGGAGCCGCCGGCCGACCCGGCGCGGGACGCGCGGCGGCGGGCGATGCCGTTCGTGCAGTGCGAGTACGCGCACGCGATGGGCAACGGGCCGGGTGGGCTGGCCGAGTACGTGGCGTTGTTCGACGAGTACCCGCGCTGTGCCGGCGGGTTCGTGTGGGAGTGGATCGACCACGGACTGCGGCATCCCCGGTTCGAGTTCGCGTACGGCGGCGACTACGGCGAGCCGTTGCACGACGGGAACTTCGTCGTCGACGGGCTCGTGTTCCCCGACCGCACCCCGTCGCCGGGGCTGCTGGACGTGAAGAAGGCCTACGAGCCGGTGCGGTTCCGGTTCGACCAGGAGACCGTGACGGTCGAGCCGGTCCGCGGCGACCTGGCCGGCCTCCGTTTCCTGTGGACGATCGAGGTCGACGGCGAGCCTGCCGTGGACGGTGTGTTCGTCGGCGTGCCGGCCGCCGGTGGGAGCGTGCCGCTGCCCGCACCGCCGGCCGCCGCCGGCGAGGTGTGGCTGACCGTGCGGGCCGTGCTCGCGTCGGACGGGCCGTGGGCGCAGTCCGGGCACGAGGTCGCCTGGGCCCAGCACCGGCTCGCCGAGCCGCCAGTCCGGTCGGCGACGGTGCCACCCGTCCGTCCACAAGCGACGGTCGGCGGGAGCACGCTCGGCCCGGCGTCGTTCGGCCGGGCCGGCCGGCTCGTGGAGTTCGCCGGCCTGCCGGTGACGTCGCCGCGCCTGGAGCTGTGGCGGGCGCCGACCGACAATGACCGCGGGGTCGGCGCACGGCTGCACGAGACCTGGCACGCGATGGGCCTGCACCGGCTGACCCACCGGGTCGACGAGGTCGACGTCGGCGCCGAGGTGCGGGTACGCACCAGGGTCGCGGCCGCCGCCACCGACCGGGGCGTGCGGGTCGAGTACCGGTGGGCGCCGCTGCGTGAGGGGGTGGCGCTGAGCGTCCTCGTCGAGCCGGAGGGCGAGTGGCCCGAGCCGATCGCGAAGCTGGCGCTGACGATGTCGCTGCCCAGCACGCTCGACCACGTGCGCTGGTTCGGCCGCGGCCCCGGTGAGTCCTATCCGGACACCGGGATCGCCGCCCGGCTGGGCACCTTCCACGCGATGGTCGACGAGCTGCAGACCCCCTACCTCCGCCCGCAGGAGAACGGCCGCCGGGCCGACGTCCGCTGGGCGACGCTGACCGATGCCTCCGGGCACGGTCTCCGGATCAGCGGCACGCCGGTGTTCGGGCTGGCCGCCCGCCGCTGGACCGACGCCGACCTGGCCGAGGCGAAGCACCGCAACGAGCTCGAGCCGGGGCCCACCGTGGAGCTGACCGTCGACCTGGGACAGCAGGGCATCGGCACCGCGTCGTGCGGTCCCGCCACGTTGCCCGAATACGAACTCTTCCTGCGGGAGACGAGTTTCGTCCTGCTGCTCGAACCGGTGAGTCCGTAACTCGCGTTGTCGGCACCCCGCCGGTCTGCGAGGATGCTTGCCTCGATGCGACAAGGGAGTGTGTGCGATGGCGTCTCGACTCAACCCGTATATCAGTTTTGCCGGAAATGCGCGCCAGGCCATGGAGTTCTATGCACGCGTGTTCGGTGGCAACCTGGCGTTGAACACCTTCGGCCAGATGGGTGACCAGGACTCCCCGGAGGCCGACAAGATCATGCACGGCATGCTCGAGACGACCCACGGCTTCACCATCATGGGCGCCGACACGCCGCCGGGAATGGCGCACCACCCGGGTGACAACATCTCGGTGAG
This sequence comes from Actinophytocola sp., assembly GCF_009379765.1. Classification (GTDB taxonomy): domain Bacteria; phylum Actinomycetota; class Actinomycetes; order Mycobacteriales; family Pseudonocardiaceae; genus Actinophytocola. The sequence goes on along the minus strand of NZ_WHTD01000062.1, from coordinate 33,653 downwards.
CCTGAGCGGCGACGACGGCGCGGAACTGCGTGGCTACTGGGAGAAGCTGACCGAGGGCGGCACGATCTCGGTGCCGCTGGAGAAGCAGATGTGGGGCGACGAGTTCGGCCTGTGCGTCGACCAGTTCGGCATCAACTGGATGGTCAACATCACTCAGCCGGCGTCCTGACCGAGCCGAATTCATGCGATAGACGACCCCCGGACCAGTTATCACCTGAATTATCTCCCACCCCCCCGGTAACGGTGGCGAGCAGGCTTTCGCTAACCTGCTCACGCCGTTACTGGGGGACATTTTGTTAGGAGATCATTTCGATGACTGTTCCATTGACGCCGCTGCCCGGATGGCGTGGCGGGGACGGAAACGCGGCCTACCTCGACAAGACGCTGCGACATGGTCCGGTCGAGGCCTATTTCGACGAGTCCGTCAGCTGGCCGACCATCAAGGCGCTCTGGTTCAAGGCCGCGGTCAGCTCGCTGGTCTTTCTCGTGTTCATGCTGCTGGTCGCCGCAATGGCCGGCTCGGCGGGGCCGGTCGTGGTCGGCGCGATCGGTTGTTTCGTCGTGTTCTGGCTGGTGTTCCTGGCGGCCAAGCTGGACGAGCCGATCGGCGAGTGGCGGGTCGTCCTCGCGGACCGGGCCGCGGCCGGCGACTCGGTGTACAGCGCGATCCGCGGCAAGCTCGTCGAGCGTGAGCTCCCAATCCAGAGCCTGCGCGCCCGCCGGACCTACAGCGGGTTCGGGGTGAACAACCGGCTGATCCTCATGGACGGCTACTACCACACCTACGTCAGCGTGTTCTCCTACGGCACGAGCCTCTACCTCGGCTGGATGATGTTCCGGACCCGGCGCGGGGCGACGATCGTCGGCCGGTTCGTCGCCGACCTGGTCGCGAGCCTCGCCGGTCGCCTCGACGAGATCGACCTGATGCTGCGCACCGAGCGGCCGCGGGCGATGCGGGAGGTCGTGCACGCGCTGTGCCGGGAGGGCCTGCACGTGGCGGTCGAGCGGATCGAGGTGCCGGTCGGGTACGGCTTCCCGGAGGGGCTGCCGCCGGTCGAGGCGCTGCCGGGCGCCGCCGCGCCCTCGCCCGGCCTGTCGGCCCCCGGCTACGAGCACCAGGTCACCGACCAGGTCACGGACCAGGCCACGTGGACCGCGCGGTGACCTCCGCCGGCATCGTGGTCAACGGCGGGGCGCGGCGGTGGTGGGCGTGGGCGGCGCTGCGGCTGACCCCTGCCGCTCCCGAGCCGGCCGCGCCGGCGCCGGTGCCGGCCGGTGCGACCCACAACGTCTTCGCCGGCATCGCCACGAACGTCGTGCAGGCGCACAGCATCGACACGGTGTACCTCCCGGAGCCCGCGGCGCCGGACGACCGGCCGTGGCTGCGTGCGCTGTGGGACCTGGCCGACGCGGCCGGCGCCGTGGTCGAGCTGCGCCACCTGCGCACCGACCGCCTGGCGACGGTCCTGCTCGTGCGCACCGTCGGCGTGGACGAGCGGGCCGCGCGCGGCGCGGCGGACCGGCTGCGCCACGCCTGCTGGTGGCGCTGCCGCCGCGGCTGGTGGGCGAGCCGGTCACCGTGGACCGCGAGCTGCGCGAGCTCCTCGAGCCGTTCCGGCCGGACCCGGCCGGGCTGGTGGAGATCCGCAAGACGCTCACCGCCGCGCGCACCACCCGCGGCGGCGCCAGCAGCCCGTGGCTCGCCGCGGTGACCCCGTGGCGGCCCGGCGCCGGGCCGGTGCTCGGGCGGACGTTGGCCGCGCTGGACTTCCGCGCCGCGCTTTCGGTCGGGTTGGCGCCGTACCGGATCGGCCCGGGGCTGCGCCACCACCTGGCCGGCCGCAGCGGCCTGCTGGCGATGCTGGCGGTGCCCGGGCCGTCGCTGACGCACAGCGTGTTCGGCGGGCCGCAGCCACCCGACCAGTTCGCCGTGCACGCGCACCCGCTGCTCGCCGACGCGGTCGGGCGCTACACCGACCGTGCCTTCTAGGTCCGGGTGTCGCTGGCCGCGGAGCGCCCGCTGGCCGACCACGTGGCGACGGCGGTGGCCGAGTCGATCTCGCCGCGCCTGGCCGGTGGTGGGATGGCCGGGGCGCCCGCGGTCGCCGTCCGGCCGGCCGCGGCCGAGCTGGAAACCGCGTGGCGCAACATGACCGGCCTCGACTTCACCCCGCTGCCGACCGCGCACCTGCAGGGCTGCGCGCCGGATGCGGTGGGTGACGTCGAGCGTACGCTGGGTTCGATCGTGGACATCGACGAGGCGGCCGCGGCATTCCGGTTCCCGGACGCCACCTGGAGGTCGTGATGGCGCCCCGAGTGTTCGTGTCGTACACGCACGACTCGCCGAGGCACAAGGACGAGGTGCTGGGGTTCGCGGAGTTCCTGCGCGGCCAGGGCGTCGAGGCCGTCCTGGACAGCTGGCACACGGGGGTCCGGCAGGACTGGTACGCCTGGGCGATCCGGGAGATGACCGACGCCGACCACGTCATCGTCGTGGCCTCGCCGAAGTATCGCGAGATGGGCGACGGCAGCGGTCCGAACGAGCAGCACAAGGGCGTCCAGTCCGAGGCCGCGCTGCTGCGCGACCTGCTCCACGGGGACCGGGCGACGTGGACGGCGAAGGTCCTGCCGGTGGTCCTCCCCGGGCATCGCACCGACGAGATCCCGCGCTTCCTCTCGCCCGCCACCACCAGCTTCTTCGAGGTGACCGCCTACACGACCGATGGTGCGGAGCTGCTCCTGCGGGTGCTCCACCGGAAACCGGAGCACATCGCCCCTCCGGTCGGTGCGGCGCCGGACCTCCCGCCCCGTTCGGGCCCGGCCGCGGCCGAGCCCGACGCGCGGGACCCGGCCGAGGACGGCGGGTCGGTCCAGAACGTGATCACCGGCAACGTCAGCGGCCGGGTCGCCCAGGCCCGCGACATCCAGGGCGGTGTGCACTTCTGAGCTACGGCGACTCGAGGCCGCCGTCCGGGCGGCGGACCCGCGCGGCCCAGCGTTCGTGCTGGCCGGTGACCGGCGGGTACTTCGCCGCCTCGCCCTCGTCCAGGTCGACGCCCCAGCCCGGTGCGTCGGACGGGTACAGGTAGCCGTCGACCGCGATCGGGGTGCCGGGGAACACCTCCTGCGTCGCGTCGTTGTAGAGGTGGCCCTCCTGGATGCCGAACGCCGAGGTCGTCACGTCCAGCGCGATGTTGGCCGCCACGCCGACCGGGGACACGTCGCCCGGGCCGTGCCACGCGGTGCGGACGCCGTTGAGCTCGCACAGTGCCACGAGCTTGCGGCACGCGGACAGCCCGCCCACCGTGGACACGTGCACCCGCAGCAGGTCGACGGCGCCGGTCTGGACCGCCCTGGCCGCGTCGGCCAGCGACGAGAACTGCTCGCCAACCGCGATCGGGACCGGGGACGCCGCGGTGACCGACGGCAGCCGGTCGTAGTGCTCGGGCGCGACCGGGTCCTCCAGGAAGAACAGCCGGTAGGGCTCAAGGGACCGGGCCAGCACCATGGCCTGCTTCGGGGTCAGCCGGGAATGCACGTCGTGCAGGAGCTCGACGCCGTCGCCCAGGACCGTGCGGGCCGCCTCGAACAGCGCGGGCGTCACCGCCAGGTACCGGTTGACGTCCCAGCCGTCCGGGTACGGGGCCAGCGGGTAGCCGCCAGGCGTCCCGGGCGCGCCGTAGGTGCCGAGCCCCGGGCCGCCGGTCTGCAGCCGCACGTGCCGGTAGCCCTGCTCGACAAGGAAAGCGGCGTGCCCGATCGTGTCCTGAATGGACTCCCCGGAAGCGTGCAGGTAGACCTCCGCCGCCGCGCGTACCCGGCCGCCCAGCAGCTCGTACACCGGCATCCCGGCCCGCTTGCCCGCGATGTCCCACAGGGCCTGGTCCACTCCGGACAGTGCGTTGTTGAGCACCGGCCCGCCCCGCCAGTACGAGGACAGGTGCACCAGCCGGTTGATGTCCTCGATGTCGGCGGGATGCCGGCCGATCAGCATCGGCGCGACGTGCTGGTTCACCGCGGCCACCACGGCGTGGAACCGCTGGGTGAACGTGGCGCAGCCGAGGCCGTACAGCCCGTCCTCGGACGTGTCGACGCGGACCACCACCAGCGGGATGTCCTCGGGCGCGGTGACGATCGCGCGCACCCCGGTGATCCGCAACGCGTCACGCGCCGGCCACGGCGCCAGGGTCTCGGGCATCACGGGGACAAACCTAGTGCCTCGGTGCTGAACCTTCCGCGACGAGGCACCAGCGGGTGAGGGCGGCCGCCGGGGTCCAGACTCCCCGGGGCCGCCCTCCGACACGGATCCCTCAGCCGGCGTAGGCGGCGAAGATCCGGGTGAACTCCCAGTCCGACTGCGGAACGCCACCGCACGAGTCCGCGCCGCCACCGGTGCACGGCCGGTCGCGGTTGAGCGACCAGAACGTCAGCCGCGCGAGGTGGTGCTGCTGCGCGTAGGCCAGCATCGTGCGGAAGTGGTTCTGGGTCACGACCTCACCCACGTCGGTGTTGCCGTTCATCGACGAGATGCCGATGTGCCGGTAGGCCTGGTCGTCGGAGTACCCGTAGGCGTTGCGCACGGTGTTCTTCAGCCCGTCGGCCGCACGCGTCGAGAGCGCGCCCATGTCCTGGCCGTTGCCACCGAAGTTGAAGGGCATGATCGTCCAACTGTCCACGGTGAGTCCGGACGACGCGGCCCGGTTGATCATGCCCGCGTCCGGCCCGTTCTGCCCGGTCCCGATCGTGACGTACACCGTGATGCCGGGGTTGTTGCCCTTGATCGTCTTCAGCGCGTCGATCGTGCGCTGCTGGACGGTCGGGTTGTCGTAGGCCGACGCCTCGATGTCGATGTCGATCGCCCGCAGGCCGTACGCGCTCACCACCCGCTGGTAGGCGTTGGCGAGCTCACCCGTGCTGCCGCACGACTCCTCGAGCTTGTTGCCGCTCCACCCGCCGAACGACGGGATCACGTCGCCGCCCGCGCCGCGCACCGAGTTGATCGTGTTCTGGTCGACGCCGCCGGTCAGCGGCCGCTGACCGTCCCACATCGGGTTGCAGTAGCCGTTGGACAGCACGAACGCGAGCGTGAACCACTTGACACCGGTCTGCTGCATCACGGTCACCGGGTTGGGCGGGCTGCCCCACCCGTTGTAGAGGTACGGCGCGACGGCCTGCGCGCCGGGGCCGGGGCCCGGACCGGGGTCGCCGCCGCCCACGGCGGGCGCGGTCCACTTCTGGTTCGCCGCGCCGGTGCAGGTCCAGATCTGCAGCCGGGCGCCGTCGGCCGAGCTGTTGTCGGTCACGTCGAGGCACTTGTCGGCCGAGACGTTCACGATGTCGCGGGCCGCGGTGATCCGCCAGCTCTGCGCGCCCGTCCCGTTGCAGTCCCACAGCTGGATCTTCGCACCGTTCGCGGTGGACGCCGAGGTGACGTCCAGGCACTTGCCGAGCGCGCGGATCGTGCCGTCGGAGTTGGCCGACCACTGCTGGGCCGCGGTGCCGTTGCAGGTGTAGAGCTGCACCGCCGTGCCGTTGGCGCTGCTCGCGGCGGCCACGTCGACGCACTTGCCGGCGAGGCCGGTGATCTGCCCGGTCGCCGCGACGGCGTTCGGGGCGGCCACGACCGCGGTGAGCGTCATGGCGAACAACGTCCCGGCCAGCAGGCCGGCGAGTCTCTTCTTCATCGGGTGTCCCTTCACGCCGCCGGGGCGGTCCACTTCTGGTTGGCGGCGCCGGTGCAGGTCCAGATCTGCAGCCGGGCGCCGTCGGCTGAGCTGTTGTCGGTGACGTCGAGGCACTTGTCGGCCGCGGCGTTCGTGATGTCCCGCGCGGAGGTCACCTGCCAGGTCTGCGCGCCGGAGCCGTTGCAGTCCCAGAGCTGGACCTTCGCGCCGTTGGCCGTGGACCCCGAGGTGACGTCGAGGCACTTGCCGAGCGCGCGGATCGTGCCGTCCGACCCGACCGTCCACTGCTGGGCGATCGTGGCGTTGCAGGTGTAGAGCTGCACCGGCGTCCCGTTGGCGCTGCTGGCGCCCGCGACGTCGACGCACTTGCCGGCGAGGCCGGTGATCGGGCCGGTCGCCCCGCCACCGCCGCCGGTGCCCTGGGTTCCGCTCCAGGCGAACGTCGCCGAGGTCCGTGCCGGCAGGTTGTAGGTGAACGACTGGTTGCCCCAGTTGACCCGCACACTCTGGGTCGAGCCCGTGGTGTTGTAGGCGATCAGTGCCTTCGAGCCATCCGGGTTGCGCCACGCGACGTTCTTGACCGAGCCGTTGTCGTTGGACTGGATGCGCCGCGCGCCCGGCTTCACGAACTTGGTGAGGTGCCCGAGCGTGTAGTACTCGATCGTGAGGTCCACCTGGCCGTGCCGGTCGTCTCCGTTGTGGACGGTGACGAGGCCCGTGCAGACGTCGCAGCCACCGTTGTGCGGGTTGTGCGCCTGGTCGATCGCCAGGCTCCACTTGGTGACCGTGCGGCCCCAGTTCCGGGTGTAGTCGATGATGTTGTTCATGTCGTCGGAGTGCTGGTTGCCGACCCAGGTGCCGCCGGACATCTCCGTGTCGTACTGCGGGATCCCGGGGTACTGGTTCTGCACCGCGGTCTGCTGCGCGACGTTGCCGCCGTAGCCGTGCCACGCGACACCACCGAAGTTCGGGTGGTTGCGGATGGCCGCGTCGTCCACCGTCGGCGCGCCGAACGAGGCGTACTGGTCCCAGTTCCAGTCCAGCGCGAGGACCTTTGTGGACAGTCCGGCGCTCTGCAGGGCGGGCAGCAGGTCGGTCTTGGTGAAGTACTGCAGGCCCGAGCCGTTCCAGTTCGCCGACGGGTAGCTCGCGCAGCAGGTCGGCTCGTTGTTCACCGAGACGAAGCTGATCGGGATCCCTTGCGCGGCATAGGCCTGGACGTACTTGACGAAGTACTGGGCGAGGGCGGGGTAGTACTGTGACTCGACCCAGCCGAGCTTGTAGTCGTCGTTGTCCTTCATCCACGGCGGCGGGGACCACGGCGTGCCCATCACCTTGATCGCCGGGTTGAGCGCCACGGCCTGCTTGGTCAGCGGGACCACGTCGGCCATGTCGTGCGCGATCGAGAACCGGGTGAGGTTCGGGTCGGTCTGCCCGGCCGGCATGTCGTCGTAGGTGTAGCTGAACCGGGCGAGGTCCGAGCCACCCATCGGGTTGCGGATGAACGACAGGCCGATGCCGCTGTTCGGGTCGAACAGCTTGCGCATCGTGTCGTCGCGGGTGGCCGCGGAGATGATGCCGGACGAGTTCATCAGCCAGGCCGCGGAGTCGGTGAAGGACGCGCCCGCGCCCTCGAACGGCTGGTACTGGGTGTTCTCGTCGACGGTGATCGTCACCTGGCCGGACCCGTTGCCGGGCTGGAAGTTGACCGGGGTCTGCTGCTGCAGCCCCCGGGTGACGTTCAGGCCGTCGGCGTCGTCGGTGGTCGTCAGCCAGATGTCGACCTGCTCGCCGGCCGCGAGGGCCGGGGTGGCGGGAATCGCCAGGGCCGCGGCCGTCAGCAGGGCGGTGCCGACCAGGATCGATGTTCGCCGCAGGGTTCGCGGGCGCGCCGAAATAGGCATCGGTTGCTCCTCAACGAATGCAGGGTTGTCGTGGGGAGTGGTGCGGCGCCGCCCCCGTCCCGGGGGGCGGCACCGTGTTCTGGTCGGCTCAGCCGACCGTCCACTTCTGGTTGGCGGCGCCGGTGCAGGTCCAGATCTGCAGCCGGGTGCCGTTGGCCGAGCTGTTGCCGGTCGCGTCGAGGCACTTGTTCGCGGCGATGTTGACGATGTCCCTCGCCCCGGTCACCGTCCAGCGTTGGGCGCCCGTCCCGTTGCAGTCCCAGAGCTGGATCTTCGCGCCGTCCGCCGTGGACGCCGAGGTGACGTCGAGGCACTTGCCCAGCGCGCGGATGGAGCCGTCGCCGTTCACCGACCACTGCTGTGCCGCGGTGCCGTTGCAGTCGTAGAGCTGCACCGGGGTGCCGTTGGCGGTGTTCGCGCCGGCGACGTCGACGCACTTGCCGCCGATGCCGGTGATCCGGCCACCACCACCGCCGCCATCGCTGTCGTTGGTGACCCGCACGTAGTCGACGGTCAGCGTGTTCGGGAACGGCGTGCTGCCGTTGGGGTCACCGGGCCAGTAGCCGCCGACGGCGAGGTTGAGGATGAGGAAGAACCCGTGGTCGAACACCCACCGGTTGCCGTTCAGGTCGGCGGGAGTCCTTGTCTGGTAGACGTTCCCGTCCACCGACCAGACGATGCGGTTGGGCGACCAGTCGACCGCGAACGTGTGGAAGCCGTCGGCGAACGGGTTGCCGATCGAGTAGCCGGCGCCGATGCCGCCCGCGCCCGAGTAGCCGGGGCCGTGGATCGTGCCGTGCACCGTGTTGGGCTCGAAGCCGACGTTCTCCATGATGTCGATCTCGCCCGCGTCCGGCCAGCCGCCGCCGGTGCCGAGCATCCAGAACGCCGGCCACATGCCTTGCCCGCGGGACATCGTGAGGCGGGTCTCGAAATGACCGTAGGTCTGGGTGAACTTGCCGGAGGTGTTGAGCCGGGCCGAGGTGTACTCGCACCGGCCGTACCAGCAGTTGTAGTTGCCGGGGTTCTCCCGCCGGGCGGTGATCACCAGGTTGCCCTGGCCGTCGTGCACGGCGTTGCCGGTGCTGTTCGTGTAGTACTGCCGCTCGTGGTTGTTGACGTTGTCGCCGGTCTCCATGTTCCACCTGGAACCGTCGACCGGGGTGCCGGCAGGCGCGTTGAACTCGTCCGCGAACGTCGTGGCGGCGATCCCCACATCGGGGGCGGCCGCCGGGGCGGGTTCGCCGGCGGCAGGGGTGCTCATCGCCACCGTGGTGCTGAGTAGGGCTGAGGCCAACGCCGCCAGGACGGCGGTGTATCTGAATCGTCGTGAGCAGGGGTGTGTGGACATCATTGTCTCCACCGACGAGTAGGTTTGTTGTCCCTAGCAACAAAGAATGCCATGGTCTAGACCATGGCGACAAGAGTTGGGCGATAACTTTCGAAACCGGTTCCGGACCCGGTTCCGGTCGCCGGGTTTAAGTGATCGCTTAACGGAGAGGTTCGCCCTGGTCACGGTCCGCGTAGCGTGGACGGGGTCAGGAGGTGGTCGTGATGAGCGACGAGGCTCTGTCCGTTTTGCACGACATCTGGCGCGCGCGGGAGCAGTCCGCCGCCGATCTCGATGCCACGCTCGGTCACGGCAAGACCTGCAAGGCGATGAAGCACGTGGGATTCGGCGCCGGCTTCGGCGGGGACGCCGAGCCGGTGGACGACGACCTGCGGGCGGCATGGCGGTCGAAGCTCGAGCGCGAGGGCAAGCTGCGGTCGGACAGGCAGAGCATGCGTGACCTGCTCTCCTCGCGCGACGCGCCTCGCTCGTGACGTCCCCCGGGCTCGGGTCCGTCGCCGAGCTGACCGAGGTCCTGCGGGGTGGTTCCTACCTGGCCGACCGTGGGCTCGCGACGGCGGTGTACGTGGCGTTGTCGTTGCGCAGGCCGTTGCTGCTGGAGGGCGAGGTCGGGGTCGGCAAGACCGAGATCGCCAAGGTGCTCGCCGCGGTGCTGAACCGCGACCTGATCCGGCTGCAGTGCTATGAGGGGATCGACACCAGCCAGGCGCTGTACGAGTGGGACTACGCGCGGCAGCTCCTGCACATCCGGGCGCTGTCCGCGCCCGGTGCCACCGAGGTCTCGGAGCTGTTCGGGCCGGAGTTCCTGCTGGAGCGGCCGCTGCTGTCGGCGGTGCGCGCGGGTGACCGGGCGGTGCTGCTGATCGACGAGGTCGACCGGGCCGACGACGAGTTCGAGGCGTTCCTGCTGGAGGTGCTGTCGGACTTCCAGATCAGCATCCCGGAGATCGGCACGGTCGCCGCGGCGTCGCCGCCGCTGGTGGTCCTCACGTCGAACCGGACCCGCGAGCTGCACGACGCGTTGAAGCGGCGCTGCATGTACCACTGGATCGACTACCCGCCGGCCGAGCGCGAGGTGGAGATCGTGCTGCTGCGGGCGCCGTCGGTGTCGGAGACGTTGGCGCGCAAGGTGGTCGCGGCGGTCACCCGGCTGCGCGAGCTCGACCTGGCGAAGCCGCCAGGGGTGGCGGAGACCATCGACTGGGCGCGGACCCTGGACTTCCTGGGCGAGACGGTCCTGTCGCCGGCGGTGGCGTCGGACACGCTCGGCGCGGTGGTCAAGGAGCGGGACGACCTGGCGCTGGTGCGGGAGTCGTTGGGGGAGATCGTCCCCGATGGCTGAGTTCGTGCGCCTGCTGGTGGACTTCGGGCGGGCGTTGCGTTCGTCGGGGGTGGCGGTGGGGACCGGCGACGTGCTGACGTTCTGCGGTGCGATGGCGCCGTTGGACCCCACGGATCTGGTGGACCTGTACTGGGGTGGGCGGACCACGCTGGTCCGCAGGCACGACGACATCGCGGTGTACGACGAGGTGTTCCGGCGGTTCTTCCTCGGCGCCTCGGCGCCCGCCGACGACCTGCTGGAGCTGAAGGCGACGCCGGCGGGCGCGGTGGCGGAGTCGGCGTTCGTGGTGCCGGCGACCGAGCCGGGCAGCACGGAGACCGAGGAGGCCCGGCTGGGACTGATGGCGTCCACTGTGGACGTCATGCGGCACCGCTCGTTCGCCGGGTGCACCGACGAGGAGCTGGCGCTGCTGCGCCGGATCATGGCCCGGCTCCGGCTCACGCCGCCGCGCAGGCGTACCCGCCGCACCCGCGCCGCATCGTCGGGTCGCGCCCCGGACCTGCGGCGGACCGTGCGCCGGTCGCTGCGCACGCACGGCGAGCTGGTCTCGTTGTACTGGCGCCGGCGCAAGCTCCGGCCCAGGCCCTTGGTGCTGATCCTGGACGTCTCCGGCTCGATGGCGGACTACTCGCGGGCGCTGCTTCAGTTCGCGCACACCGCCCGGCGGGCGGCCCGGCGCGTTGAGGTGTTCTGCTTCGGCACGCGGCTGACATGCGTCACCCGCGCCCTTCGCTCGCGGTCGCCGGACGAGGCGTTGCGCGAGGCGGCCGACGTCGTCGTGGACTGGGAGGGCGGGACGCGGATCGGGGCGTCGCTGGACGCGTTCGTCCGCGGCTGGGCCCGCCGGGGCGTGTGCCGGGGCGGGATCGTGGTGATCTGCTCGGACGGCCTCGACCGGGGTGACCCGGAGCTCTTGGCCACGTCGATGGCGCGGCTGTCCCGGCTGTGCCACAAGATCGTGTGGCTCAACCCGCACGCCGGCTCGGCCGCGCCGTCGCTGGGCATGATAGTGGCCGAGCCGTACATCGACGAGCTGCTGACCGGCCACGACCTGGCGAGCCTCGAGGACTTCGCCGCGTTGTTGCCCACCCTGTCCTGAGAGGCTGTCCCGAGAGGCGTGCCGATGACCCGCTGGAGCGTAGGACTGGAGGCCGAGGGCGACCGCGTCCTGACCCACGACGAGATCCTGGAGCTGGCCGACGCGGTGGCCGGCAGCGGCGGCATAGCGACGGGCATCGGCACCCCGCGCTACGGCGCGCGGCTGGTGGTGGAGGCCGACACCCGCGACGAGGCCGTCGACAAGGCGAAGGCCGAGTTCGAGGCGGCAGCCCGCAAGGCCGACCTCCCCGAGTGGCCGATAACCCGCGTGGAAACCACGAACGAGCACGACGACCTGATGCCCGACTAACCCCGCGGGTCAGGTGGGGTCTTTGGGGGTGGTCAGGGGGTTCGTGGTGCGGGTCTTGTACTCGCCGATCCAGTGGTCGCGCCATGCCTTGTCGTACTGCTGGGGGTTGCAGCTCGGTTTGTAGATCGCGATCAGCTCCCGGGCGATCTGCTCCCTGTGCGCCCTCGTGCCGCCGGGGACCTCGAACGTCGCGATGTGCACCTTCCACTTCGAGCCCGCGCGTTTCACCCAGCAGCCGGCGCGACCGTGCTGGAACGGGAAGCGCTCGCCGGACAGGTCGTCGCTGTGGTCCACATAGGACACGGCGTACCGGTCGGGCCGCGACTCGGCGTCGGGGCGGTACAGGATCACGTACACCGCGGCGCTGCTCGGCGGCGTCCAACCGCCGAGCAGCCGCGGGCCCTCGAAGAGGTATCCCGCCAGGGAACCCAGCCGGATCATCCGGACTTGAAGCCGACCGTCTCGTGCAGCCTGGACCGGCGGGTGCCCGACACCGGCCGGGCGACCCGGGAGGCCTCCGGCGCGGCCGCCGGGGTCACGTTCGACACGATCCGTTCCGCGAAGCCGTACAGCAACGGCAGTGCGGAGGCCACCACCTTGCCCGTCCGGTTGATGTGCTCGACCCCGGGCACGATGTCGGCCGCGTGTTGGTTCACCGTCTTGACGTGCTCCGAGCACCTCTCCAGGCTCGCCGCGATCCGGGTCAGCAGCGTGCCGATCCAGAACAGGAAGAACGCCAGCCCGGCGATGAGGACGACGATCTCCACGACCGTCAGCACCACCAGCGTCGTCGTACTCATGAAGGCTCCCCGGCAGCGGTGGACGCAGCGGTGGACGGAGCGGTGGCCAGCGCGGCCCGACCCAGGAACAGGTGGTGCTGCAAGCCTTCCGCGAGCACCGCGTCGACCCGCACCGCCGTCTGGGGGATCAGTGCCGCGTGTCGGGTGTTCTCGGTGACCGCCTCGAGGGTGTCGCGGACGTTCGCCACGCGCTTGTCGACCAGCTTCACGTAGTACACGAGCAGGCTGAGCAGCGCGACCACGGCCACGATCACCACGAGGCCCAGCACCAGGATCACCGTCCAGTAGGTGATCTCGTTGTCCGCCATGTCAGCCTCCCAACCTGTGCCGGCCGCGCTCGAGCCCGGCGACGATGGTCTCCGCGTGGTCGATGGTCGTGGTCAGCGCGGCCAGCGGCGCGGTGTTGGTCTCCGCTCGCCGCAGCGCCGCGTCGATCCGCGGCGCCTGCTTCCCGATCCGGTACGCCAGCACGATGATCGGGGTCACCAGCGCCACCACGGCGACCACGACCACCAGGCCGATGATCAGACCGACGGTCCAACCGGTGAGGTCGGCGTCAGGCATCGGACGAACCTCCCTCAGACCGTCTCGGTCCAGTCGCGCACCGGCTTGAGCGTGGCGTTCACCGAGATGAGCCGCGCCGGCACGGTGCCGGTGCGATCGGCGATCGACTCGACGCCGCCGATGAGCGTGTCGAGCGTGCCGGTCACGTGTTTCAAGTGGACGATCACGCGGAGCAGGGCGACCGCCGTCAACGCGATGACCAGCGTGGCGGCCACGAGCGTGACCCAAGCGACGACAGGCATTACCCCTCCAAGAGCTTCTGCACGCTGCCGGCGTACCGCACCGCGCCGACCTGGACTTCCTTGATCGTCTCGTCGGTCGTGGCCAGCAGACCCGGTACCGGCTCGAGGCCGTCGTTCAGCGCGACCCCGTCGACGAGGATCTCGTCGGCCGCGTCCCGGATCCGTTCCACCGCGGCGAGGATCCGGTTCAGCAGCGCGATCACCACCGGCAGCACCACGAGCAGCAGGACGAGCGCGCCGATCCACCACAGTGCCATCACTGTTCCGCCTCTCCGGAATTGACCCTTGTGGTCGCCTCGTGCTGATGTCGTCCGGTTCGGCACGTACTTGTGGCTGGGTTGCGTCCCGTTCCCCTTAGGTGCGGTTGGCAGACACGCGGCTTGTCCATTGCGGTCATGTCAGCCTCCCATCGCCGCGCGGCGCCGCGCGTTGGACCCGAAGAACCGCCAGAACACCCGCTTGAGCGCGGTCAGCGCGGCGGTGATGCCGATCGCGAGGCCGCTGGCCGACGTCGCCGGGCCCGCCTGGCGTTCCTCGCCGCGAACCCACCTGGGGATGTCCTCGGCCGCGTTCCTGGAGAACTGCTGCACCAGGACGTTGGTGACATCGCTGATCATGCCGCGGCCGTACTGCGCGGCCGCGCCGGAGATCTGCAGGTCCTGTGCCACCTTGACCCTGGTGCCGCCGCCCTCCCGCACCAGCGTCGCGGTGAGCACCAGCGCGGCCTGGCCCCGGCCGCGCTCGTCCGCGCCGGCCGCGTTGATCACGGCGCGGTGGTTGGCCTCGTCGCGTTCGACGATCTCCACGTCGCCGGCGAAGCGCATGGACACCGGGCCCATCCTGATGGTGACCCGGCCCTTGTAGTTGTCCTCGTCGATCACCTCGGTGAGCTCGGTGCCCGGCAGGTTCGGCGCCATTCGCGGCACGTCGAGCAGGTAGCGCCAGACCTGGTCCACCGGCGCTTGCACGTCGAAGTCACTGTTGATGAGCATCAGTCGGTCCTCACTGGAGGCGCGCCGGACACGTCCGAACCGGTGTTGATGGCCTCCCACACGCGGTCCGGCAGCAGCGGCATGTCGATGTTGCGCACCCCGGTGTCCGACAGGGCGTCCAACACCGCGTTGACGAACGCCGCCGGCCCGCCGACCGCCGCGCACTCGCCGACGCCCTTGGCGCCGATCGGGTGGTGCGGGCACGGGGTGACGACCTCGTGCAGCTCGAAACCCGGTGTCTCCCATGCGGTCGGCAGCAGGTAGTCCATGTAGTTCGAGCCGACGCAGTTGCCTTCGGTGTCGAACGTGATGAACTGCATGTTCGACACGGCGTAGGCCTCGGTGAGCCCGCCCATGATCTGCCCTTCGACGATCATGGGGTTGATCCGCACGCCGCAGTCGTCCACCGCGACCACCCGCAGCACGTCCCACACCCCCGTCTCCGGGTCCACCTCGACGGTCGCGATGTAGCAGGCGAACGGCCAGGTGAGGTTCGGCGGGTCGTAGTAGGCGTTGTTCTCCAGGCCCGGCTCCATTCCGTCGGGCATGTTGCCGTACGCGGCCATCGCGCACTCCTGGATCGTCACGCCGCGGTTCGGCGCGCTGCGCACGTAGAACCGGCCCAGCTCCCACTCGACGTCCTCTTCGGACACCTCCAGCAGGTGCGCGGCCAGCTTCCGTGCCTTGGCGCGGATCTTGCGGGACACCATGGCCACCGCCGCGCCGGCCACCGGGGTGGACCTCGACGCGTAGGTGCCCATGCCGAACGGCGCGGTGTCCGTGTCGCCCTCCTCGACCAGGACGTCCGCGGCCGGGATGCCCAGCTCGTGGCTGACGATCTGGGCCCACGTCGTCTCGTGGCCCTGGCCCTGTGTCTTCGCGCCGGTGCGCAGGATCGCCTTGCCGGTCGGGTGCACCCGCAGCTCGGCCGAGTCGAACATCTTGATGCCGAGGATGTCGTACTCCCGGCTGTTACCCGCACCCAGCGGCTCGGTCATCGTGGAGATCCCGATGCCCAGCCTGCGCCCGCGCTTGGCCGCCTCTTCCTTGTCCCGCAGGAAGTCCTGGTACCCGATCGCGTTCAGCCCGATGTCCAGGCACTTGAGGTACTGGCCGGAGTCGGTGAGGAAGCCGAACGGCGTGCGGTACGGGAACTGGTCGTCGCGCACGAGGTTGCGCCGGCGGAACTCGGCGGGGTCCAGACCGAGGTCCGCGGCCGCCGTGGCGATGATGCGTTCCTGGAAGAACATCGCCTCGGTGACCCGGAACGAACACCGGTAGGCCACCCCGCCAGGTGCCTTGTTGGTGTACGCCCCGCGCGCGGTGATGTGCCCGACGGGGATGTCGTAGCAGGCGAACGCCGAGTGCACGAGCCCGATCTTGAACTTGCTCGGCTGCGCGTCGGAGAAGAACGCGCCCTGGTCGGTGTCCGCGTGGAACCGGGCGGCGAGGATCTTGCCGTCGGCGCGCAGGGCGAGCTCGCCGTCGAAGTACATGTCCCGCGCGAACCCGGTCGAGATCAGGTTGCCGGACTTGTCCTCGATCCACTTGACCGGCTTGCCCAGCAGGATCGAGCACAGGATCGAGCACACGTACCCGGGATACACCGGGACCTTGTTGCCGAACCCGCCGCCGATGTCCGGCGAGATGATCCGGATCATGTGCTCGGGCAGCTCCGCGACGAGCGCGACGGCGGCGCGGATGATGTGCGGCGCCTGGGTCGTCATGTAGACGGTCAGCTTCTGGGTCGCCGGGTCGAAGTTGGCGATCGAGCCGCAGCACTCGATCGGCGACGGGTGCGAGCGCGGGTAGTGGAGCTTGAGCCGGGACACCAGGTCGGCCTCCGCGAACGCCCGGTCGGTGCCCTCCTTGTCGCCCACTTCCCACTGGTAGCAGACGTTGTCGGTCTGCCCCTCCTTGTCGTCGCGGATCAGCGGCGCGTCCGCGGCGAGCGACTGCTCCGGGTTGACGATCGCGGGCAGCGGCTCGTACTCGACCACGATGGCCTCGCAGCCGTCCTTGGCGATGTACGGGTCGTCGGCCACCACGCACGCGATCTCCTGGCCCTGGAAGCGGACCTTGTCGGTGGCGAGCACCGCCTGCGTGTCGTAGGACAGCGTCGGCATCCACGCGAGGTTGCGCTGCGCGGCCATCTCCCCGGTCAGCACCAGCCGCACGCCCGGGATCTCCCAGGCCTTGCTGGTGTCGATCGACTTGATCCGCGCGTGCGCCAAGGGGCTGCGCAGGATCTCCATGTGCAGCATGCCGGGCAGCGTGATGTCGTCGGTGTAGTTGCCGCGGCCGCGGATGAACCGGTCGTCCTCGACCCGCTTGCGGCTGGCGCCGAGGCCGCCGATCTTGACTTCGTCCAAAGCGGTCATGTCACGCTCCCACCGGCTGCATCTTCTTCGCCGCCCACAGCACGGCCTTCACGATGTTCTGGTATCCCGTGCAGCGGCACAGGTTCCCGGACAGCGCCCACCGGATCTCCTCCTCGGTGGGGTCGGGATTGCGTTCCAGCAAGGCCATCGCGCTCATCATCATCCCGGGTGTGCAGTAGCCGCACTGGAGTCCGTGCTCCTCCTTGAAGCCCTCCTGGATCGGGTGCAGCTCGCTGGCCCGGGCCATGCCCTCGACCGTGCGCACCTCGTGCCCGTCGGTCTGCACCGCGAGCATCGTGCAGGACTTCGTCGCCCGGCCGTCCACGAGCACGGTGCACGCACCGCAGTTGGTGGTGTCGCAGCCGATGTGCGTGCCGGTGAGCCCCAACCCCTCACGAAGCAGGTGCGCGAGCAGCACCCGCGGCTCGACCTCGACCACCCGCTCCTCGCCGTTGACGGTGACCGTGACCCTTCGCTTGTCCATCGGATCTCCTTACGCAGCAACGGGAACGGAAGACTCGAGCGCGCGTTTGACGAACGTGCGCACGACGTGCCGCTTGTACTCCGCGCTGCCGCGATGGTCGGTCCTGGGCCTGGCGGCCTCGGCGGCGAGCCGCCCGGCCTCCTCGACGGTCGCCGCGTCGAGCTCGCAGCCGACGAGCACCCGCTCGGCCTCGACCGCCTTGATGTTGTTGGCGCCCACGCCGGTGAGCGCGATGCCGGCCCGGACGACCTTGCCGCCGGACGTCTCCACGGCCACCGCGACGCCGACCGTGGCGAAGTCGCCGACCCGGCGCTCCAGCTTGAGGTAGCGCCCGGACGGGGTGCCCTTCGGCGCCGGCACTCGCGCCTCGACCGCGAGCTCACCGGGCAGCAGCGCGGTCTGGAACGGGCCGGTGACGAAGTCCGCCATGGGGATCACCCGCCGGCCGGTGGCGCCGGCCGCGACGACCTCGCCGTCCAGCGCGAGCATCACCGATGCCCAGTCGCCCTGGGGGTCCGCGTGGCAGAGCGACCCGACGAGCGTGCCCCGGTTGCGCACGATCGGGTCGGCGATCAGCGGCGCGGCGCTGGCGACCAGTGGGCGCCGGTCGCCGAGCAGCACGGAGTACTCGAGGTCGACGTGGCGGCACAGGGCGCCGATGGCGAGCGTGCCGCCCGCCTCCTCCCGGTGGTAGTCGAGCACGGGGATGTTGTTGATGTCGACGAGCAGCTCGGGGTTGGCGAAGCGCAGCTTGACCATCGGGATCAGGCTCTGGCCCCCGGCCAGCACCTTCGCCCCGTCGCCGTAGGTCCGCAGCAGGTCGAGCGCCTCGTCCAGCGAACGCGGTGCCTCGTAACGGAACCGAGCGGGGTACATCGAGGCCCCTTACGTGGTGGGAGGTTCGGGGATCGCGACCGGCAGCGACTCGTCGGTCGGGTCCGGACGGGGTTCCTGGTGCGGCGGCCACGGTCCCTGCACGGGCTGGCCCGCGACCTTCAGCCAGTCGACGACCGCGGGAAAGGCCCAGATGGTGGGGCTCTTCCCGGTTCTGGGCGCGTGCTCGATGAGCTCGTACATGCGAGGGTTGCCAGCGTCGGTGCGAGGCTCCATATGGTGATCGTCGTGACCCGGGTCACCGCCAGCAAGCCGCGGGTAACCGAATGCTTAATCGCGCTGTTCCGCCTCCCCGGGATTTCTATGTGTTGGCCGCGTTCCGGCGGATGGTGCGGTTGGCCACGTACTTGTGGCTGGGTTGCGTCACGGTGCCCCTGAGGTTTCTGTTGGTCAGTGCGGGGCTGTCCGGACTGCTAGCTCCAGAGCGTCACGTACACCGGCGGACGGAACTTCGAGGGCGGCACGCCCGCGCCCGGCTCGCGCATCACCCGCAGCGCGGCGGCCGAGGACAGGTAGTGCCGGAACGTCTCGGCCGCGATCGACCGCCGCTCCGGCATGAGCGTGGTCAGGTACCAGGTGGCGTCGGCCGGGGTGGCCGCGGTGTTGACCACTCGCAGCTCGCCGCGGCGCAGCCGGGCGGTGACCAGGTGGGCGGGCGCGACCGAGACCCCGGCGCCGTCCGCGGCCGCGGCCCACGCCGCGGTGAGGCTCGCGAACACCCGGACCCGCGACTCGGCGACGTGCAGCCTGCGCAGCAGCCGGCCCGAGTCGCTCGCCGGGTCGGTGGCCGTCGAGTCGACGAGCCACGACCAGTGCGCGGGGCCGCCGGGCAGCGGCGCGGCGCCGGCGACCACGACGAGGTGGGTGCGGAACACCGGCTCGGAGATCAGCTCGCTGCCCCGCTCGGGGTCGGCGGTGTCGCCGACCGACCGGCCGAGGTTGGGGCCGAGCGCCACGTCGGCGAACCGGTTGGCGAGCAGCACCGGCATCTCGGCGGTGGCCGCCATGCCGACCGTGGTGTCGATCTTGCGGCCGGACCGCTCGGCGAACGCGTCGACCAGCGGCGTGGCGACGAACTCCATCACGGTGCCGGACGCGACGACGCGCAGCTGGCCGGGGGCGCCCTTGCCGGCCCGGACAGCGGCCTCGGCGTCCGCGCCGAGCGCCACCATCTGGGAGGCGATCGGCAGCAGCCGGGTGCCGGCCGCGGTGAGCCGCATCGTGGTGCCTGCCCGCACCACGAGCTGATCGGCGAACTGCTGGCGCAGGGCCGCGAGGGCCTGCGAGACGGCCGGTTCGCTCACGCCCAGCGCGGTGGCCGCGGCCTTCACCGACCCGAGCTTCGCGACCAGCACGAACGTGCTCAGCTGCGTGAGCGTCATGCACACATTGTGGCTGAGCTCACGATTAAGTGAATACTTAGCCCTGGATTGCCCGGTCACGACCGGCCGACCGACCATGCCGCACAGGGAGGGCCAATGCAGGTACCCGCCTCGTTCCAGTACCGGAAGGCGACCAGCGTGGAGCACGCGCTGGCGCTGCTCGCCGAGTACGGTCCGGAGTCCGCGGTGGTGGCGGGCGGGCACAGCCTGCTGCCGATGATGAAGCTGCGGCTCGCCCACCCCGAGGCCTTGATCGACATCAACGACCTCGGCGAGCTCGCGGGCATCCGGGTCGAGGACGGTGAGCTGGTCATCGGCGCGATGGCCCGGCACGCCGACCTGCTCCGCCACGCCGAGGCGGGTGAGCTCTTCCCGATCCTGCACGACGCCGAGCGGGTGATCGCCGACCCGATCGTGCGCAACCGCGGCACGGTCGGCGGGTCGCTGTGCCAGGCCGACCCGTCCGAGGACCTGTCCGCGGTGTTCGCCGCGCTCCGGGCGTCGCTCGTGGTGCACGGGTCGGACGGCCCGCGGACGGTTCCCGCCCGGGACTTCTTCGTCGGGCCCTACCAGACCGTGCTCGCCGGCGGGGAGCTGCTCGGCGAGATCCGGGTGCCGATCCGGGCGCGGGACACGAGTGGGTCCAGCGCGTACGTGAAGGTCGACCGGCGGGCGGGGGACTGGGCGGTGGCCGCGGCAGGAGCGGTCGTCTCGGTCGAGAACGGCATGGTCGCCGATGTCGGCATCGGGCTCACCGCGCTGGGTGCGGAGAGGTTCGTCGCCGCCGAGGCCGAGGACTTCCTCCGCGGCGGGCCGCCGACCGAGGCCGGGTTCGTCGAGGCCGGCCGGATCGCCGCCGAGCACTGCCGGCCCGCCGCCGACCAGCGCGGACCCGTCGACTACAAGCGGCATCTGGCCGGCGAGCTCGTCACCAGGGCGCTGAGGCATGCGGTCGGCCGCGCGGCCGGGCGGGTGAGGTGATGCAGATCGTGGTCACCGTCAACAACACCGAGTACGTGCGCGAGGTCGAGCCCCGGCTGCTGCTCGTCCACTTCCTGCGCGACGACCTCGAGCTGACCGGCACCCACTGGGGCTGCGACACCTCCAACTGCGGGGTGTGCGTGGTGCACCTGGACGGCGTGCCGGTGAAGTCGTGCACCGTGCTCGCGGTGATGGCCGACGGGCGCGAGGTCCGCACGGTCGAGGGACTTGCCCACGGCCCGGCGCTCGACCCGGTGCAGCGCGGGTTCGTCGAGTGCCACGGGCTGCAGTGCGGGTTCTGCACGCCGGGGATGATGATGACCGCGCGCTGGCTGCTGGACCAGGACCCCGATCCGTCCGAAGAGGACATTCGGGAGGCGCTGTCGGGGCAGCTGTGCCGGTGCACGGGGTATGAGAACATCGTCCGCTCGATCCGGTGGGCGGCCGAGCACGAGGCGGCGTCATGACGACGACCACCCCGCCGCCCATGGGCTTCGGCCGGATGCAGCGCAAGGAGGACGCGCGGTTCGTGCGCGGCCGGGGGACCTATGTGGACGATGTGCGGCTGCCGGGCATGCTGCACTCCGCGGTGCTGCGCAGCCCGTTGGCGCACGCGCGGATCGTCTCGATCGACACGTCCGCGGCCGAGGCGCACCCGAAGGTCCGCGCGGTGCTCACCGGCGCCGACCTGGCCGAGCGGGGGCTCGCGTGGATGCCGACGCTGTCCGCCGACCGGCAGGCGGTGCTCGCCACCGACAAGGTCCGGTTCCAGGGCCAGGAGGTGGCCTTCGTCGTCGCCGAGGACCGGTACTCCGCACGCGATGCGCTGGCGCTGATCGACGTCGAGTACGAGCCGCTGGACCCGGTCGTCGACGCGCGGACCGCGCTCGACGCGGACGCCCCGGTGATCCGGGACGACCTCGACGGCAAGCAGGACAACCACATCTTCGACTGGGAGGCCGGCGACCGAGCGGCCACCGACGCGGTGTTCGCGGCCGCGGACGTGGTGCTCGCCCAGGACGTGCTGTACCCGAGGGTGCACCCGGCGCCGCTGGAGACCTGCGGCGTGATCGCGGACCTCGACCCGGTGACCGGCAAGCTCACCATGTGGTCGACGACCCAGGCCCCGCACGCGCACCGCACGCTGCTCGCGATCGTGTCCGGGATCCCCGAGCACCGGATCCGGATCATCTCGCCGGACATCGGCGGCGGTTTCGGCAACAAGGTCGCGATCTACCCGGCGTACGTGTGCGCGGTGGTCGGCTCGATGGTCACCGGGGTGCCGGTGAAGTGGACCGAGGACCGCTCGGAGAACCTGATGACGACGGCGTTCGCCCGCGACTACCACATGCACGGCGAGATCGCGTCCACATCGGACGGTCGGGTCCTGGGTCTGCGGGTGCGGGTGCTGGCCGACCACGGGGCGTTCAACGGCACCGCCCAGCCGTCGAAGTATCCGGCGGGCTTCTTCCACATCGTCACCGGCTCCTACGACCTGTGGGCCGCGCACTGCGCGGTGACCGGCGTGTACACCAACAAGGCGCCGGGCGGGGTGGCCTACGCGTGCTCGTTCCGCATCGCCGAGGCGTCCTTCCTGGTCGAGCGGCTGGTGGACCTGCTCGCGCGCGAGCTGGGCCGCGACCCGGCCGAGCTGCGGCTGCAGAACCTGTTGCGGCCCGAGCAGTTCCCGTACGTCTGCTCGACGGGCTGGGAGTACGACTCGGGTGACTACCCGAAGGCGCTGCGGCTCGCGATGGAGATCGCCGGCTACGCCGAGCTCCGGGAGGAGCAGGCGCGGCGCCGGGAGCGCGGCGAGTACGTGGGGATCGGCCTGAGCTTCTTCACCGAGGCAGTGGGTGCCGGGCCGCGCAAGCACATGGACATCCTCGGGCTCGGCATGGCCGACGGCGCCGAGCTGCGGGTTCATCCGACCGGCAAGGCGGTGCTGCGGATCTCCGTGCAGTCGCAGGGGCAGGGGCACGAGACGACGTTCGCGCAGATCGTGGCGCACGAGCTCGGCATCAGCCCGGACGACGTGGACGTGGTGCACGGCGACACCGACCTGACGCCGTTCGGCCTGGGGACCTACGGTTCACGGTCGACCCCGGTGTCCGGCGCGGCGGCGTCGGTGGCCGCGCGGAAGGTGCGGGAGCGGGCGAGGCTGGTGGCGTCGGCGATGCTCGAGGTGAGCCCGGCGGACCTGGAGTGGTCGCCCGGCCGGTGGTCGGTGCGGGGCGACCCGATCGCCGGCGCGTCGCTGCAGGAGATCGCGATGGCCGCGCATTCCAGCCTGGACCTGCCCGACGGCGTCGAAGGGCACCTTGACGCGTCCTGTGTGTACAACCCGCCGAACCTGACGTTCCCGTTCGGGGCCTACATCTGCGTGGTCGAGGTGGATCCGGGCACGGGCAAGGTGCTGGTGCGCCGGTTCGTGGCGGTCGACGACTGCGGAGTGCGGATCAACCCGTCCATAGTGGAGGGTCAGGTGCACGGCGGCCTGGCCGACGGGGTCGGGATGGCGTTGATGGAGCTGATGGCGTTCGACACGGACGGCAACTGCCTCGGCGGGTCCTTCATGGACTACCTGCTGCCGACGGCGGTGGACTGCCCGTCGTGGGAGCTGGGTGAGACGGTCACGCCGTCGCCGCACCATCCGTTGGGGGCCAAGGGAGTCGGGGAGAGCGCGACGGTCGGCTCGCCGGCCGCGGTGGTGAACGCGGTGATGGACGCGCTGGCCCCGTTCGGGGTGCGGCACGCCGACATGCCGCTCACACCGGCCGCGGTGTGGCGCGCGATCCAGGGCCGGCCGCTGCGGGGCGACCTGGCGATCGAGTGACTCTGTTCGGAGGAGGTGGCCGGAATGTCCGTGCTGACGAGGGTCGACGCGCTGCGCTCGGGCCGGACGCCGTTCGTGCTGGCGACGGTCGTGCGGGCGGAGCGGCCGACGAGCGCCAAGCCGGGCGACCGGGCGCTGGTGTTGCCGGACGGGTCGATGGAGGGTTTCGTCGGTGGCACGTGTGCCGAGTCCACCGTGCGGCTGCAGGGTCTTCGGCTGCTGGCGACCGGCGAGTCGACGCTGCTGCGGATCACTCCGACGGCCGTGTCCGAGACGGTGGCCGAAGGGCTGGTGACGGTCGGGAACCCGTGCCTGTCCGGCGGTTCGCTGGACATCTTCCTGGAGGCGATGCTGCCGCCGATGCTGGTCCACGTGCACGGCGATGCACCCGTCGCCCGCGCGCTGGTCGAGATCGGCCGCGCGCTGGGCCACGACGTGCGCCGGCCCGTCCTCGGCGACCCGGCGCCCGACGACGCGCTGCCCGACGACCTGGGCGCGCTGATCGTCGCGTCGCACGGGCGGGACGAGGAACCGGTGCTGGTGGCGGCGTTGCGGGCGGGCGTGCCGTACGTCGGGCTGGTCGCGAGCCGGCGGCGGGGGCAGGCGGTGCTGGCGTCGCTGGAGGTCTCCGAGTCGGAGCGGGCTCGCGTGCACACCCCCGCCGGGCTGGACATCGGCGCGCGGACGCCGCCCGAGGTGGCCCTGTCGGTGTACGCGGAGCTGATCTCGTCCCGGGTCTGGGTGCCGGCACCCGGCGAGCCGGTCGTGCTGGCGGCCGAGGCGGTGGACCCGGTGTGCGGCATGACGGTCGCGGTCAGCGAGACCGCACTGTCCCTTGTGGACGAAGGAGTGACGGTGTACTTCTGCGGCCCCGGCTGCCGCGCCGCCTACGCCGACGCCCCCGAGCGCTACCGCCCCTGACCCCGCGAGTCCAACGCCCAGGACCCGCGAGTCCAACGCTCGGGACCCGCGAGTCGTGCGTTCAGGTCGGGACCCGACCGAGCCGGATCGGGCGAAGCGTGGTCTCCTCGACCGACCCGCCGCACTCCGCGCACACCGTCGCCGGATGCAGTTCGGCGCCGCACTCGTGCTCCCACACGGTCGGCGGCTCGCCCTCGGTGACATAGCGGTCGCCCCACTCCGTCAGGCCCATCAGCACCGGGCTCAGTGCCCGGCCGGACTCGGTCAGCACGTACTCGAACCGCGGCGGGCGCGTCGAGTACTGCTGGCGCGCGAGCACACCGGCGGCCACCAGGGTGCGCAGCCGCACGGCCAGGATGTCGCGGCTCGCGCCGGTGTTGTGCGCGAACCGGTCGAACCGGCGGACGCCGAACATCGCCTCGCGCAGTACGAGGAGGCTCCAGCGCTCGCCGACCACGGCCAGCGCGTTGGCGATCGAGCACTCGCGACCCGTCATGCCCGTCACGCTAGCCCGGGTTAGTCTTGAAATCCAACCTACTCGGTGAGATGGTTGGATTATCAAACCTGACATCGGAGGTGGGTGCCATGCGGGACGCCGTCATCGTCGACGCCGTGCGGACCCCGATCGGCAAGGGCAAGCCGGACATCGCCGCGCGCTACCCGGACGGGCTGGTGCCGCAGGGGATCAGCGCGGAGCTCAGCGCGGCGAAGTGGGGATCAGCCGGGCGGCGATGGACGAGCTCGCGGCCGAGTCGCGCCACCGCGCCGCCGCCGCGCACGCGGACGGCCGGTTCGCCGGCCACCTGGTGCCGGCCACCTGGTGCCGGTCGGCGACGTCTCGACGGACGAGTCCGTGCGGCCATCGACGACGCCCGAGATCCTGGCCGGGCTCCGGCCGGCGTTCACCGATCCCGCGATGGCGCAACGGTTCCCGCAGATCGACTGGTCGGTGACGGCCGGCAGCTCGAGCCCGATCAACAATCGCCGACGGTCCAACAGGTTCGCGACCACGCCATGGCCTCGCCCGCACAGTGATCAACTCACGTGAGGACGAGGTAACCAGGGCATTCTTGCCATCCCGCGACTCGGTGCTGAACGTCGCGGAAAGTGTCGGTCAACGTGCCGGGTTCGGCCGCATCGACAGGGATGCCAGCAGGTTCCGGCCCTGCTCGGCGTTGCGCGGCTTGCTGAGGACGTCGTAGCGCCGAGCCACGAGTTGGCTGTGCGAGACGAAGTCGCGCTGCCCACGGGTGGCGCCGTAGCGCACCGCGGCCGACGCGAGGCCGAACACGACCCCGGAGCCCAGCCCGATGAGGATCGGGAACAGGCCGGCGCCGGGCGTGAACAGGCTCAACAGCAGCCCGACGAACAGACCCAGCCACGCGCCGGACGCGGCACCCGCGCCGAGCACGCGGCCCCAGGTCAACCGGGCCGCGACTCGTTCGACGACCATCGGCTCGACACCGACGATCGTGACGTCGTGCACGGGGAACTCGCTGTCGGCCAGGTGGTCGACGGCCCGCTGGGCCTCCTTGTACGTGTCGTAGGAGCCGATCGGCCAGCCGTCGGGCAGGGTCGGCAGGTTGGTGGTCGACGGGTTCGTCGCGAACGCTGCCGTCATCAAGGTCACCTCCAGGTGAAGTGGTGCTACCCGGATCAACGCGGCGGGAAACCGCGCTGTGCCCGTTACGACCGGGTTCACAGGGACTTCTCAGGGGCCTCTCAGGGGCGGGGTCCGATCTCCTTGCCGCCGTCGGTGACCGTGATCGCCACGGTCGGGCAGGAGTCGGCCGCGTCCAGGGCCAGCTCGTCGGGCTCGATGTCCGGTGCCAGGGGGCGCGCGTGGTCGTCGTCCAGCGTGAAGAGCTCCGGGGCCAGCCCTGCGCACATGCCCGATGCCATGCACGTCTGCTCGTCCACCTCGAGATGCCAGGTCATGCGTTCACCATCCCACCGGCATCGTGACCGCGCCACGCACCAGCATCTCCGACTTCCACTCGACGTCGCCGGCCAGGTGCAGCCCAGGCAGCCGCGTGAAGAGCACCCGCAGCGCCTCCTGCAGCTCCATCCGGGCGAGCGCCGCGCCGAGGCAGTGGTGCACCCCGTGGCCGAAGCCGAGGTGCTGGGCGGCCGGCCGGTCGACGCGCAGCTCGTCGGCGTCGTCGAAGCGCAGCGCGTCCCTGTTGGCCGCCCCGATCGCGACGATCACGGGCTCGCCCGCCCGCACCAGCACGTCGCCGACGAGCACGTCCTCGGTGGCGTAGCGGGGAAAGCCTGCCCCGGCGCCCAGCGGCACGAACCGCATCAGCTCCTCCACCGCGCCGGCCAGCAGCGACGGGTCCTCGCGCAGCCGGGCGAGCCGGCGGGGGTGGTCCAGGAGGGTGAGCACGAAGTTGGGGATCTGGCTGGCGGTCGTCTCGTGCCCGGCCACCAGGATGCCCGCGCACAGGTCGACCAGCTCCAGCTCGCTGAGCCGGTCGCGCTCGTCGCGCGCCTCGATCAGCGCGGTCATCAGGTCGTCGGCGGGCTCGGCGCGGTGCCGGGCGATGAGCCCGGACATGTAGGCCCGCATCTCCTCCCGGCTCGCCGCGAACTGCTCGGCGGTGAGCCGGCTGGTGGACAGCGCGTCGTCGCTCCAGACACGGAACCGGCCGCGGTCCTCGACCGGCACGCCCAGCAGCTCACAGATCACCGCGACCGGCAGCGGCAGCGCGAACGCGTCGACGAGGTCGACGGGAGGACCGGCGGCGACCATGTCGTCGACCAGCCCCTCGGCCATGTCCCGCCCGCGGGGTCGCAGCTCCTCGACCCGGCGCACGGTGAACGCCTTGGCCACCAGCGTGCGCAGCCGGGTGTGCTCGGGCGGGTCCATCGAGAGGATGCCGGAGTCGAGCTGGCCGTCGCGCATGCGCGGCGCGTCGTGCGTGCGCGCCTCGGCGCGGCTGAACCGGTTGTCGCCGAGGACGAGCCGCGCGTCGGCGTAGCGGGTGGCGAGCCAGGCCGGCTCGCCGTGCGGCAGCTGGACGCGGATCATGCCCGGTTCCCGCTGCGCGGCACGGTAGGCGTCGTGCAGGCCGAGGCTGCCGGGCTCGTTGAACGGATAGGTGACCGGTGTCGGATACGTGGCGGTCATCGGCGTCTCCCCAGAGTCGTGGTCCCTCCGAACCCACGCTAGGAAGCGTCACCCAACGCGTCAAGGCGATGACCGTGGGTGCGCCTGCCTGGCAGGTGCCTACGCTCTCGGCACCTGGACATTCCTCGTTGGGAGCGTCGATGGACGAGCTGACCGGCACCGACTCCGGAGCGGCGACGCGCACTCGATCCTCGACGCCATCGCGAACGCCGACGAGCGGGGGTTGCTCGGCCTGATGCGGGCGTTCCACCGGCTCGTCGAGGAGGTGTGGAGCTCCGCGCTGCCGGTGGTCGCCGCGGTGTCCGGGGTGGCCTACGGCGGCGGGTTCAACCTCGCGCTCGCCACCGAGCCGCCACCAGGCTCGCCGACGGCCCGCGCCTGGCCACGTCGCTGACCAAGAAGCTGGTCAACGCCAGCACGACCGGCGACCTGCACTCCTCGCTGGAGCTGGCGGCGGTCACCCAGGCGCTGGCCCTGAACGGCAAGGACGCCCGCGAGGGATTCGAGAGGTTCCTGCGCAGGTCCGAGTGATCGCCCGTAACCTCGGCCGGGTGAGAGTTGCCGTACTAGATGACTACCAGCACGTCGCACTGTCCTATTCGTACTGGTCGGAGCTGCCGGCCGACATCGTGGTGGAGCCGATCCACGAGCACGTCGCCGACGTCGGCGAGCTGGCCGCCCGGCTCGCGCCGTACGACGTCGTGGTGGCGACGCGCGAGCGCACCGCGCTGCCGCGGGAGCTGCTCGAGCGGCTGCCGAACCTCAGGCTGATCGTCACCGCCGGCATGGCCAACGCGTCGATCGACACGGCCGCGGCGGCCGAGCGCGGCGTCACCGTGTGCGGCACGGCCTCGGTCGGCACCTCGACCGTCGAGCTGACCTGGGCCCTGGTTCTCGCGGTGCTGCGCGGGATCCCGTCCGCCGAGGCGACGCTGCGCCGGGGCGAGTGGCAGGCCGGGTCGCTGCCGGGCGGCGACCTCGCCGGCGCCACCCTGGGCGTGCTCGGGCTCGGCCGGATCGGGGCCCGGGTGGCCGCGGTCGGGCAGGCGTTCGGCATGCGCGTGGTGGCGTGGAGCCAGAACCTCACCGCCGAGCGGGCGGCCGAGGTCGGGGTCGACCTGGCCTCCTCGAAGGAGGAGCTGCTGGCCTCGGCCGACGTGGTGACACTGCACCTGCGGCTGAGCAACCGCACCCGCGGCCTCCTCGGCGCGCCGGAGCTGGCGCTGATGAAGCCCACCGCGTACCTGGTCAACACCTCGCGCGGGCCGCTCATCGACGAGCGGGCGCTGATCGACGCGATGACCCACGGACGGCTCGCCGGGCTGGGGCTGGACGTGTACGGCAGCGAGCCGCTGCCGGCCGGTCACCCGCTGATCGACCTGCCGAACACCGTGCTCACGCCGCATCTCGGGTACGTGTCGCGGAGGACGTTCGACGTGTTCTTCCGGGACATGGTGGCCGACATCGCCGCCTTCCACGCCGGCGCGCCGGTCCGGGTCATCTCCTGAGCCGGCCCAGCGGGAGCCCGGCGAGGGTCCGCCACGAGCCGGCGGCGTCGGTGCCGGCGATTGGTACAGCGGCGGGTCGAACGACGCGGTGTCGTACCCGGAACGCGTGCGGGTAACGCGAACCCGCGTCGTGTCACCGGATCCCGTAACCCGCTCGTCAGCCCCGGTGCCCGTGCCGACGGGGTGTCAGTCGGACGTTCGGCAGCTCAGGGGCGGGAATTCGCGCGCCGCCGTGCCCGGCTACCCGGCCGAACCTGGTCTGGCCCTCGGTCTCCCAGTCCGCGCGCGCGGCGGCGATCTCGTCGTGGCTGCGGCCCACGAAGTTCCACCACATGACCAGCTCGTCCGGGAACGGCTCGCCGCCGAGCAGCACCGCGCGCACCGCCGTGCCGTTGGTGGACAGGGTGAGCTCCGCGCGCCCGGTGCCGAGGTAGAGCAGCCGGCCGGCGGGCACCGCGACGCCGGAGACCATCAGCGTGCCGTCGACGGCCAGCAGCGCGTGCTCGAAGTCGGGGCGCAGCGGGACAGTGGTGCCGGCGTGCGCGGCCACCTGGAGGTCGGCGCCGACCAGCGGGGTGTGCACGGTGGCCGGCGACACCGCGTCGCCGAAGGTGCCGACGAACACCGTGGCCGTCACCCCGCCGTGGGCGTACACCGGGAGGTCGAGGTGCTGCTCGAAGTCGGGCGCCATGCCGGCCTTCTCCGTGGGCAGCGCCACCCAGAGCTGCAGCCCGTGCAGGACCGAGCCCGCGGTCGGGTCGGGGTCGGCGGAGATCTCGGAGTGTGCGACGCCGCGGCCGCCGGTCATCAGGTTGAGCTGACCCGGCCGGACGAGCACGTCGCTGCCCACGCTGTCCCGGTGGTGGATCTGCCCCGCGAGCGGCCAGGTGACCGTCTGCAACCCGGTGTGCGGGTGGGGGAGCACGCTCATCCGCGTCCGGTTGGGCCCGAACAGGTCCAGGAAACACCACGCGCCCACGGTCGGCAGCGTGCGCTGCGGCAGCACCCGGTCGACGCGCATCCCCCGCAGGCCGCCGAGCGGCACGTCTCGCGGCGCGAACAGCAGCGCGACCGCGTGGTCGTCCGCCGCGGTCTTGCAGACGAGCACATCAGGATGCGTGTCGAGATTGCTCAAGACCGACCGCCCTCCGGGGGCGCCTCGATGTGTCCCTTGTACGTGTCGAGGTTCTTGCGCAGGTAGGCGGCGATGAACGGGCACAGCGGCACGATGACCTTCTCCCGCGCCACCGCGTCGTCGAGGGCGCCCCCGGCCAGCACCTTGCCCAGACCCCTGCCGGCGAACGCCTCGTCGACCTCGCTGTGCGTGAACACGACCCGGTTGCCGCTGTCGTGATACTGGGCGAACCCGGCGAGCTTGTCGCCGACGTACAGCTCGTACCGGTACTTGTCGGCGTTCAGCTCGACTCGGGCGTCTGCTGAGTCCTGCGCCATGGCACCTCTTCTCGTGGGCTCTACCGTGATCGTCCCAGAGTTTCGTCAGATGCGCGCAGCCGCTCGTCCAGCGCGGCGCGGTCGGCGAGGAACCAGATGTCGGTGCCCTTGTTGATCTCGTGCACGAACGCCCGGAACGACTCGCTGGCCAGGTGCGCGGTGATGTCGCCCAGCACGACCAGCCGAACCTGGTAGATCTGGAACTTGCGCACGACCTCGCCGGCGATCCGGGTGCCGAGCGTGAAGAACCGCTCGTCCACCTGCTCCACCGGCACGACGACGACCGACGCGTCCGCACCGTACGCGGCGCCGATCAGCTCGACCGCGTCGTTCTCGTCACCCAACGTCGGCGTGTCCGGTTCGACGGTCAGCACCCGCACGCCGTGCGCCTCCGAGACCGTGTTCATGCGGGCAGTGTGTCCGGCTCGCCCGGCCGGCGCCACAACTATTCGCGAGCCGCGTTCCGTCAGGGCCGGCTCGAGCGGAGCTGGGCCACCCGGACGTCCAGGTTGCGGAAGTGTGCCACCATCGCCTTCTCTGCCCGGTCGACGTCCTGCTTCCGTAGCGCGGTGACGATCGCGCGGTGGCGGCGGACCGTCTGGGCCGGGTTCGGGTCCGTGCCGCCCAGGCGGTGGCTCACCCGGTGGAAGACGTCCCAGAAGGCGCGGAGCAGCTGGGTCACCAGCGCGTTGTCCAGCGAGCGGTACAGCAGCTCGTGGAACTCGCGGTCCTCCTCGGCGAAGGTGTCGCCGGACTTCGCGCGCTCGTTCATGCGGCGGCACACCTCCTCCAGCGCGTCGAGGTCGGCGGCCGGGACCACCGCCGCCACGCGGCGGATCAGCGCGCCCTCCAGGGCTTCGCGCACCTCGAGGATCTCGTCCAGCGAGCGCAGGTCGTGGCCGATGTCGTGCAGTGCCCGGAAGGTGAGGCCGTCGGCCAGGGGGTCCAGGGACAGGCGGCCGACATAGGTCCCGTAGCCGTGCCGGATCTCCACGATGTCCAGGGCCTGCAGTGCCTTCAGCGCCTCGCGCACGGAGTTGCGGCTCACCCCGAGCGCCTCGGCCAGCTCGGTCTCCGTCGGCAGCGGGTCGCCCGTCGTGAGGCCGCGGCTGAGGATCAGGCTGGTGATCTCGTCCCGGATGGCCCGGCCCATCCGGGTGGCCAGCCGGGCCGGGGTGTGCGCATCCGTCACGAGGACCTCCCACGTCCGACGGCCAACACCAGAGCAACCCGGCACCGTACGGCCGACCCTTGCGGACCGGGCTCGGTCACGCGTACGGTCCGCAGTCATCCTACGTCCCATGTCCGATGTTGGTACCGGAGACGCCACCGAGAGGTGCATGCGGGGGATGACGTCGATCATCCGAACGAGACTCGGCGGGTTCGCGTTCGGCGCCGACTACAACCCGGAGCAGTGACCGTGCGCGGGCCGGCCGGAGCGCGCGACGCGCTCACCGGGGACCGGCTCGCCGAGCATGTGCCGCTCGCCACGCGTGGCGTATTGGTGGCCCGGCTCAGCCCGGCACCGTGACGACCGGACCCAGCGGGCCCGGGAGTCCCGAGAGCGCCCGTACCCGCTGGGGTGGGAAGTCGGTCCACCGGGCGGCGGGGTCGCGGCCGCCGTGCAGGTGGCGGTCGAGGAACTGCTGCCAGCGGCGCAGCGCGTCGACGGCGGTGGGGATGTCGAGCCGGTCGTCCTCGACGGCGTCGGCGAACTCGTGGAGGTCGAGGAGCCGCTGGTGGCGGCCGTCGGTGGGGACCATGACGTCGATGTAGAGATCCCGGAGGACGACGCGGTCCTGCTCCTGGGTGACGTGGATCAGGTCGACGTACCACGTGGCCGGCTCGTCGAGGCCGGCGTCGATGCCGGCGATCTCGCCGCCGTCCGGCGCGCGCATCCGCCGCCAGCACGGGCGGGCCATGCTCACCCCGAGGTCGAGCAGCACGAACACCCGCTCGAGGAGCGTGCGGCCGGGCCACGGCTCGAACCGGTCGGGCAGCTGGAACTCGTAGGCGAGTGTGTCGCCGAGGCGTACACCGGGCAGCGGCCCGAACGGCGGCACCGGGTCCCCGTGGGCGCCCCGCCAGACCTCGACGTGCTTCATGGCCCATTCCTACACCGGTCAGCCGCCCGCGAGCACCGCCGACCGACGTGCCACGTGGCCGAGTCGGCGTGCCACGTCGGTGAGTCGACTCGCCGCGTCGGTGAGTCGGCGTGCCACGTTGGTGAGTCGGCGTGCCACGTCGATGAGTCGACTCGCCGCGGCGTAGCGTGGCCGGTCGCATGGGCGCCGCAACCGGTCGACATGGCTGCCTGGTCGGTCGACATGGCGACGTGAGGGGTCGACATGGCGACGTGAGGGGTCGACACGGCGACGGTGGGGGGGCGACACGTCTGCCTGGTGGGTCGGGTCGGCGGGGTGAGGGCGGGTCGGGGCTAGTTTGTGCGGGCCGTGACGCGCAGCCACCACAGGCCGAGCAGCGGCAGCACGGCCGGCACGTAGCCGTAGCCCTGACCGTAGTCCGACCACACGGTGGCGTCCGGAAACGCTTGCGGGTCAACGAGACTGAGTGTGCCGACGGTGAGCACGCCGACCAGCTCGACCACGATCGACACCGTGGCCACCCGTCGCGAGGTGCGGTTGCCGCGGGCCAGGCTCACGGTCGCGACGATGTAGACCACCGCGGCGAACGCGGACAGCAGGTAGGCGAGCGGCGCCTCGTCGAAGCGGGTGCCGATCTGCACGGCCGACCGCGCCGTCGCGGCGAGCGCGAACACGGCGTAGACGGTGATCAGGATCCGCCCGGGGCCGGACCGGGTGCGGGTGGCGAGGTCAGCCATGCGCGTCCCACACCTGGCCCAGCCGCAGGATCATCACCGGAATCGTGAGGCAGCCGATCACCAGCACGCCCGGGCCCCAGCGGGTCCGCTCGGCGAGCGACCAGAGCGCGGCGAGCGGGACCACCAGCAGCGGCCCGATGAGGTAGCCGACGAACGCGAACTCCGCCACCTCGCGTTCGGTGGTGAACAGCTGGACGAGCCCGACGCTCGCCTGCCCGAGCAGGCCGAGCTCGAGCAGCGCCATGACGCCGAGCAGCCCCACCCCGTGCCAGCGGTCGGGCCGCACCGGCGTGCCGGCGATCATCAGCACGACGGCCCACAGCGCGGCGCCGAGCGCGACGAAGGTGAGCGTCGTCGAGAGGGCACTGATCACGCGCCGATCCTAGTGTCGTGAGTTCGAGGTTGTTTGATGTTTGCCGGGGATCCAGATCGTTCCTGGCGAGGCGGAGGGAATCCCTCATACCGGGTCGTATTCGGTTTTCCCGACAACGCGGCCAGGGGCGATCTGGGCCCCGGCAAACGCAAACGTTCCTCGGACTCACGACACTAGGT
>NZ_WHTD01000254.1 GCF_009379765.1 Actinophytocola sp. | reverse complement strand
TCTCGATACTCGCCGCGACATACCGGGCCCGTCGTCCACGTTGATCCACAACGCGACAGACTCACAGATCGGCAGGTCAGACACATCACCGACACGCCTGACCTGTCCACCCCACCTCATGTGCGGAAGACGGGGCTAGCTGACGACCACTGGCTGGCCAACGAGATCGTGCACTACTACAAGCGCACGCTGAAGCGGCTGGACGTCACCAGCCGCAGCCTGATCGCGCTGATCGAGCCAGGCTCCTGCTTCGCGGGCATGCTGGCCGAGTCGGCCTTCGCCTGCGACCGGCAGTACATGCTGGACGACCAGGAGTCCGACGAGGTGGCGACCATCGTGCTGACCGAGGCGAACTTCGGTCGGTACCCGATGGGCAACGGCATCTCCCGCCTCGAGTCCCGCTTCTACGGCGACCCGCGGCACCTCGAGACGTTGGCCAAGGAGAAGGGCAACCGGCTCGGTCCCGCCGAGGCGAACGAGCTGGGCCTGGTCACCGACGCGCTCGACGACATCGACTGGGACGACGAGATCCGGATCGTCGTCGAGGGGCGCACCGCGCTGTCCCCCGACGCGTGCACCGGGATGGAGGCCAACCACCGGTTCGTCGGGCCGGAGACCATCGAGACCAAGATCTTCGGCAGGCTCACCGCCTGGCAGAACTGGATCTTCAACCGCCCCAACGCGTCCGGCGAGGAGGGCGCGCTGCGGCGCTACGGCACGGGGCAGAAGGCCGTCTTCGACCGGAAGCGGGTATGAGCCATGAGCCGACTGACCAACGTCACCACGTTGCTTCGTGCGAATGCCGTCCACGCCGAGCGGAGCGAGGCAGGTGTCACAACATGACCACCTCGATCAACTACGAGGACAAGATCCCCAACAACGTCGACCTGTCGTCGGACCGCAGGTTGCAGCGTGCGCTGGAGGGCTGGCAGCCCAAGTTCATGCACTGGTGGGGCGAGATGGGCCCGACCCTGGAGACCCAGGGCGTCTACCTGCGCACCGCGGTCGCCGTCGGCCGGGAGGGCTGGGCGCACTTCGACCACGTCAACGTGCCCGACTACCGCTGGGGGATCTTCCTCGCCGAGCGCGACCCGAACCGCACGATCGCGTTCGGCGAGCACATGGGCGAGCCGGCGTGGCAGCAGGTGCCCGGCGAGTACCGGGCCGACCTGCAGCGGCTGATCGTGATCCAGGGCGACACCGAGCCGGCGTCGGTCGAGCAGCAGAAGCTGCTGGGGCTCACCGCGCCCAGCCTCTACGACCTGCGCAACCTCTTCCAGGTCAACGTGGAGGAGGGCCGGCACCTGTGGGCGATGGTGTACCTGCTGCACGCGTACTTCGGCAAGGAGGGTCGTGAGGAGGCCGAAGGCCTGCTGCTGCGCAACTCCGGCAGCCCCGACTCGCCGCGCATCCTCGGCGCGTTCAACGAGGAGACCGCCGACTGGCTGGCGTTCTTCATGTTCACCTACTTCACCGATCGGGACGGCAAGTACCAGCTTGGCACGCTGAAGGAGTCCGCGTTCGACCCGCTGTCGCGCACCTGTGAGTTCATGCTCAAGGAGGAGGCGCACCACATGTTCGTCGGCACCACCGGGGTCGACCGGGTGGTGGAGCGCAGTGCCGCGCTGATCCGCGAGCACGACACGCTGGACATCGGGCCGCGCGGCGGGATCCCGCTGGACATCATCCAGAAGTACATCAACTTCCACTACACGGTCTCGCTCGACCTGTTCGGCAGCGAGACGTCGACCAACGCGGCCAACTACTTCACCGCGGGCCTCAAGGGACGGTGGCAGGAGACCCGGCGCAAGGACGACCACCTGCTCACCGAGGACGGCGTGTTCCTCGACCGGCCCAACACCGACGGAACCTGGGGCAAGGAGGAGCTCTCCACACTGCTGGCGCTCAACCTCGACCTGCGCGGCGAGTACATCGCCGACTGCGAGACCGGGATCAAGCGGTGGAACCGCATCCTGGAGAGCGCCGAGATCGATCGCCGGTTCGCGCTGCCGCATCCGGGGTTCAACCGGTCGGTCGGGGTCAGCGCGGGCTTCCACGTGACACCGGAGGGCACCATCGTCGACGAGGCCACCTGGCAGGCCGCGAAGCACAGGTGGCTGCCGACGAGCGAGGACCTGGCGTTCGTGCGATCGATGATGCGCCCGGTCTACGAGCGGGGCAAGATAGCGAGCTGGGTCGCCCCGCCGCGCAACGGCATCAACGGCAAACCGTTCGACTACGAGTACGTGTATCTCACCTGACCCGAGGCGGTCGACGATGACTCCCACCACGTTCAACGCAGCCGAGTACTTACTCGACCGGCACGTTCGCGACGGTCACGGCGACCGGCTCGCGGTCGTGTGCGGTTCGACCTCCCTGAGCTATGCCGAGCTCGCCGACGAGACCCGGCGGGTCGCCGCCGGGTTCCGGGCCATCGGGGTGCGCCCGGAGGAGCGGGTCATGCTCTGCATGGCCGACGGCGTCGAGCTGCTCACCGGCATCCTCGGCGCGATGTACCTGGGCGCGGTGCCCGTTCCGGTGTCCACCATGGTCACCGGCGGTGAGCTCGCCACCGTGCTGGCCGACTCGCGGGCTCGGGTGCTGTGCCTGTCGGTGGAGTTCGCCGACGCCGCGCGGACCGCGCTCGCCATGGCACCCGAGGTGGAGCACGTCGTGCTCGACGGCGACGTTGACCTCGATGGGATGCGGTGGAGCGAACTGCGCACCGCGGAGGAGACCGGTGCGCCGTACGCGACCTGGCCGGACTCGCCGGCGCTGTGGCTCTACACCTCGGGCACCACCGGCAAGCCGAAGGGCGCGATGCACCGGCACGGCAGCGTGCGGGACGTCGCCGAGCTGTACGGCGACGGCGTGCTCGGCGTCGCTCCCGGCGACCGGTGCCTGTCGGTGCCCAAGCTCTTCTTCGCCTACGGGCTGGGAAACTCCGCGTTCTTCCCGCTCGCCGCGGGTGCGACGACGATCCTGGAACGCGCGCGGCCGACCCCGCAGGTGATAGCCGCGCTCGCCGCGCAGGCGCGGCCGACGCTGTTCTTCGGCGTGCCGACGTTCTACTCAGCGCTGCTGAACTCCGACGTGCCCGACGACAGCTTCACCTCGGTGCGCCAGGCCGTCTCGGCCGGCGAGCCGCTGCCGCCGGTGCTGTTCTCCCGGTTCCGCGAGCGGTTCGGCGTGGAGATCCTCGACGGGCTCGGCTCCACCGAGGCGCTGCACATCTTCCTGTCCAACCGGCCTGGCCAGGTGCATCCCGGCTCGTCCGGCACCCCGGTGTCGGGCTACCGGGTGGAGATCCGCGACGAGTACGGCGCGCCGGTCGAGGAGCCCGGCAAGGCGGGTGACCTGTTCCTGTCCGGGCCGTCGGTGGCGACGGGGTACTGGTGCCGCACGGAGACCACGCGCGCGGTGTTCCAGGGCGAGTGGCTGCGGACCGGGGACACGTACGTGCGCAACGAGGACGGCACGTACACGTGTCTGGGCCGGTCCAACGACATGCTGAAGGCGGGCGGCATCTGGGTGTCGCCGGCCGAGGTGGAGGAGCGGCTGCTGGAGCACCCGGACGTCGCCGAGGTCGCGGTCGTCGCGGGGCGCGACACCGACGGGCTCGACAAGCCGATCGCGTGCGTGGTGCCGGTGGCCGGCCGCACGGTCGACCCCGCGGCGTTGGTTCGGTGGTGCCGCGAGGGCCTCGCCGCGTACAAGCGGCCGCGGGCGGTGGTGCGGATGGCCGAGCTGCCCAAGACGGCGACCGGCAAGATCCGCCGCAACGTCCTGCGTGAGCTGGTGGCCGAGGAGCTGGTGGTGCGTCAGGTTTCCGATGTGACGCCGCCGGCGGTGCTCACCTGATGCTGGACGGGATGCCGCTGGTCGACGCGCACGTGCACGCGCCGCGGCTGTCCACGTTGAAGCCGGCGTGGCGGGAGTGGGCGGTCGAGTTCGCCGGGCGCTACGACTGGCGCGCGGCCTACGACGACGCCGGCGATCCGGTGCCCGCCGCGCTGGACGCCTTGCTGGAGTCCGAGGGCGTGGACCGCGCGTTGCTGTTCTGCGAGTACAGCCCGCGGGCCACGGGCATCCAGCCCATCGAGGACAACCTGCCCCTGGTGGAGCACAACCCGGTGCGGTTCCGCCTGGTGGCCAGCGTGAACCCGCACCTGCACCATCCCGTTGCGTCCGAAGTGGAGCGTCAGCTGTCGCTGGGCGCGGTGGCGTTGAAGATCCACCCGGTGCACGGCGGCTTCTCGCCGTCGGACAAGGAGCTGTACGCGGCTTACCAGGTGTGCGCCGACCGCGGTGTGCCGGTGATCGTCCACACGGGATCGTCGACCTTCCCGGGCGCGCGGGCGCGCTTCGGCGACCCGTCGTTGCTGGTGGACGTGGTCGAGGACTTCCCGACCCTGGACGTGATCCTCGCGCACGGCGGCCGGGGTTGGTGGTACGACGTGGCGGCGTTCCTGGCGTTGGCCAAGCCGAACGTGTGGCTGGACCTGGCCGGGCTGCCGCCGCGCAGGCTGCCCGAGTACTACGCCCGCTTCGACCTGGAGCGGTTGGCCGCGAAGTGGGTGTTCAGCACGGACTGGCCGGGGATTCCCGGAGTGGCGCGCAACGCCCGCGCGCTGACCGAGCTGGACCTGCCGGAGGAACTGCTTCGCGGCGTGCTGGGAGGCAACGCCGCGAAGCTCTTCCCCGGCCTGGGTATCTAGCGCCCCAGGCGACGCTTCGCGCGCGGCAACGCGGACCGGAACAGGACGCTGTCCTCGGATACTGTCCAGGACAGCGGTGTATGTGACACTCATGGTCGCGCGGGATTCCCCTGTGAAGTTGATCTGTGAGAGGACCACTTCGTAGCGGGGATCCGTGCGGCTGTGGCCCTGACGTAAGCCTCGGCAACGTCGCGAAGCCGTCGCGAAGCTCGCCCCCGGCCGGAGCGTCTGACCGTCCGGTCTCAGGTCCGGTTGCCGCGGCCGATCCGCCCGAGCACCCCGAAGGCCATCGGAATGAGCAGCCAGACCGGCCAGAAGTTCTCGACGTGACCGGAGCCGATGCTGGTAGCCAGCCAGATCACCGTGCACACGACGAAGATGCCACCGAACCCGCCCAACCACGCCCGGACGATCTGCCCGGTGCGTGAGGAGGACACCGGCGGCGGGGCGGCCGCCTGTGGTGCCGCGTCGGAGCGCGGCTGAGACCGCTGCGAGACGACCGTGCCGGGCAGGTCGTCGAGCAGCCCGCTCAGGTCGCCGTACGTCTTGGCCGCATAGGTCTTCTGCAGGCGCTCGTCGTACTCGAGGAGCTCCAGGCGGCCCTCGTCGAGCGCCTGCTTCAGCGTGTCCGCCACAGCCTGACGGTCGCTGTCGCCCGCCCGCATCTCGTCACGACCCATACGGCCAAGGATGCCAGCGTCTCGCCAGGACGGCGATCCTGCTGGAGGGATATCTCGTCACTGACCGTGGTCAGCGGGCCAGCGCCAGGTACGCGAAGCCGAGCATTCCCCGGTACGTCGTCAGGTACTCCCTTTCCCGCGCATCCTCCCGCTCCCGTACCTCGGTCGCGCGCGGGTCGTCCGGGTTGGACACCAGCCACTCCCGCGGCCCGGCGCGATGGCCCGACTCGAAGTCGTCCCACTCGCGTTGGTCGGCCGTGTCCACGTGGAGGACCTGCCAGCCCGTCTCGCCGGCCGCCGCCACCAGGTCGGCCAGCGGCAGGACGTCGTCGCCGAAGATGGCGTGG
This sequence comes from Actinophytocola sp., assembly GCF_009379765.1. Taxonomy (GTDB): domain Bacteria; phylum Actinomycetota; class Actinomycetes; order Mycobacteriales; family Pseudonocardiaceae; genus Actinophytocola. The sequence continues at coordinate 2,605 of NZ_WHTD01000254.1, read as the reverse complement.
GCGGCCGGGGTCGGCAGGGCCGGCCAGCAGCCGTCGCCGACCAGGACACGGCCGCTCGGCACCACCTCCGCCAGCGCCGCGAGCATGGCGTGGCTCCCGCCGAACGCGTGCGACGAGCCCACGCACAGCGCCCGGTCCGCGGTGCCGCGCCAGTCCGCCGCCGGCTGCTCGACGAACTCCACGGCCAGCCCGCGGTCCCGAGCCGCTCGCCGCCCGCGGTCGAGCGCGCCGGCGTCGGTGTCCACCCCGGTCCCGGAACCATCGCGAGCCACGGCGCGCAGGAGCAGCTCACCCCAGCCGCAGCCGAGGTCGACGATGCTCCCGCGAGGCTCCAGCCGGTCCAGCAGCAGCTCGGCGTGGTCCTCGGCGAGCGGGGTGTTCCACCGCAGGCGTGCGTACCGCGCGGCGGCGAGCGCGTCGGTCACTTCAGGTAGACCCTTTCCTGGGTGATGGGGTATCCGGCGCGGGCGAACGTCGCCGCCATCGGGGTGTTGGTGGTGTCGGTCTCCGCGGTCACCTGCTCGGCGTCCTCCGCCACGAGCAGGTGGGTGGCCTCGAGGAGCAGGTCGTAGGCGTAGCTGTGGCCGCGCTGCTCGGGCACCACGCCGACGATGCCGATCGTCGCGCCGGCGTAGTTGCGCCCCGGCACCGTGAGCCCGACCAACGTGTTGTCGGCGTAGGCCAGTCGCCACCACTCGCGCGGTGACGGCATCCAGCGCAGGAACTCCAGCTCGTCCCGCGCGGCCGCCTCCGCGCCGCCCTGTGCCATAGCGCGCTTCTCGTGCGCGTCGAGCGAGCCGTGCGCGATGCGGCGCAGTACGTCGAAGACCTTGTCATCGTCGGGCTCGGGCGCGAACCGCAACCGGCCCGGTCGGTCCGGCAGGCCGGCGGCCGGCGTCCAGGTGTACCGAAGCCGCTCGACGAACCGTCGCATCCCGGCTCGCTCGGCGACCTCGATGCGGGCCTCGCCCGCCTTGCGCGCGGCCGGGTCGTCCCGCCAGCGCGGCGGCAGGACCAGGCAGTACTCCGTGTCGATCCCCGCGGTGCGCAGGATCTCGACGGCCGCGCCGGCCTCGCCGTCGAGGAAGTCCAGCCAGTCGAGCGCGAGTGGCTTGTCGTCGTCCGGGCCGCCCCACCACGCGGCGCGGGCCACCACCCGGCCGTCACGCAGCGCCAGCCAGGTCCACTCGGGCCGGTACTGCCCGAGCGCGATGAGCTCGCGGTAGTCGCGCCCGGTCGACTGAATGCCGACGAGCGCGGGTTCGACGAGAGACAGGAACAGCTCCTCCTCGCCCGCGACGAGCGGGCGAACGACCAGATCGGTCATGTGAGTCCTTCGGTTCGCGCGCTCCCTCAGGCCCGCGAGAACGCCCGAGCCGCGGGGTGGGAGCGCATGGTCGAGTCGGTGAACATCGCTCTCACCTCCTTTCGCTCGAGGGCGTGCAGAGGACTCAAGCACAACCGGCCGGGGGTCGTCCACCCGAAATTGTCGTACCCCGGTGGCAGAGTGCGGGACATGCCGAACCTGACCCGTCACCAGCCCGCCACCACCCCCAACGACCTGGGCCGACTCTTCGTCGAACGGGCCAACGCGGGAGACGTGGAAGGGCTGGTCGCGTTGTACGAGCCCGAGGCCGTGCTGGCGTTCCCCAGCGGCAACTTCGCCAGCGGCCACACCGAGATCCGCGCCGTCTACCAAGACCTCGTCGCGACCGCGCCCGCGTTCCAGGCCGGCGCCCAGGAACCGGCCATGATCTCCGGCGACCTGGCGCTCACGTCCACCCGCCTGGTCGGCGGCGCGGTCACGGTCGAGATCGCGCACCGCCAGCCCGACGGCACGTGGTTATGGGCCATCGACCAGCCCAACATCCTCCGGTAGGTCCGAGGTGGGGGTCGCGTGACCGACGCCCCCAACGCCCGCCTGCGACGCGGGCTGGAACTCCTACGCCACCGCCGAGCATCGACGGCCGCCGACCGCGCGGCGTCAGCACGGCCTGGCATGCCGCCAGAAGGCCAAGTTGGCTCACCTGGCCGAGCGGTCGGCCGCCGACCAGCCACCCGAAGCGATCACGCACACCCAGGGAGACCGAGGAAGCGGACAAAGTCGGCTGACCTTGGCGGTCCGGCGGGAGCACCGCGGGCCGGCGGTCGTGCGCGGGTGTCGGGAGCTGGGACCGGCTGGTCGGTTGGAGCGTGTCCTGTGGATCATGGCACTGGGTCTCGGAGCCAGACTCTGATCGAGAGCGCGTCCGGTCTCGGGATCGACTGCGACAGTCTATTTGGGACATTTGTGCCGATCGAAGAGTTCGGTCTCGGTGGGTGTTGGCGGCCGTGGCGGATTCGGTGGCGGTGGCGGTGGACAGGGGCTTCAGTGATGAGGAGTTGGTGTGTCGCCTGATCGGCCGTCGCTTCCCTCACGCCGGGGTGTGTTTCTGGTGTGCCACGACCCAGGTCTGTCGCGGCGGGCCGTTCGCCGATGTCGCCCATGGAGCTCCGCGGTCGCAGGGAGATCCCCCGCCGGTTCGGTGGCGCCGGTGTTAGCTGGCCCGGGGGTCAGGGGGCGCCTCCTGCGCATGATCGATGTGTTGGGTTTGGTCCGCGTACG
>NZ_WHTD01000025.1 GCF_009379765.1 Actinophytocola sp. | reverse complement strand
GCTGCCGCTCATCCAAGTGCGGCAGGATCGTCCCGAACTTCGCCGCCAGGACCTGCTCATCGATCTCCACGACCATGGCCATACCAGAACCATGACAGAACAATCACGACATGTACAAGTTAATTTGAGACAATTCCTTAGGTCATCATTAGTGGGATGTTCCCGACCATGCTCGGCGCCGGGAGGCCCAATGACGCGCGTTGTGCGCGGCGCGGACGGACGGATGTGGACCCTGCGCAGCCAGCTGGAGTGGCGGTCGCCGGCCACTGCGGATGACTTCGAGCACGACGTGAGCGTCGGCAACGCGGCCGCGGTCGTGCTGCTGGTCCTCGTCGTGGCGCTCGGCGCGATCCTGATCTTGTGGACGCCCGACGACGTCGTCGTGCCGCTCTGGGTGGTTCTGCTGATCGTGCTGGTCATGCTGTTCTTCCCGGCCCGATGGGCACTGCGGCGGCCGTGGTCGGTCGTCGCCGAGACGGGTGACAACGGCGAGGGTGACCCCACCGAGAAGTGGGTCGGCACGGTGCGCGGTCTGTTCACCGTGCGTCAGCAGGTGAACCGGGTGGCGAAGAGCATCGCCATCGACTCGGTGCCGGGCATCGAAGGGCCGCTACAACCCGTGGCGTAATCGGCGGAATCCGGCAAGACTGGCGAGGTGCCTGAACTCCCCGAGGTCGAGGCCCTCGCGCAGCACATCCGCGAGCACGGCGTCGGCCGAACCGTGGCCAGGGTCGACGTCGCGTCGCTGAGCGTGCTCAAGACGGTGAGCCCGTCCTGGACCGAGCTGCACGGCAGGACCGTGACGGCGACCGCCCGGCACGGCAAGTTCCTCGACCTGGACTGCGACGGCCTGCACCTGATCATCCACCTGGCCCGCGCGGGCTGGCTGCGCTGGGCGGAGAACATGTCCGCCGCGCCGCCCCGGCCGGGCAAGGGACCGCTCGCGCTGCGTGTGCATCTCGGCCCACCCGGCAAGGGCCCGGGCTTCGACCTCACCGAGGCCGGCACGAAGAAGGGCCTCGCCGCCTGGATCGTCGCCGACCCCAAGGAGGTGCCGGGTGTCGCCGCGCTCGGCCCGGACGTCATGTCGATCACCCGCGACGAGTTCGCCGCGGTGCTCGCCGGCCGCACCGAGCGGCTGAAGAACGCGCTGACCACGCAGAAGATCCTGGCCGGCGTCGGCAACGCGTACTCCGACGAGATCCTGCACACCGCCAAGCTCTCGCCCTACGCCACCGCGGGCAAGCTCGCCGACGCGGCGGTCGACGGGCTGTACGCGGCGCTGCGCACGGTTCTCACCGATGCGGTGAACCGGTCGGTCGGCCAGCACGCGGCGCTGCTCAAGGGCGAGAAACGGTCCGGGCTGCGGGTGCACGGCCGCACCGGCATGCCGTGCCCGGTGTGCGGGGACACCGTGCGCGAGGTGTCCTTCGCGGACAAGGCGTTCCAGTACTGCGCCACCTGCCAGACGGGCGGCAAACCGCTCGCCGACCGGCGCATGTCGCGACTGTTGAAGTAAGAGCTCGCTTGCTTAGTGAGCGCCATGCGTCGAGCATTGAATGGTGACCGACCTGTTGACCGAGCGTGCCCTGATGGGTGCGTTGGCGATGCTCGTCGTCGGCGGGCTGTTCGTGCTCTTCATCCGCAGGCGCAAGTCCGAGGGGTCGGTGGACGACGCGGTCCTGGACGCCGTGCAGCGGCTGTCGAAGGCCGCGCCCGCGATGCGGAGCGGACTCACCGAGGAGGCCGCCGACCAGGCGACGAAGCACCTGGTGGAGATGCTCAAGTGCGTTGCCATCGGGATCACCGACGCCTCCGGACAGCTGCTGTCCTGGGACGGCGGCGCCAACGAGCACTACGACGACCTGACCGGCGCGGTCGACGTCGCGGTCCGCAACGGTCAGCGCGCGCACATCCACCACACCAACCTCAACTGCGAGCACCGTGGCCGCTGCCCCATGCGCACCGCCGTGATCGTGCCCCTCATTCCGGACGGGCACGTCGAGGGCACGCTGATCGTGGTCGGCGGCGTCAACTCGAAGAGGTTGATCCGGGCGGCCGACGAGGTGGCGAAGTTCGTCAGCATCCAGCTCGAGCTCGCGAAGCTCGACGAGTCGAAGCAGGCGCTGGCCAAGGCCGAGGTGCGGATGCTGCGCGCGCAGATCTCGCCGCACTTCCTGTACAACGCGCTGAACTCGATCTCCTCACTCATCCGCACCGACCCCGAGCGGGCGCGTGACCTGCTGCAGGAGTTCGCCGACTTCACCAGGTACTCGTTCAGGACCACCGGTCAGTTCACGACCCTGGCCGAGGAGCTCCGGAACATCGATCGCTACCTCACGATCCAGAGCCAGCGCTACGCGGACCGCCTCAACGTGCGGATCAAGATCGCGCCCGAGGTGCTGTCGGTGGTCGTGCCGTTCCTGGTGCTCCAGCCCCTGGTGGAGAACGCCGTGCAGCACGGCCTGTCGCCGAAGCCGGGCGGCGGCACGGTCACCGTGGTCGCCCAGGACAACGGCAACGAGGCCCTGATCAGTGTCGAGGACGACGGCGTCGGCATGGACGCCGACCGCTTGTTCGCCGACCTGCGCGACGCCCACAAGACCGGCTCGCACGTCGGCATCGGCAACATCAACCAACGCATGCGCTCGGTCTTCGGCGACGAGTACGCCCTGATGGCCGAGACGGCACCGGGCGCGGGCATGAAGGTGATCCTGCGGGTGCCCAAGTTCTTCCCGGGCGTGCGCCCCGACCTGCCGAAGTTCGGCGCCGACGACACCGAGGTCACCGACACCGAGGTCACCGACACCCCGAAGGGCACCGTCGGCCAACCCGCCCGCTGACACCCCCCGCCCACCGACTTGTCCACAACCCGCCGACTTGTCCACAGCGCCGCGCACTATCCCGTTCTCGTCGGTGCAGCCCGATAGGATGGAGCTGAGGGGTGCCCCCGGAGTGGGTGGGGGCTTGCGTTTCTTGAGTTCTGCCCGCGCGTGCGCGCGCGACCCGTCATCCACGTGTGTGACCGCGATCTGGCGACCGTGGCGCATGGACCGTGGCTGCGTGGGTCGGTGCCACGGCGTGGGACCTGTCCGCTTTCAGCGACGGCGGCCCAGACTCGGCGTCCGCAGGCGCGACCACCGCCTCCGCAACCCCCGCAGCCACGGTCGCCGGCGTCGGCGCGGCCCCGGGGCGCCAGCCGCGAGTCCCACTCGGCCGGGCTCATCGCGTCACCACCCCCACCAGACAGGAGGCAGCGCTCACGGGCTGGATACGGCACAGCCGCATAGGGTTGGGAACCATGAGCGTCACCGAGAAGCTGGCTGCCAAGCTGCCCATGAGCCGCGGTGGCGGCGGCCCGGTGGTGTCCGTCGTCAAGCTGCACGGCGTGATCACCCCGACGCCGTCCCCGCTGGCCCGCGGCACGATCAACATCAACACCGTCGAGTCCGCGCTCACCAGGGCGTTCGACCACGACCGGCTCAAGGCCGTGGCACTCGCGATCAACTCGCCGGGCGGCGCGCCCACCCAGTCCGCGCTCGTCGGCGAGCGGATCCGCGAGCTCGCCAAGGGCAAGAAGGTCCCGGTGCTCGCGTTCTGCGAGGACGTCGCCGCGTCCGGCGGCTACTGGCTCGCCTGCTCAGCCGACGAGATCTTCGCGCACCCGTCGTCGCTGGTCGGCTCGATCGGGGTGGTGACCGCCGGCTTCGGGCTCAACGGCCTGCTCGAGCGGGTCGGCGTCGAGCGCCGGGTCTACACCGCGGGCGCGCACAAGGTCCGGCTCGACCCCTTCCGTCCGGAGAAGGACGAGGACGTCGAGTGGCTCAAGAGCCTGCAGACCCAGCTGCACGACCAGTTCGTCGGCTGGGTCAAGGACCGCCGCGGCGACCGGCTCGCCAGCGCCGAGGACCTGTTCACCGGCGAGATCTGGACCGGCGCCAAGGCGGCCGAGCTCGGGCTCGTCGACGGCGTCGGCAACCTGCGGCAGGTGCTCGCCGAGCGGTACCCGGACGCCGAGATCAGCGTGGCCGAGCCCAAGCGGCCGCTGCTGGCCCGGTTGGGCCTCGGCGCGTCGGCCGCGTTCGGCCAGGGACCCGGCGACCGGGTTTTGGGCGCGATGGAGGCCATGGAGGTCCGCGCCACATGGTCCCGGTTCGGGCTTTAGCCGCCCGAAAAGGGAGAATTACCGCTGCTCTGAGTTGTTTCCGGGCCACGAGATCAACCCGTCGCTCACCCGGGCGGGGTAAGCAGGAGGTTGACCATGGACATTTGGTTCTTCCGATCGGCAAGATGCACCTCACCGTGAGTACTACAGCGAACACCCCTGGTCTCGTCGTCCTGGCCGTTGACGACGAGAAGGACGGGATGGACCTCCTGCTGGAACGGCTGGACGCGAACCGGTTCGTGCGGCGGGTCATCCCGGCGTTCGACGCGACCGAGGCGTTGCGCCAGCTGGCCGGCGACGACCCCGAGCTCAGCGCGCGCCGGAACTCCGGCCGGCCGATCGTCGACGCGGTCTTCTCCGACCTCAAGATGCCCGGCCTCACCGGCATGGAGATGGCCAAGGTGCTGGCCGGCTTCAAGCCGTCCCCGGTGCTGGTGTTCATCACCGGCCACGGCGAGGGCAACGACGCGGTCGAGGCGTTCGAGCTCGGCGCGGTCGACTTCATCCCGAAGCCGTGCGACCAGACTCGCATGGACCGCGCGGTCCAGCGGGTCTTCTCCAAGCTGCGTGGCGACGGCCTGGCCACCGAGGCCACCGAGGCCGGCGGCCCGGAGCCCAGCGACGACGAGGTCATCCCCGTCGAGCTCGCCGGCAACACCAAGCTGATCCCGCGCTCGTCGGTGCGCTGGGTGGAGGCGCAGGGCGACTACGCCCGCCTGTTCACCTCGGAGGGCTCGCACCTGGTGCGCATCCCGCTGGCCCAGCTCGAGGAGCGGTGGGAGAAGGCCGGCTTCGTCCGCATCCACCGGTCCTACCTGGTGCCGATCAACCTGATCACCGAGCTGCAGCTCGGCGGCAACGGCTACCACGTGGTGATCGGTGAGGAGGAGCGCAAGCTCCCGGTCAGCCGCCGGCACACCCGCGAGCTCAAGGACCGGATCACCCGGCGCGGCGGCGTGTGATGTCGTCGTGAGCCGTCACGCCGCCGGTTCTGGACCGGAACGCGGGTCGTACCAGGACCCGCCGACCAAGCCGCGCCGCAAGCGCGTGGTGCTCGCCGACTCACGCGCGCCGGTCACCGTCCTGCGCACGGTCGTCGAGCTCGAGGAGCAGACCAGCTACGGCGAGGAGCTCGTCAGCCAGTACATCCGCACCCAGTTCCGCACCTCGATCCGGTTCTGGATCGGCACGATCCTGCTTCTCGCGGTCATCCCGGCGGTGTTCTTCCTCGTCCCGCCGCTGTCGGAGGTCAGCTTCGCCGGCGTGCGGCTGCCGTGGCTCGTCATCGGCGTGCTGCCGTTCCCGCTGTTGTTCGGCGCCGGGTACTGGTACAACCTGGTGGTCGAGCGACAGGAGAAGGACTTCGTCGCGATGGTGGAGAAGTAGCCGGCTCTCGTTAGGACCCGAGGCACTCGGTGGACGCAAAGATTTGGGCGCTTGCCGGGATCTCGCTCGTCACGGCGGCGACGTTCTACATCGGCTACCGGTCCTCCAGGACGGCCCGCACGACGCAGGACTTCCTGGTCGCCCGGCGTACTGTGCGGTCAAGGCGCAACGCCGCCGCGGTGTCCGGCGAGTACCTGTCCGCCGCGTCCTTCCTCGGTGTCGCCGGCCTCGTGCTCAAGGACGGCGCCGACGCCCTGTGGTACCCGGTCGGCTTCACCGCGGGCTACTTCGCGCTGATGCTGTTCGTCGCCGCACCGCTGCGCCGGTCCGGCGCCTACACGCTGCCCGACTTCTGCGAGGCCCGGCTCGGCTCCCGGGCACTGCGTGGCCTCGCCGCCGCGTTCGTGGTGTTCATCGGGATCCTGTACGTGGTCCCGCAGCTGCAGGCCGCGGGCCTCTCGATCGCCAACATCCTGCCGGTGCCCAACTGGGTCGGGGCGCTGCTGGTCACCGTCGTGGTCATCGTCAACGTGTTCGGCGGCGGGATGCGCGCGATCACCGTCGTGCAGGCGTTCCAGTACTGGCTCAAGCTCTTCGCGATCGCCGCGCCGACCTTCGTGATGTGTGTGCTGTTCATCGGCAACGGCGGCCCGCGCGGCGGTGCGGTCACCGGGCTGACCGAGCCGATGCCGCCCACCTTCACCAGGGCGACCACGGTCGACGTCCAGACGCCGGTGCAGCTCCAGGTCGAGGAGACCACCTTGCTGAGCGCGCGGGGCGAGGTGAACGGCATCGCGGCCGGGGGCACGGTGTACTGGACACCCGGCGTGTACGAGGTCGCCGCGGGCACCGAGCTGCACTTCTCCCAAGGCTCGACGGTGCCGGTGGTGGTCGGCGCGCCGACGGACAACTCGAGCTGGCTGCGGCCGGCGGCCGCGCCCGACAACCTGTTCACGACGTACTCGCTGATGCTGGCGCTGTTCCTCGGCACGATGGGTCTGCCGCACGTCCTGGTCCGCTTCTACACCAACCCGGACGGCAGGGCGGCGCGCAGGACGACACTGCACGTCCTGCTGCTGCTGTCGCTGTTCTACCTGTTCCCCATCCTCCTCGGGGCGCTCTCCCGGCTGTACGTGCCGGAGCTGCTGGTGACCGGCAAGACCGACGCGGCCGTGCTGATGCTGCCGTCGAAGATCGCGCCCGGGGTGCTCGGCCAGATCCTCGGCGCGACCGTCACGGCGGGCGCGTTCGCCGCGTTCCTGTCGACGTCCTCCGGTCTTGTGGTGAGCGTGTCCGGGGTGCTGTCGACCGACGTGCTGCGCGGGCGGGTACGCGACTTCCGGTTCGCCACCGCGATCGCCGGTGGCGCGCCGCTCGCGCTCGCGATCGTGCTGCGGCCGTCGGACATCTCGCTGTCGGTGGGCATGTCGTTCGCGCTCGCGGCGTCGACGTTCTGCCCGGTGCTGCTGCTCGGCGTGTGGTGGCGGCGGCTGACCTGGGTCGGCGCGGCGGTCGGCATGGTGGTCGGCGGCGGCCTGGTGCTGGCGTCGCTGGTGCTGAACACGGTCAGCGGGTTCACCGGTGGCTGGGCGCCGAGCGTGCTGGGGCAGCCCGCGCTCATCACGGTGCCGGTCGCGTTCCTGACAGTGATCATCGTGAGCAAGGCAACGCAGAGCAAGGTGCCGCCCGACGTGGCGCAGATCCGGCTGCGGATGCACGCGCCGGACGGGCTCGGGTTCATCCGCGACCGGGCCATCGCGCGGTTCGGCACTGCGGAGGAGCGGGCCCGGCTGGCCGACGGTCGGCACCGGAAATGAAGATCGGGGATCGGGGAACCCGGCCATTACCATCTACCCGAGCCCCGGTCGCCGATGATGGGAGCGCTGATGGCGGTGTCCGCCGACCGAGCGCCTGACCCGGCGCCTGGCCGGTCCCGGATCGGCGTGCGACCGTGGGCCCGAACCGATCCGGTGGCCGTGCTGAGCGTGGCGCGGCACATCGCCGACGAGCTCAAGGACGGCCTCGGTGGCTCCGGCGTCCGGGCCGCGGCGCGGGGGGTGCGCCGGCTGCTCGACGTCGACCGCGTCGCCCTCGCGGACCTGTCCGGCCGGCCGGTGTGGGCGCCCGCGCCGCCCGCGGACGAGCGGCCCGCGACAGAGCTCGTCGAAGAGGTCCTGCACTCCGAGACCAAGGGTGGCCGGCCACCGCTGATGGCGTTGCCGCTGCACGTCCACCACGAGCTGGCCGGGGTTCTGGTCGTCGCGGGCGCGGTGCGGCGGTCGGCGGTGCGGGAGGCGGCCGGCTGGATCGTCGAGGCGCTGGAGCGGGGCCGGCTGGAGGCGTCGGCCGAGCAGGCGGCGCAGGCCGAGCTGCGGGCGCTGCGGGCGGAGATCTCGCCGCACTTCGTGTACAACGCGCTGACCGTGATCGCCGCGCTGGTGAGCTCCGAGCCGGACCGGTCGCGTGAGCTGATGATCGACTTCGCCGACTACATCCGCTACAGCCTGGCCCGGCACGGCGAGTACACGACGGTCGCCGACGAGTTCCACGCGATCGAGACGTACCTGGCGCTGCAGCGCGCGGTGCTGGGCGAGCGGCTGCAGGTGCAGGTCCGGGTGGCACCGGAGGTGCTCGCGGTGGCGCTGCCGTACCTGGTGCTGCAGCCGCTGGTGGAGAACGCGGTGCGGCACGGGATCGAGCCGCGGGCGGGCGCCGGCCACGTGCTGGTGCGCGGCGAGGCCGAGGGCAACGACTGCGTGATCAGCGTCGAGGACGACGGGCTCGGCATGGATCCGTCGCTGGCCGAGGAGATCCTGGCCGGCCGCGCCGGTTCGGACAGCGTCGGTCTGGCCAATGTGGACAGACGACTGCGCAACGTCTACGGCCCGTGGTTCGGCCTGGTGGTGGAGACGGCGCGGGACGAGGGGACGCGGGTGGTCGTGCGGATCCCGAGGTTCCAGCCGGGGGTGATGCCGGGGTGAGCGAGCGTGCGAGCGAACGCTTGACACAGACCACCCGCGAGCGGCTCGACCGGGCCTGCGAGGGGGAGTCGTGACCAGTCTGTCGGTGCTCGCGGTGGACGACGTGCCGCCCGCGCTGGACGAGCTGTGTCGGCTGCTGCGCGAGTCGCCGGAGATCGCGGAGGTCTCCGGCGCGGGCGACCCGCTGTCGGCGCTGCGGATGATCCAGAGCGGCCGGTTCGACGCGGTGTTCCTTGACATCTCGATGCCCGGCCTGGACGGTCTGGAGTTGGCGTCCCTGCTGGCGAAGCTGTCCGAGCCGCCGGCGATCGTGTTCGTCACGGCGTACGAGCAGCACGCGGTGGCGGCGTTCGGCATCGGCGCGGTGGACTACCTGCTGAAGCCGGTCCGCACCGAACGGCTGGCGGACGCGTTGGCCCGGATCAACCGCGTGGTGCCACCCGCGCGCTCGGCCCCCGAGCAACTGCCCGCGCCGCCGCCGGACTCGATGGCCGCGCTGCCGGTCGAGAGCGCGGGCCGGACCCGGTACGTGCGCCGCACGGAGGTCCTGTTCGTCGAGGCGCACGGCGACTACGTCCGGCTGCACGCGGTGTCCGGCGTGCACGAGGTGCGGATGCCCATCTCCAGGCTGGAGGACTACTGGGAACCGGCGGGCTTCATCCGGGTGCACCGGAGCTTCCTGGTGGCGCTGGACGCGGTGCGCGAGCTGCGGAGCGACTCGGTGGGCGGCCTGCTGGCCCACACGGAGCTCGGTGACGTGCCGGTGAGCCGCCGCCACGCCCGCGACCTGCGTGAGCGCCTGCTGGCGGCGGCCAGGAGCGGTCGGCTGGACCGCTCCGAGCGGCGGATCTGATGCCGGGCCACAAGCGGGTCGCGGTGATGAGCCCGCAGACCCGGCTGGCGCATTCCCGCAGGAGGCTGCGTGGCCGCTGGCGGGTGCCCAAGCTGGACCCCGCGGGAGCGGAGCGGGCCGCGGAGCTCTACCGGGCCCAGCGTCGCCTGGCCGTCGCCCCGCTCGTCCTGCTGTTCGTGGGCATCCTGGGCCTTCCGCTGGTCTTCGCGTTGTTCCCCGGGCTGGACACGGTGCGGCTGATGGGAATCCCGATCTCCTGGCTGGCCCTGGCGGTGCTCCCGTACCCGGCGCTGTCGCTGCTGGCCGCCTGGCAGCTGCGCCGAGCCGAGAACGCGGAGGACAAACCATGACCCGTCGCGCGCACGCGCGCGTGTAAGACACATACGGTGTACGACGCGGAGATCTGCAAGCAGTGCGGCGGGTCAGGATGGATGAACCGATGACGGAGAGTGTCCGGACGGTTTGTCATGGGTGCCGGCAGGTCACCCAGTACCGAACGGACGACGGAACAATCAGGCCGATGATCCTGCCCGGTAACGGCACGGTGTGGGTCGACCGTATGCCTGGCGGCATGGTCGAGGAGCCTTGCCCAGTGTGCGGTGACTCCGATGACCCCGGCTGGATCCCTGGCTTCGTTCCTCCGGTCTAGCCTCACCTCAGGAACGCAAAGCCCCTCCCCGGGCGGTAGCCGGGAAGAGAAGTCCCTTTACGAACGGGCGACCGTCTTCCTGGCCTGCGTTAGCGTCGCACTCGTGGCTCATGACACCAGACCGTTTCTCCGGCACTCCCCGGAGTCAGTCTATCGGGTCGTGCCGACGGAAAGGGGGCGTCGGCGGCGGCTGTGGACAACTTCGCGGGCTGTGGACAACTCGTCGGCGGTTCCGCGGTGATCATCGCCTTCGCGGTGGCGCCGGTCGTCCTCGTCACGCTCCTCATCGGGCTGCGCGGCGTCGCGGCCATGCGCACCACGTCGGACTTCCTCGTCGCGTCCCGCCGGGTCTCGCCGCTGCTCAACTCCGCCGCCGTCTCCGGGGAGTACCTCTCGGCGGCGTCCTTCCTCGGCGTGGCCGGGCTCGTCGTCAAGGACGGCATCGGCTCGCTCTGGTACCCCGTCGGCTTCACTGCCGGCTACATCGCCATGCTCGTCCTCGTCGCCGCGCCCATGCGTCGCTCGGGGGCGCTGACCGTCCCCGACTTCGCCGAGGCCCGGCTCGCCTCGCCGGCACTGCGGCGGGTCACCGCGGTCGTCATCCTCGTCATCGGCGGGCTCTACCTCGTCCCGCAGTTCCGCACGGCCGGGCTCGTCCTGTCCGCGGTGAGCAACAGCCCGTACTGGGTCGGCGTCGTGGTCGCGGGCGCGGGTGTCGCGATCACCCTCGCGCTCGGCGGGATGCGCGCCGCCACCTACGTCCAGGCCTTCCAGTTCGTGCTCAAGCTCTTCCTCTTCATCGTCCCGGCCATCTGGCTGCTCATCCAGGTCGGCCCGGACGTGCGCCACGACGCCGTCCGGCCGGTCGAGTTCACCGAGTTCGAACACGACACCCGGGTGGTCTTCCGGGTCGGCACCACGCTGACGATGACCGAGCCCACCGAAGTCCACATAGGACAGTCGGCGCAGGTGAAGGACGGCAGCTGGGACGTCCCGCAGGGCAGCACCGTCATCTTCCCGAAGGGCGCCCAGGTCCCGCAGGTGACCGGCGAGGCCCGCCCCGGCGGCGCCGGCTGGGAACGCCCGCTGCTCGACCTCCAGGACGCCGGCCGCCCGCTGCTCGGCACCTGGGCGCTGGTCGTCGCGCTGGCCCTGGGCACCATGGGCCTCCCGCACGTGATCATGCGTTTCCACACCAGCCCCGACGGCCGCGCCGCCCGCCGCACCGCCGCGCTGACCGTCGCCCTGCTCAGCATCTTCTACCTCTTCCCGGGCATCTACGGCGTCCTCGGCCGCGTCCTCGTCCCGCAGCTGTACCTCTCCGGCGCCACCGACATCGCCGTCGTCGCGCTGCCCGCCCAGGTCGACGACGGCTGGCCGGGCAGCCTGTTCACCGCCCTGCTCACCGGTGGCGCGTTCGCCGCGTTCCTCGCCACCTCGCTCGGCCTCGTCCTCGTCGTGTCCGGTGCGATCTCCTACGACCTGCTGCCCGGCGGCCTGAGCCGGCTGCGGTTCACCGTGATCGCCGTGGCCACGGTCGTCGTCCTCCTTGCCCTGCAAGCGATCCGGCTCGACGCGGGGATTCTGGTCACCTGGGCCTTCACGGTTGCCGCGTCCACGTTCTGCCCGCTGCTCGTCCTCGGCATCTGGTGGTCGCGGCTTACCGTCGCCGGCGCGATGAGCGGTGTGCTCGTGGGGCTGTTCGCCGCGTCCGGTGCGTTCGCCGGCACCCTGCTCGGCCTGCCGGTCAGTGGCTGGCTCGCGATCCTCGTCGCCCAGCCCGCGCCGTGGTCGGTCCCGCTCGCCTTCGCCACGATGGTCGTCGTCTCGCTGCGCGGCCGGCCGCCGTCCTGGAGCCGTACCGCGATGCTGCGGCTGCACCTGAACGAGGACAGCGTCGCGACACCGGCCGACCGCCTGCGCGCGCTCCGCGCGGCCACTCGATCGAGTGAACCGAGAACGTGACGTAGGCCACTCGGCCCGTCAAGCGTGCCGTTGGTCAACCGTTCGTCGCGGCTCGGCGCGGTCTGACTGCTGATGATTTTGCGCAGAGTGGCTGCTTCCTAGGGTCGTTAGAACGAATTTCACTTCTTGGGCCCCCCAGGAGGCACTGTGAGTAGCACCGACCAGGATCCCCCACGGACGTCGGATCCCGATTGGGCGACCATTCAGGAGAGCGCCGAGTTCACCCAGCTGCGCCGCCGGTTGCGCAGCTTCGTGTTCCCGATGACCGTGGCGTTTCTCGCCTGGTACCTGCTGTACGTGTTGCTGTCCGCCTACGCGCACGGCTTCATGTCGACCAAGGTGTTCGGCAACATCAACATCGGGCTCATCTTCGGCCTGCTGCAGTTCGTGTCCACCTTCGTGATCACCCACCTGTACACCCGGCACGCCACCCGTCACCTTGACCCGGTCGCCGACAAGATCCGTGCGGACATCGAGGGAGATGCCGAATGAACCTCGCGCAGGGCATCGAAGGCAGCAACGCCGCCCTCAACATCGGGATCTTCACGCTCTTCGTGGCGATCACCCTGGTCATCGTGTTCCGGGCCAGCCGCACGTCCAAGACCGCGGTCGACTACTACGCGGCCGGCCACGCGTTCACCGGCCCGCAGAACGGCATCGCCATCTCCGGTGACTACCTGTCGGCGGCGTCGTTCCTCGGCATCGCGGGCGCCATCGCGGTCGCCGGCTACGACGGCTTCCTCTACTCGATCGGGTTCCTCGTCGCCTGGCTGATCGCGCTGCTCCTGGTCGCCGAGCTGCTGCGGAACACCGGCAAGTACACGATGGGCGACGTGCTCGCCTTCCGGATGCGGCAGCGTCCGGTGCGGGCCGCGTCGGCGGTCTCCACGCTCGCCGTGTCGTTCTTCTACCTGCTGGCGCAGATGGCCGGCGCGGGCGGGCTGGTCGCGCTGCTGCTCGGCATCGACAACGCGGGCGGTCAGGCCGCGGTGATCGGCGTGGTCGGCGCCATCATGATCATCTATGTGATCATCGGCGGCATGCGGGGCACCACCTGGGTGCAGATCATCAAGGCGACCCTGCTGATCATCGGCGCCGGTGTGATGACCGTGTGGGTGCTGGGCAAGTTCGGGTTCAACCTGTCCAGCGTGCTCGGCGGTGCGGTGGAGCGCGGCGGCGAGGCCGGTTCGAAGCTACTCGACCCGGGCGGCCGCTACGGCGCGGACGGGACGTCGAAGATCGACTTCGTGTCGCTGTCGCTCGCGCTGGTGCTGGGCACGGCGGGCCTGCCGCACGTGCTGATGCGCTTCTACACCGTGCCGAGCGCGCGTGAGGCGCGCCGCTCGGTGGTGTGGGCGATCTGGTTGATCGGCTTGTTCTACCTGTTCAGCCTGGTGCTCGGCTACGGCGCCGGCGCGCTGGTCGGTCCCGACGTCATCGCGGGTGCACCCGGCGGGGAGAACTCGGCGGCACCGCTGCTCGCCTTCGCGCTGGGCGGGACCGTGCTGCTCGGCCTCATCTCCGCGGTCGCGTTCGCGACGATTCTCGCGGTGGTGGCCGGGCTGACGATCACGGCGTCGGCGTCGTTCGCCCATGACGTCTACGCCAACGTGATCAAGAAGGGCACGGTGGACGACAAGGCCCAGGAGGTGCGGGTCGCCAGGATCACCGCGCTGGTCATCGGCGCGCTCGCGATCGTCGGCGGCATCGCCGCGAACGGGCAGAACATCGCGTTCCTGGTGGCGCTGGCGTTCGCGGTGGCCGCGTCGGCGAACCTGCCGACCATCCTGTACTCCCTGTTCTGGAAGCGGTTCAACACCTCCGGCGCGCTGTGGAGCATCTACGGCGGCCTCGCGGTGTGCGTGGTGCTGATCGTCTTCTCACCCGCGGTCTCCGGCGGGGCGAAGCCCATGTTCAGCGGGGTGGACTTCCACTGGTTCCCGCTGTCCAATCCGGGCATCGTGTCGATCCCCGTGTCGTTCCTGCTCGGCTACCTGGGGACGATCTTCTCCAAGGAGCGCAACGACGCGAAGTATGCGGAGATGGAGGTGCGCTCGCTGACCGGGGCGCACGCCGAGAAGGCGGTGACCCACTAGCGGCACCGTCTGAGCGTGGCCCCCGGTCCCGAACAGGGGATCGGGGGCCACGCTCGGCTACCGAGGGGCCAACGTGTTCTGCCGGGCGGCGATCCGCCACCGGCCGTCATCCTTGACCAGCACGTACAGCGCGACCATCGAGTGATCGAGGTCGATCGGCTCGTCCTCGGTGATCGCGGTGGCCCGCTTGTAGGCGAGCGCGACATCCGGTCGCAGGAACCTGATGTCGGTGACGTCGTAGCGGGCGTGCTGGTCGCGCAGGATCCCGGCGAGACCCTCGCGGTTCGCCCTTAGGAGGGCGTCCCGGCCGGTGATCCGCGTGCCCGTGGCCGTGACTACGGTGGCGTCCGTGGCGAAGTGCTTCGTCAGCAGGTCCGCGTCGTTGGTGTTGAAGGCGGTCTGCACATCGGCGACGATCCGCCGGATCGCCGCCTCGTCCTGTTCCGTGCTCACCTCATCAGCGTCATACCTCGAGCAATGTCGAGGTCAATGGCCAGGTCGGTGGCCGAACGAGAACCGCCGCACCAGGGGCAGCCACTCCCGGTACACGCCGAGCGAGTCGGGCATCCCGTCGATCGTGCGCAGCGTCGCGCACAACGTCTCGACGTCGTCGTCCTTCGCGTAGCGGTCGAGCAGCCCACGCCAGGACGCCACGCCCGTGCCCGCGGCGCCGATCCTCGCGAACAACCCGACCGCGGCCTCCGAGTCGCCGGCGTGCACGGCCAGCAAGGTCAACACCGCCCGCGCCCCGGCGCCCTCGACGAAGTCCTCGAGCTCGTGGCCGGCGAGGCGGGACCGCAGCAGCCGGTAGAGGTTGACCAGCCGCTTCGCCGCGCGCGGCGAGGGCACCAGCGGCGCGAGCCGGGTGAGGAACTCCAGCTCGCCGGCCGAGATGTCGAGCTGCCGGGGTCGCACCATGGGCGTCACCATCACCGGGCCGAGCTCCGTCGTGTCCGCCGTCGGGTCCACCGGCGGGCGGAGCACCCGCGGAGATCCCGGGCCGGCCGCCCCGGAGCCGGCGAGCGCGTGCACCAGGTCCCCGAACCCGTCGCCGTCCATGGCGGACAGCTGGAACGGGATCTGGAAGACCTTCTCGACGTAGTCCGCGGGCGTCATGACGTCGTCCGGCAACATCGCGGCATAGTGCTGCCGGACCGCCTGCAGGAGCCAGCGATCGTCCACGCCGACCACCACGACGAACACGGGAAGCGCCACCAGCAGGTGGATCGCCTCGAGCACCTTCACCACGACGTCCGGCGGGCACCGGTCCAGATCGTCGATGTAGAGCACGATCCGCTCGAGCCCGCCGTCGGACTCCCGCTCCTTGTCGAGGATCGCCGCGAACGTCTCGAGGTCCCGCCGCAGCGACGAGACCACGCCGAGGTGTTGGCGGTAGTCGGCGCCCCGGGACCGCGCGAACGCCGTCACGTCCTGCCCCGGCGCCAGCTCGGCGACCGCCCGCTCCAGCCGCGCGGTCTCCGCGTCCAGCTCGGCGAGCCGCTTCCCGGTGGCCGCCTGGTCGGTCTCCGCCGCCCGGTTGATGCGCTTCGCGGCCTCCCGCACCTTGGTGACCACCGGCGTCGCGGCCACCACCGCGGCCACCACCGCGGTGACCACCGGCCAGGCCGGGCTCTGCGCCACGAACGCCAGCACGCCGGCCAGGATCAGCCCGGCGCCGAGCGTCACCCACGCGAACGGGCTGCTCTTGAACAGCGTGCCGGCCCGCTTGGCCTCCGCCTTGACCCCGCTGACCTCCTCGGCGAACCGCCGCACGTCGCCGATCGTCGCGTCGGGAACGCCGAGCTCCTTGGCGACCCAGGCGTAGTCGTCACCGGTCAGGTCGACCGCGACCGGCTGCCGCTGATGCCGCGCGGCGACCATCATCCGCTCCAGCCGCACCGCGCTCAGCCGGGTGAGCAGCGACTGCTCGGTCCTGCGTAGCTCGCCCAGCCGGTCGGCGCGTCTTCGCAGGTCGTCCTCGGAGTCGCCGGTCGCGAGGTTGTCGAAGATGTGCGAAGCGAGGCTCGCCCACAGGTTGGCCTCGACGTAGTGCCAGGCGTTGAAGGTGATCTGCCGGACCGAGGAGCAGTAGGAGGAGACCCCAGGCCCGCGCTGCCGGACGGTGGTCTCCTCGGCGGCGGCCAGGTCGGCGAGCACCCGGATCCGCTCCCGCATCCGCCGCATGAAGAAGCTCTTGCCGGAGCCCCAGTCGCCGAACAGCCCGATCGAGAGCGGCGGCTTGATCAGCCGAGACGCGACCAGGTCGGCCAGCATGTCGACGTCGGCGGATATCCCGAGCCGGTCGGCCCCGGCGTCGGTGTCCGCGTGGTAGCCGGGCACGTGCCGCTGCGCGTCGAGGCGGATCACGTGGTACGGCAGGTTCACCAGGTCGACGAGGAGCTCCCGAACGGTGCCGGCGTCGCCGTAGCTGACCACCGTGTTCGGGAGTCGCTGGAACAGCTGGTCCAGTGGGCTCATCCGTTTCGCGCGGGTCAGCAGCTCCTGGGTCTCCTCAGGATCCAGCAGGAACACCGCGTCGTGGTCATGGCCGGCGAGGTCGTCGGTCGAGATGTCGGTCTCGCCGGTGAACAGCGCGCAGTCCGGGCGCGTTCGGCCCAGCGACTCGCGGACGGCGAGCTCGGCGTCGGCGGCCGTGTCGTGGACCACGACCACGAATCCGGGTGAGCCGAGCGCCTTGTCCATCGGCACCTGCTGATCGACACCGGGCCCCAGGGTGAGAGTCACGCGCACACCTTCTCGCAGAGTGCAACCGCACGGAAGACTTCGGCGTAGATGGGGTGGAGGTGGTCCGGGGTGCGAGGGCGCGACCAGGAGTTTGCCGAATTCTTTTCGGCGCGCTTCGACGGTGCGCGGCGGATCGCCTACGCCATGTGCGGTTCGTGGTCGGACGCGGAGGAGATCGCCCAGCAGTCCTTCGTCCGCATCTATGCCCGCTGGGCGAAGGTCCGCATCGACACCGTCGACGCGTACCTGCGTGCCGCCCGGCCAGCGGGCCGTGCTGGTGCTGCGGTTCGTCGCGGACCTCTCGGTCGAGCAGGTCGCCGAGACCCTGGGCTGCTCCGCGGGCACGGTCAAGAGCCAGACCGCGCGCGGCCTCGCCACCCTTCGCGCGGCCTACCACCGCGACGACCGCCCCAACGACGTGCCGAGCCGGAGGAACGCCTGATGTTCGACGACGACACCCGGACGCGCGACGCGCTACACGTGCTCATCGACGAGCCCGTGCCGCCGACCGTCACGACCGTCGAGCAGGTGATCCGCCAGGGCCGGCGCCGCGCGTTCGTGCAGCGCGCCGCCGCCGTCGCCGGGGTGGGCGCGGTGGTCGCCGCGATCGGCGTCGGCGCGATGCTGATCCGCCCACCGGCCGACGGTGCGGGGGTCGCCGCCACCCCGCCGCCCACCTCCTCGACCACGCCCCTGCTGCCCGGCTGGACCTGGGTGGACGTCCCCGCGCGGAACCTCGACGGCGACGGGAGGTACTGCGCGAGCTCCCCGAGCGACCACCCCGAACCCCAGCTCGACCTGCCGCCGCAAGCCGACGTCGAGGAGACCTTCTACAGCGCGATCGCCAGGCAGACCGGCGCCCCGTCGCAGGTCGTGTACGACTCCTGGGAGGCACACTCCCAGAAGACCAACGCGCCGAACGGCTTCGTCGAGGTGAACGTGCCCATGGACGGCGGTCCGGGCAGCGTCCAGCTCGAGGTCGGCCGGTTCGGCGGCGAACCGGAGCAGGCGGCGGACCTCGACGTCACCGCCTACGGCAACTGCGCGCCGCCGAGCCGCAGGTTGCTCGACAACGGCGCCGTGCTGCAGCTCTACCAGGCCAACGAGGACAGCCCCGAGCTGCCGATGCAGCACCTGCGGGTCTACCGGCCCAACGGCCGGCTCTACGTCGTCACCACCGCCGCGTACGGCGAGTCGGACAAGAAGCCGGCCGGTGAGCTGGGCGGCTATGTGGTCGAGGACGGCCGGGGCCGCCTGCCGCTCGACGCCGCACAGCTCGCCGAGGTCGCGAGGTCGCTGGCCGCGTTGGACGAGTGACGGGAGGGAGCGGGCTCACGGGCGTCTGACGGGGGTGCGTGGCAGCATCGTCGGTGTGATGCCATCCCAGGTGCCCACCGTTACCGTGCCCGAGCTGCCCGCCGAGCTGCCGCAGGACGTCACCCTCCTCGACGTGCGGGAGCAGGACGAGTGGGACGCCGGCCACGCACCGCGGGCCCGGCACATCCCCATGAGCGAGCTCGCCGGCCGGCTGGGAGAGCTGCCGGCCGACCACGAGGTCCTGGTCATCTGCCGCACCGGTGGGCGGTCCGGGCGGGTAACCGCCTACCTCAACGCCAACGGCTGGGACGCACGCAACGTCGACGGCGGCATGCAGTCCTGGCACGCCGCCGGCCGCGACCTCGCGTGCGACCAGGGGGAGCCGCAAGTCATATGACCAGGTGGGTGGCCTCGAGCCCGGGGAGCGTCAGAAGGCAGCCGCGACGCCGGCTGCCCTACCTCGGCCCGCCCGCCTACCGCGACACCCCGCGCTGGGGCTTCCCGGCGCTGGCCTGGCGCTGGCCCACCACCGTCCCCGGCACGCGCACCGGCGAGTTCGAACCCGTCACGGTCGAACGGGTCCGCGCGGTCGGTGGGCACTCCGCCGCCATGATGTGGACCCTCGCCGGCCTCACGCTCATGGCCGCCGCCGGTGAGATCTGGCGCTACGTCCTGCTACTCCAAAGTCGCGGCGGCGCCCTCTCCGACCGCCTCGTCGCCTCCTCCGACGCCGTCGTCACCATCGGCTCCGTCCTGGCGCTCGCGTTCGCCGTGCTGGCCGGCACCGTCACGCTCTGGTGGCTGCACCTCGCCCGGCACGTCGCCGCCGAGTCCGCCGAGCAGGACCTTCCCCGCCGTGACTGGCAGGTCTACGTCTACCTGCTCATCCCGGGCATCAACCTGGCCATGGCCGGCGTCGTCCTCGCCGAGCTCGAGCACCACGTCCTGCGCCGCCCCGCCGACCAGCGCCCCACGCCCGGCCGCGCGGTCACGATCTGGTGGGCCGCGTGGGTCGTCGGCGGTCTGCTCTTCGCCGCCACCGTCGTGTGGCGGCTGCGCGGCGGCGTCCAGGCACAGGCCGACGGCGTCATCCTCAGCGCTCTCACCGACCTGGCCGCCGCCACCGTCGCCGTCCTCACCGCGCTCATGGTTCGCCGCATATCGACCCTGCTGGCGCCGCTGGACCCGCGGAAGGTCCGCTACATGCGGGTCATCCGGGTCGACAACGCCCCGCCGCCCCGGCTCCGCCCGGTACGCCCGGCCACCTCCAGGCGCTAGTGGCTGGCGTTTGGAAACAAGCCTCGCGCCGACCAAACGCAACCTCAGGGGACCGTGACGAAACCCAGCCACCAACCACCAACGATCCGCACTCTCCGCCGGAACGCAACCAACACTTTTAATCCCGGGGAGGCGGACCAGTCACAAGCAGCGTGCGCAGCCCGCGGATCACGAACTCCCCGCGCCGTACGGGCTCCTCGGCCAGCCGCAGCCCCGGAAGCAGCCGGACCAGCGCCGACAACGCGGCCGCGACCTCCACCCGAGCCAGCGGCGCCCCCACGCAGTAGTGGATCCCCGCGCCGAACCCCAGGTGCGGGTTGGGGGAGCGGCCGACATCCAGCACGTCGGGCCGGTCGAACACCAGCGGGTCCCGAGCGGCGGCGCCGAGCAGCGCGGCGATCCGGTCGCCCGGCTCCAGCGAGTACCCCGCGATCGTGGTCGGCGCCGTGGCGGTCCGTTCGAACAGCTGCAGTGGCGCGTCGAACCGGATCAGCTCCTCCACCGCCGTCGGGAGCAGGTCGGGCGAGGCCACCAGCCGGTCCCACTCGGACCGGTGCCGCAGCAGGGCGAGCACCCCGTTGCCGATCACGTTCACCGTCGCCTCGTGGCCGGCCATCAGCAGCAGCACCGCGGTCCCGACCAGCTCGTCGTCGGTGAGCCGGTCCGAGCCGTCGCGCACCGACACCAGGTCGCTGACCAGGTCGTCACCCGGCGCGGTAGCCCGTGCGGCGGCCAGCGAGCGCAGATAGTCGACGAACGACGCCGCGGCGGACTCCGCCGCCTCGGTCGGTGCGGGCGCCAGGTCGTACTCGTACATCTTCACGATCGCGTTCGACCACGGCTGCAGCCGGTGCCGGTCCGCCGCGGGCACGCCGAGCAGCTCCGCGATCACCTCCACCGGCAGCGGCGCGGCCACGTGCGACAGGAGGTCCGCGGACCCGTCGGCGGCGATCGCCGCCGCCAGCGAGGACACCAGCGACGAGGCGACCGACTCCACCCACGGCGACAACCGGGTCGTGTGCCCACGCGCGAACGCGGTGGAGATCAGCCGCCGCAGCCTGGTGTGCCGCGGGGGCTCGCTCTCCAGCAGCGAGTTCCGGTGCAGCAGGTTGAACGCCGCGAACGACTCCACCGGCGTGCGGTCGGTCCACAGTCGACCGGCCGACCGGTCCCGCAGCACCGCCGAGCACGCCGCGTGCGACACCGCGACCGCGAGACCGAGCCCGTCGTGCCGGTGCACCTCACCATCGGCCCGCAACGAGTCGAACACCGGGTACGGATCGGCGAGGAACGCCGCATCCTGAGGATCGAACAGCACACGACGACGGTATCCGGTCTGTGCGATGATCCGCGCCGTGCAGCCCGCCGTCGTCGCGCACCGGGGAGCTTCCGCGCATCGGGCGGAGCACACGGTCGCCGCCTACGCACTCGCCCTCGAACAGGGCGCCGACGGACTTGAGTGCGATGTCCGCCTGACCCGCGACGGTCACCTCGTCTGCGTCCACGACCGCACCGTCGACCGCACCTCCACCGGCCGCGGCGTGGTCAGCACGCTCTCCCTCGCCCGAATGTCCGAACTGGACTACGGCCGGTACGACGCGGCGATGCCGGAGAGCGCCGACGACCTGGTGCGCCAGCGGGTGTGGACGCCCGACCCGAACCACCACGGCGTGCTGACCCTCGAGTCGCTGCTCGACCTCGTCGTCGACGCGCCCGGCACCACGCTCTTCGTCGAGACCAAGCATCCGGTCCGGTACGGCGGGCTCGTCGAGGCCAAGCTGGTCGCCCTGCTCAGCCGCTACGGCCTGGCCAACCCCAAGTCCAAAGAGGACTCGCCGGTCGTGGTGACGTCGTTCTCCGCGATGGCGATCCGCCGCGTCCGCCAGCACTCCGCCCGGCTGCCCACGGTCCTGCTGCTCAGGCAGCTGTCGGCGATCCGGTGGGACGGCACGCTGCCCCGCTCGGCCGACTACACCGGGCCGGGCGTGCACCTGCTGCGCGACGACCCCGACTACGTGGCCCGCGCGGCCGCGTTCGGCCACCCGACCTACACCTGGACCGTCGACGATCCGGCCGACATCGAGCTGTGCCGGCGGCTCGGCGTTCGCTACCTCGCGACGAACTCCCCGGCCACCACCCGGTCCCGGCTCAACCGGTAGCGTCGTCGCCATGGCCAAGCGATCCGCCGTGAAGCAGCGCACCACCGACGGCATCAACCCGCGCCAGCCGTGCCCGTGTGGTTCGGGCAAGCGGTACAAGGCATGTCACGGCAGCTCCGGCGGCCCCGTCGAGCTGCCCGTCGCCCGGCCGCTCGCGGGCCTCGCCGGTGAGTGCGAGCTCGTCGCGCTGCGCGAGTTCGTCCCGTCGGCCACCGTGCCGCTGACGCTCGCCAAGCCCGCGGAGCGCGAGGTCACGCTCGCCACCGTGCTGTCGATGGCGTCCGCCGCGCTGGTCCGCGCGGACGGCACCGCGCTGATCGGCCTGCAGGTGCAGACCCGCTCCAGTGACGTCAGCCGGGACATGGCCCGCGCGCTGCGCTGGGTGTTGGAGGCCGAGGACGGCGCCGCCCTGCCGGTCGTCGGCCCGGAGACCGACGAGTCGCCCGACCGCGAGCGCTTCCAGGACATGGTCGACGTCGAGCAGGTCCTGGAACCGACCGTGCACACCGACTTCTCGTGGTGGATGCCCGAGGGCGAGGAGCCGACCGGTGAGGTCGCGCTGTCCCTCGAGCGGGCCAACGCCGCGATCATGCCGACCGAGCGCATCGGTCCGGCCGCCTACTGGGTCGACGCCGGCGACCGCTGCCACCTTCGCTGGGTGCGGCCGGAGTCGGAGGAGCAGCTGATGCTGGCGCTGGCCCGGCTGTCCGCCCGCGGCGTGCTCGACCTCGGTGAGGGCTCCCGCTACGCCGGCTCGTTCCGCGCGCACGGTCTGCTCGTGCCGGTGTGGGACCTCGACAGCGAGAAGCACGCCCGCGAGTGGACCGAGCCCGCCGAGCAGCTCGGCGAGCGGCTCACCACCGCGCTCGCGTCGCTGGAGAACGAGCCGCTCACCAGCGAGGAGCGCCGCGCCCGCGACGGTCTCATCGGCCGCCAGATCACCATCCGCTGACGTGATCCTGCACATCACCACCCGCGAGGCCTGGCGCTCCGACGCGCCCTACCGCGCCGAGTCGCTGGACACCGAGGGCTTCATCCACTGCTCGGACCTCGGCACCGTGCACCTGCCGGCCAACCGGCTCTACGCGGGCCGCACCGACCTGGTGCTGCTGGTGGTCGACCCGGCCGGGCTCGACGTCCCGCTGCGCTGGGAGCCCGGCGCACCGCCCGACCCGAACGGCGCCTGGTTCCCGCACGTCTACGGCCCGATAACGGCGGCCGCCGTGGTCGCCGTGCACGACTTCCCCCCGTCGGCCGACGGCCGTTTCCAGCTGCCGGACGCCCTGGCCGGATAGGTCACGACCCACCACCCAGCCCGGTGGCGGGCAACCCGGATCGGCCCCCGCTTCTGGGAACGTGCGACGACGCCCCGGACCAAGCTGGTCCGGGGCGTCGTCGCACGGGTGGTCCTACAGCGTGCCGCCGGCCGCGCGCGGGGCGAGCGGGTCGTCGTCGCCGTCGTCGCCGACCGACTCCCGGGCGAGGTAGTTCTCCACGTCGAACAGGTTGCCGCCGGCTCGTCGAACCACGTTGAGCAACGTGGTCATCTGCGCCACCTCCTCGACCTGCTCCTTGAGGAACCACTGCATGAACTGCTCGCCCTTGTAGTCGTCCTCGTCGCGGGCGATCTTGGCCAGGTTGATGATCTCCTCGGTGACGTTCTTCTCCTGCTGGAGCGCCAGGGAGACGAGGTCGGCCGCCTCGGAGAAATCGTTCTTCACGTTGTCGACGCCTGGAATCGCGGGCGCGATGTCATTGTCGAGCAGGTACTGCACGATCATCATCGCGTGGTTTCGCTCTTCCAGCGCCTGCCGGTAGAAGTGCTTCGCGAGCTGCGGCAGGTCCTGGCCGTCGAACCAGACAGCCAGGGCTAGGTACTGCTGCGACGCGGTGAACTCGTGCCGCACCTGCTCCTGCAGCATGGAATGGAACTTCGAGAGGTTGCCTGTCTTCGACATGAATTCCATAATACGCACGGCGCCATTCCCGCGCCAATGTGGGCAGCCTTGCCTGACAATTTCCGATTGATTAGGCAAGCCTACCGAAACGCAATTCAGGTAAGGCATTCCTAATCGCGTCCTCGTACCGTACGCTCGTGATGTTGCTCTCCCACTCATGTTCGGACATGTTCGAACACCAAGGTGCGCGGGTACGTCGACTTCGACGAGGTCGACAACCTCGACGAGTACCGGCTGTGCTACGCCCAGACCAAGCTCGACCCCGGGCTGAAGGCCGCACACGCGGTGGCGCCGTGGCTCGCGGTGTTCGACGACCACGAGCTCGCGAACAACTGGTACGGCAACGGCTCTGGCTGGCCGGCGGCCCGCAAGCAGGCCTCGTTCCAGGCCTACTGGGAGAACATGCCGCTGCCGCGCTCGTTGAAGCCGACCGGGCCGGCGATCCCGCTGTACCGGCGGGTGCAGTGGGGGACGCTGGCACGCTTCCACATGATGGACACCCGGCAGTACCGCTGGCAGCAGGCGCCGAACAACAACTGCACCGAGATTCGCCGAACCGACCGCACGCTCACCGGCGCGGCGCAGGAGCAGTGGCTGCTGGACGGGCTCGCGGCCGGCGGGTCCACGTGGGACCTGCTGGGCCAGCAGGTGTTCTTCGCGAGCCGGGACGTCGACGGCGCGACGGGTACCTGTGACGTCGGCGAGGACGCGTGGGACGGCTACGAGGCCTCGCGGCGGCGGATCACCCAGGGCTGGATCGACCGGCAGGTGCGCAACCCGGTCGTGCTGACCGGCGACGTGCACCGGCACTGGGCCAACGACCTGCGGCTGAACTACTTCGACCACGCCTCGCCCCTGGTCGGGGCGGAGCTCGTGACGTCGTCGATCACGTCCGGCGGCAACCCGGGCAGCACCGACCCCGCGCCGCCCGAGGTGGCGAAGAACCCGCACGTGAACTACGTGGGAAACCAGCGCGGGTACGTCCGCGCGACGATCACCGGGACGGGGCTGACCGCGGAGTTCACGAAGGTGTCGTCGATAACCGAGCCGGACCCGGCCAAGGTCACCCTCGCAGTGACCCGCCGGTTCGTCGTGCAGGACGGCGTGCCAGGCCTGCAGGACGCGTAAACGGCGTTGCACGCGGGGTGCCGGCCGTCGACCATGGTGCGATGGCCGGCACCTTCGTTTTCCCGGACGACGTCCCGACACTCACCGACGCGGACGTCACGCTGCGGGCCCATGCACTGTCCGATGTGGACGCCGCCGTCGAGCAGTGCACCGACCCGCTCTCGATCGAGTGGACGACCGTGCCGGTGCCGTTCGCCCGCGAGGACGCGGTGCACTTCGTCACCGAGATCATGCCCGGCGGCTGGCGCTCCGGCAGGGAGCTCGGCTTCGCGGTCGAGGCCACCCACCCCTCGGGCGAGCGGCGGTTCTCCGGCTCGGTGAGCCTGCGCGTCCACGGCGACGGCGTCGCCGAGATCGCCTACGGGCTGCACCCCGCGGTACGTGGCCGGGGCGTCGCCCTGTCCGCGGTGAAGCTGTTGCTGGACTGGGGCTTCGAGGTCCAGGGCTTCGACGTCGTGCTCTGGTTCGCGCAGGTCGGCAACTGGGCGTCCCGCCGGGTGGCGTGGGCCAGCGGTTTCGCCTTCGACGGCACCGTGGCCAAGCTCCTGCTCCAGCGCGGCGTCCGGCACGACGCGTGGGGAGGCTCGCTGCGCGCGGAGGACACCCGCGAGCCGAAGTCGACGTGGAACGAGGTGCCGGTGCTGGAGTCGCCCCGGCTGCGCCTGCGCCCGCACCGCGAGTCCGACGCGACGCGCTTCGGCGAGACCGTGTTCGACCCGCGCAGCCGCCACTTCAACGGCCGCATGAAGGCGATCCGGGACATCGCCGACGGGTCGGCGCTGATCCTGCGCAACGTCGACGGCGTCGCGCGCGGCGACCGGTACAACTGGACCATCGCCCACCCGGAGTCGGACCTGATGATCGGCCACATCCAACTGTTCGACCTCGATGGCCTGGACGACACCGCGGCGAAGCTCGGCTACTCGGTCCACCCGGACTCCCGGGGCCGCGGCGTGCTCACCGAGGCCCTCCGGATGGTGGTCGAGTGGTCCTTCCGCCCGGTCGAGGACGGTGGCCTGGGCAAGCGTCGGCTGAGCCTGACCACCGCGGCGAGCAACAAGGCCTCCCGGCACGCGGTGGAGCAGGTCGGCTTCGTCCACGTCGCCACCGAACCGCTGGCCTTCACGACGGGCGAGGAGGGCTTCGAGGACACCGCGACCTACCACCGGCTGAACCCGAACTGGGCCCCGTGATCGGTTGTCAGCGCCATGTTAGGGACCTCCTCGATGCTGCTGTGGTCCCTGCGGACTCTTCGAGGAGACTCATGAAGAAGCAACTAGTGTCGCGTGACCCTGAAACCTTTACGCCGCCGCGGCCAACGCGGCCCCTGGCCGCGTTGGAGAAAAGCCCAAGTACAACCCGGTACGAGCGACTTTCCTCCGCCTTGCCAGAAGCCACGTGGATCCACAGCGGACGCAAAGGAACAGGATCACGCGACACTAGCGATCGCGGCGGCCTTCGCCGCGCTCGCGCTTCCGGCCCCGCCGCCGCGGCTCCTGAAGCCGCCCCGGCCCCTGCGACGGTGCTGACCCAGTGCGGCCTGCACTGGTCCCTGTATTCGGCCTGGTACAACCACTGCGGCTCGACGAACGTGCTGGTGAGGGTCGACAAGCCGGGCGACGACTACATCTACTGCCTGCCGCCCGGCGACACCTGGCTCGGTGCCGAGACAGAGGTCGAGAACGCCTACTACATCGGCGGCGCCGGCTGCTCCCCGGTGACGAAGCCATAGCGCCGCGGTGAGGACGGGGCCCAGGTGCCGGGGCCGACCGACGCCTGGGCCACCCCGCCCTTGCCGAACCCTTGTCCGCGAACCGCCTCGCGGTGGCAAACCCCCACCCTCTCCGGGGGCACCCCGATACGTCCATTCTATCGGTCGGGGGCGTCGGACCCGGCGGTGTCGATCTTGGTTGTGGATAACTCCTGGGTTGTGGACAACTCGCGTCAGGCCAGGTCAGGGGGGAAGCCGCCGGTGGCGATCGGGCCCCAGCGGGTGATCGTCACGCGGATCAGGCACTTGCCCTGGCGCCGCATCGCCTCGCGGTACTCGTCCCAGTCCGGGTGCTCGCCGGAGATCACCCGGAAGTACTCCACCAACGGCTCCACCGCGTCGGGCAGCTCGAGCACCTCCGCGGTGCCGTCTACCTGCACCCAGGCGTCGTCCCAGGTGTCGGACAGGACGCAGACCGACACGGCCGGGTTGCGGCGCGCGTTGACGGCCTTCGCGCGGGACGGGTAGGTCGAGATCACGATCCGGCCCGCGGTGTCCAGGCCGCACGTGACCGGGGAAAGCTGCGGGCCACCGTCCGCCCTGGTCGTGACCAGGATGGCGTGGTGGCGGGGACGGATGAAGTCGGACAGGGCGGCAACGTCGACCTTGTCCGCGGTAGCGATCCTTGGCACGTGCCTAACGGTAGCGTTTCCGCGTGTCGTTGAGAGCCTGGCTCGCGCCCGAGCGCCGGACGGACCCGGTCACGGACCCCGGCGAGCGTCGCATGATCGTCGTCGAGCTAGTCATCGTGTTCACGGTGACGCTCGGCCTCTCCGGGCTGCGCAGCCTCGTCTCCCTGCTCGACTCGCTGCTGCGCCCGGAGCCGCTCGCGGACCAGCAGGTCGCGCTCAACGTCCCGCAGGCCGACGTCCAGCTCCTCGACCTCGTCCGCCAGCTGCTGAGTGCCGCGCAGCTGTTCGCCTGGGGCGCGCTCGGCCTCTACCTGCTGTGGCGGGCCGGCATCCGGCTGCGGGCCATCGGTCTGGACAGAAGCCGGCCCGGCAAGGACCTGCTCGGCGGCGCCGGTCTCGCGGCCCTCATCGGCATCCCGGGCCTGGCGTTCTACTTCCTCGCCCGCGCGGTCGGCGCCAACCTCACCGTCCTGCCGTCCACATTGGACGACACGTGGTGGCGGCCGATCGTGCTGACGGTCGCCGCGGCGGCCAACGCCTGGGCCGAGGAGGTGCTGGTGGTCGGCTACCTGATCACCCGGCTGCGCCAGCTCGGCCGGCACGAGAACGCCTCGCTGGTGATCGCCGCCGTGCTCCGCGGCTCCTACCACCTCTACCAGGGCTTCGGCGGGTTCCTCGGCAACGTCGTCATGGGGCTGGTGTTCGGCCGGGTCTGGCAGCGCACCAACCGGCTCTGGCCGCTGGTCATCGCGCACACGCTGCTCGACGTCGTCGCGTTCGTCGGCTACGCGCTGCTTCGCGGCGCGGTGTCCTGGCTGCCCTAGTCACGGGACACCGGCAGGCACAATGGACCGCGATGGGCGACCTCGGCGAGTACCGCAAGAAGCGCGACCCGGCCCGCACCCCGGAGCCGGTGCCGGCCGACGACGCCCTGCCCACCGGCAACAACGACACCTTCGTCATCCAGGAGCACCACGCCAGCCGGCTGCACTGGGACGTGCGGCTCGAGCGCGACGGCGTGCTCGTGTCCTGGGCGGTGCCGAAGGGCCTGCCGGACGTGCCGGGCGACATCCGGCTCGCGGTGCACACCGAGGACCACCCGATGGAGTACGCCACGTTCTCCGGCGAGATCCCCAAGGGTGAGTACGGCGGCGGGCGGATGGTCATCTGGGACCGCGGCCGCTACGAGACGATCAAGTGGTCCGACCGCGAGGTCGCGGTCGTGTTCGCCGGCGAGCGCGCCAAGGGCCGGTACACGTTCTTCCGCAGCGGCAAGGACTCGAAGGACTGGATGGTCCGCCGCTCGGAGCCGCCGCGCGAGCCCGGCTTCACCCGGCTGCCCGAGCTGATCGAGCCGATGCTGGCCTCGCCGGGCACGCTGCCGCCGGCCGACCACGACGACGACTGGGCGTACGAGTTCAAGTGGGACGGCGTGCGCGCGCTCGCCCGGGTCGAGGGCGGCCGGCTGCGGCTGCACTCGCGCAAGGGCAACGACATCACGGTGACCTACCCGGAGCTGCGCCAGCTCGGCGAGGAGCTCGGCGCGACCCAGGTGTGGCTCGACGGCGAGATCGTCGCGATGGAGAACGGCCGGCCGAGCTTTCCCGCGCTGCAGCAGCGCATGCACGTCCAGAACGACCGGCAGGCCCGCAACCTCGCCAACGCCGTGCCGGTCACGTACCTGATCTTCGACGTCCTCCACCTCGACGGTAAGTCCTGTGTAGACCTCCCGTACCGCGAGCGGCGCGTGCTGCTGGAGGGCCTCGAGCTGCGCGGTCCGCACTGGAACACGTCGCCGAGCTACACCGCGGACGGGGCCGCGATGGTCGAGACCGCGAGCGAGCAGGAGCTCGAGGGCGTGATCGCCAAGCGGCTGACGTCGCGCTACTTCCCCGGCCGGCGCACCGCGGACTGGATCAAGATCAAGGAAGTGCTCACCATCGAGGTGCTGATCGGCGGCTGGCGTCCGGGTGAGGGCCGGCGGTCGGGCATGATCGGCTCGCTGATGCTCGGCGTGCCGACCGACGCGGGGCTGCGCTACGTCGGCCAGGTCGGCACGGGTTTCACCGACAAGGCACTCGAGGCGATGGGCGAGCGGCTGACGCCGTTGGAGCGCACCACCTCGCCGTTCGCCGACGAGCTGCCGGCGGACCGGGCGAAGGGCGCGCACTGGACGTCGCCGACGCTGGTCGGTGAGGTCGAGTTCCGGAACTGGACGCCGGACGGGCGGCTGCGGGCGCCGTCGTGGCGCGGGCTGCGCTCGGACAAGGACCCGGCGGACCTCGAGCCGGAGACGGTGCCGGTCGCCGAGCCCGGGGATCCCGGTGAGCCGTTCGCCGAGCCCGAGGCCGATGCGGAGCCGCAGCCGCAGAACGTGCTGGTCGAGGTCGGTGGCCGGCGGCTGCGACTGTCCAACCTGGACAAGGTGCTGTATCCCGATGCCGGCTTCACCAAGGGCCAGGTGATCAACTACTACAGCCGGGTGGCGCCGGTGCTGCTGCCACACCTCGCCGACCGGCCGGTGACGCTGCGCCGCTGGCCCGACGGGGTGACCGGGCAGCCGTTCTACGAGAAGAACGCGGCGCGGAGCGCGCCGGAGTGGATCCGGAAGGTCCGGGTGGAGACGCCCGGCAGCACCCGGGGCTACGAGACGCTCCACTTCGTGGTGCTCGACGACCTGCCGTCGCTGGTGTGGTCGGCGAACATGGCCGCGCTGGAGCTGCACCTTCCCCAGTGGACGGTCGACGACGCGGGCGAGCGCCGCACTCCGGACCTGCTGGTGTTCGACTTGGACCCGGGCCCGCCGGCCACCGTCGTGGAGTGCTGCCGGGTGGCGTTGCGGCTGCGGGAGGTCCTCGAGTCGCACGGCCTGCCGGCGTACGCGAAGACCAGCGGCTCCAAGGGGATGCAGCTGTACGCCCCGGTCACGACGACGGCCGCCGAGCGGACCTCGGAGTACGCGAAGGCGGTGGCCGAGGAGCTGGCGCGGGAGCAGCCGGGCCTCGTCGTCGCGCGGATGGCCAAGAACCTGCGGCCGCGCAAGGTGTTCATCGACTGGAGCCAGAACAACCGGTACAAGACGACGATCGCGCCGTACTCGCTGCGCGGGCGGCCCGCACCGACCGTGTCGACGCCGCTCACGTGGGACGAGGTCGCGCGCTGCCGCCACCCCAACGACCTGGTCTTCACCGCCGACGACGTGCTCGACCGCATCGAGGACCACGGCGACCTGCTGGCGCCGCTGCTCACCGAGGACCGCCCGGCCCTGCCGGAGGTCTAGAGCGCCAGCGGGGCCGAGCCG
Source organism: Actinophytocola sp. (assembly GCF_009379765.1). Lineage (GTDB taxonomy): Bacteria > Actinomycetota > Actinomycetes > Mycobacteriales > Pseudonocardiaceae > Actinophytocola. The sequence goes on along the minus strand of NZ_WHTD01000025.1, from coordinate 38,067 downwards.
AACGCCACGTTGAAGCGGTCGCACCAGATGACGGCGCTGTTCAGGCCGGCCAGGTCCGCGTCGGCGGGGATGGCGTAGTTGTGGTTGCCTTCGGTCGCCTTGATCTCGCCCAGCGGGACGAGGCGGCCGTCGTCGTAGGCGTGCCAGTCGCCGCCCGCCGTCGCCTCGGAGATCCACACGTGGACGTCCGGGCCGTCGGAGGTGGCGAAACCTTCCAGGCGCAGGACGCGGGACCCGTCGGGCAGTTCGAGGACACGGGCCGTGCCGGCGGTGTCGTGCTCCTGGCTCACGAACTCGCCCTGGGCGAGCACCTGGGATTGCGCGGGCGGCGACGTGGTCGGTGCGCCGGTCGGCTCGTCGGCGGCGGCCACCGGGAGTGGCTCGTCCAGCCGGCTGCTCGTGAACGCACGCCACGGCTCGAACAGGGCCAGGCCCATGACGAGACCGGCCACCACGACACCGAGCAGCACCCACGTCAACGGCTTTCGGCGCAAAAGTCCCATCTGACCATCGTGGCGGGACTGGCCGCGACAACCTACTTACCGACTTATTACGCTCGGTGGGTGACCGCTCAACCAGCATCCGACCTGGCCGTGCACGACCTGCCGGTGCCGAAGGTCGACAGTGAGGTCGGGCCGCTGCGCGCGGTCCTGCTGCACCGGCCGGGCGCCGAGCTCAAGCGGCTGACCCCGCGCAACAACGACCAGCTGCTGTTCGACAGCATCCCGTGGGTCGACCGGGCCCAGGAGGAGCACGACGCGTTCGCCGAGACGCTCGTCTCGCGTGACGTCGAGGTGTTGCTGCTCGCCGACGCGCTGGTGACGGCGCTGTCCGACGAGCGGGCCCACGCCGCCGCCGCGGACACGGCCGTCGACCGGCGCCGGGTGGGCCACGAGCTCGCCGACGCGCTGAGCTCGCACCTGTCGACTTTGGACAACACGGTGCTCGCGGACGTGCTGATGGCCGGCATGACCTTCGAGGAGCTGCCGGCCGCGGAGGGCGCGTCGCTGGTGCGCAAGATGCACCACCCGCACGACTTCGTGGTCGATCCGCTGCCGAACCTGCTGTTCACCCGCGACTCGTCGGTGTGGATCGGCAACCGGGTGGCGATCGCGTCGCTGGCGCTGCCGGCGCGCAACCGGGAGACCGCGCTGCTGGACCTGATCTACGCCTACCACCCGCGGTTCCGTACCGCCGGCCGCGCGTACGGCGCGCACTCGGCACCGGTCGAGGGCGGTGACGTGCTGCTGCTCGCGCCCGGCGTGCTCGCGATCGGCGTCGGCGAGCGGACGACGCCCGCCGGGGCCGAGTCGCTGGCCCGCTCCGCGTTCGCCGACGGGCTCGCGCACACCGTGCTGGCGGTGCCGATCGCGCAGGACAGGGCGACCATGCACCTGGACACCGTGTGCACGATGGTCGACCAGGACGCCGTGGTGATGTACCCGGCGGTGCGCGACACGCTGGTCGCCTACCCGCTGCAGCCCGACGGGGACAACGGGGCCGGGAAGGGCGTGGTCGTCTCAGGGCCGGTGCCGTTCCTGGAGGCCGCGGCGTCGGCGATGGGGATCGACCGGCTGCGGGTGATCGACACAGGCCTGGACCCGGTCACCGCGGAACGCGAGCAGTGGGACGACGGGAACAACACGCTCGCCGTCGGGCCGGGCGTGGTCGTCGCGTACGAGCGGAACGTGGAGACCAACGAACGCCTGGAGGCGGCGGGCATCGAGGTGCTGCGGATCCGCGGCTCGGAGCTGGGCAGCGGCCGGGGCGGCCCGCGATGCATGTCGTGCCCGATCAGCAGGGCCAGCCTCTGAGCCGCGCCGGGGTCAGAGGCGCAGGCCCAGGTAGGTGACCGGGCCCGGGTTCGGGACGTCGATCTCGTGGAAGCCGAGCCGATCGTAGAAGGCGCGGGCGTTCGTGTTGGTCGTGACCATCCCCAGGTGCACGGCCGGCACGCCCGCGGCCCGCAGCGCGGTGAGCAGCCGCTCCATGAGGGCGCGACCGTGGCCCCGCCGCTGGTAGGCCGGCAGCAGGTCGATGTGCAGGTGCGCCGGGTAGTCGGCGATCAGCGGCAGGAGCATCATCCGCTCGGGGTCGTGCATCAGTGTGATCATGTGGTCCGACGGCGTCGTCACCTCGGCCGGCAGCGGAAAGCGCGACACCAGGTTCGGCAGCCACCGCGAGCGGTATGCGGCCACGAACGCCGCGGTGTCCGCCGCGCCCAGGACGTAGCCGACCGCCTGACCGCCGTCGTCCAGGACGAACGCCAGGGACGGCGCCAGCTCCAGGTACGGCCCGGCGAAGATGCTCGGCAGCAGCTCGACGTCCGGGTACACCGCCCGCGAGTCGCCGCCGTCCTGCGCGGTTCGCACGCAGATGTCGTACACCGCGGCGCGGTCGGTGGGCCGGTACGGGCGGATCACAAGGCGGTGAGGATAACCGGGCCGTCCTCGGTCACCGCGATCGTGTGCTCGATGTGCGCGGCCCGGCTGCCGTCGGCCGTGCGCAGGGCCCAGCCGTCCGGGTCCGTCACGTAGCGGTCCCGGCCGCCGGCCATGAACATCGGCTCGATGGCGATGGCCAGTCCGGGGCGCAGCGGCAGGCCCCGGCCGGGGCGGCCCTCGTTCGGCACCGACGGGTCCTCGTGCATGGCCCGGCCGACGCCGTGGCCGCCGAAGTCCTGCGGGATGCCGTAGCCGCCGCCGCGCCCGATCCGGCCGACCGCGTGCCCGATGTCGCCCAGCCGGGCACCGACGACTGCCGCCGCGATGCCGGCGTCCAGCGCCGCCTGGGTGTCCGCGATGAGCGTCAGGTCCTCCGGCCGGGCCGGGCCGACCACGAAGCTGGTCGCCGCGTCACCGTGGAAGCCGTCCACGCACGCGCCGAAGTCGATGCTCACCAGGTCGCCGTCGCGCAGCCGGTAGCCCGACGGGATGCCGTGCACGATCACGTCGTTGACCGACGCGCAGCTCACCGCCGGGAACGGTGTCGGCGCGAAATGCGGGCGGTAGTGCTGGAACGAGGACTTCGCACCGGCGTCGGCCAGCACGCCGGCCGCCACCTCGTCCAGGTCCCACAGCGACATCCCGACCGCCGCCTCCGCGCGCATCGCCGCGAGGGCGCGCGCGACCACCCGGCCCGCCTCGCGCATCACGGCCAGCTCGGCATCCGTCTTCAGCTCGACCACCTGAACCTCCAATAACTATCCCGGTATTCATATCATGGTATTAGTATCGTGGTCATGGTGCGACCCCCACTGAGCCAGGAAGACCGCGAGCGCGGCATCCGCCTCGGCGAGATCCTGCGAGCCGCCCGCGGCGGGCGCACCAGCGTCGAGGTCGCGGCCGAGGCCGGCGTCTCCGTCGAGACGCTGCGCAAGATCGAGCACGGCCGGGTGCCGACCCCGGCGTTCTTCACCGTCGTCGCGATCGCGCGCGCGGTGGGCCTGCCCGTCGAGTCCCTCTGCGGGGACGTCGAGCCGCTACCGGCCTGACTGCAGCGCCAGGAACGGGCAGCCGACCATCCGCCGCAGCTCCGCGGACAGCTCGTCCGGCGTGCTGATCGGCGCCTCGAACGCCAGCCGCACGTCGTGGTCCCCCTCGATCGTCTCGACCCGCAGCCGCAGGCCGAACCGGTCGAGCCCCAGGGGCCGCACGTGGCCGCCCTGGAGTTGGTCGGGCAGGAGTCGGCGCAGCGTGTGGATCACATCGGTGTGCGACAGCTCCAGGTGCCGCAGCCAGCCGGCCTCCTGGTGGCAGAACGGGTCCTCGCCGGCGCGGGCGAACTGCTCCGCGGTGATCGGGTGCGTCCCGTCGGCGTCCGCGACCACCATCGAGACCGGCTCCAGGCGCAGCATCGACGCGCCGTGGCCGAGGTCGAGCAGGCGCGGGTCCGGGCGCCGCTCGGTGAGCTCGACGGCGATCTTCCGCGCCTCGGACAGCCGGAGCGGGTACAGCCGGCCGGTGATCCACAGCAGCCCGCGCACGGGTTCCCGCAGCGGGACCGGCGCGAGGTCGACGACCTCCACCATGGTCGTGACCGGCGCGGACGCGAGCATCTCGTGGTCGTCGGGCAGCAGCACGGCCACCGAGGCGTCGTCGTGCACGTGGTGCAGCAGCGGCGCGACCCGGTCCGAATGGCGCTCGGCGGCGACCGGCGGCAGGGTGGGCAGCGGCGGCAGCAGGGTCGCCGGGCCACGCGCGGCGATGGTCCTGGCGCGCTCGCCCGGTCCGGGAGTCGGTGGTCGGTCGGTCACCTGGTTAGGTTAGCCTAAGTTCGGGGAAAAGCGATAGTCCGAGGTCGGTAGCCTGACCGGGTGACCGTGACCCAACTGCTGGCCCTCGGGGGCGTGATCCTGCTCGCCGCGATGTCGCCGGGGCCGGACTTCGTGATCGTCACCCGCTACGCCATGCTCTCCGGCCGCCGCGCCGGGATGGCCTGCGCACTGGGGATCAGCGCGGGTGTGTTCGTCTGGGCGACGGTCACCGCGCTCGGCATCGCGGGTCTGCTCGCCGCCTCGGCGGTCGCGTTCACCGTGGTCAAGCTCGCCGGCGCGGGCTACCTGGTGCTGCTGGGCATCCGCGCGCTGATCGCCGCCCGCCGCGGCGGCTACGACGCCCCGGAGATCACCGAGGGTCGCGTCGCCGGCGCGCTCGCCGCGTTTCGCCAGGGCCTGGTGACCAACCTGCTCAACCCGAAGGTGGCGGTGTTCTTCACCGCGCTGCTGCCGCAGTTCCTGCCGACGTCGGCGACCCCGCTGGACCACCTGCTGCTGGCCGGCGTCGCCGCGGCGGTGTCGCTGGTGTGGTTCGTCCTGCTGACCAACGTGGTGAGCGCGCTGCGCCGCTTCCTCACCGCCGACCGGGTCCGCCGCGCCATCGACGCGGTGATGGGCACGTTGCTGGTGAGCCTGGGCATCCGCATCGCGATCCAGTGACCCGAGGGATCGCTGCCAGTTGCCGGCCGGGCGCACGCGACACGCTCGACGAGGAAATTGTGACGCGCTTCACGTCTGGCTCGGTCGGGTGCTCGGGTCGCCCGCTCTTCTCCCGGCTGAGCAGCGGAAATGCCGCTCGTCGGCCTGAGGGCAGACTTCGGGGGACCACATATGTGACGCTCCGAGTGTGCGGCTATGACGAAGAAATCCGCGAATGGCGCCGCGACCTTCTAGTCCACTGTGGACGTACGCGGCCGCTGCCGCCGGGACGGGCCAAGATGTGGTTCCGCGACGCGCCGTCTTCCTGAGGTGTCGTGGAGGGGCGGCCTTCCAGGCACGGAAGGCCGCCCCGTGCAGTTGTCCCATTCGTCAACGGTTAGGAGTCACTGCATGGCCAGCGTAAGGGATCCTCGGGGGTTCCTCGCCTTTCTCGAAGGCGTGCTCGGTAGTCGCAAGATGTTCTGGCGGCTGATGTTGTTGCTCGCCCTCGTCCTGCTCGGTGTGGTGGCCGTACTCGGGCCGGCCTTGCGTCGTTCCTGAAGGCGGCACGGGAAGGTCCGGCGTGGAGCCGCACACCTCCACGCCGGGCCCCGGCGGTCAGCAGGTGAACAGGCAGAGCGAGTAGTTCGCCCGGTACGTCGTCGGTGCCGCCGGCGCCACGACGTTGTGGCTCTGCGCCCCGCCGTCCGACCAGCTCGAGTACCGGAACCGCAGGCCCAGCGTCAGCCGTTGCGGGCTCGGCGCGCTGACCGAGTTGTTCGACCCGACGATCACCGTCCGGGTGAACGGGGCCGGCTGCGTCACCGTGCCCACGGTCAGCTGGGCGCCGCTCGGGTTGGACTGGAACGTCAACACCACGGTCTTCGGGTTCAGCCGCACCGTCGTCGTGCCCGTGTTGCCGGCCGAGTCCGTCGCCGTGAGGGTCAGGTCCAGGAACGACGGGTACTCGTGGTCCGGCGCGACGAAGCTGCCCGATGCCACCCCGGGGTACGCCTGCAGGTTGTGCGCGTGGCAGCTCGTCGGGGTGGTGCAGTGCTGCAGCGTCAGCTGCCACGACAGCGCCGACGCCGGCAGCGGGCCGTCCTGCGCGTCGGCCGCCCGGCCCGCGAACGGGACGCTCTGCCCGACGCTCCACGACAGCGCCGCGGTCGGGTCGTCGATCGTGACGACCGGATCCTCGCTCGGCGGGTCACCGACCGAGATCTCCACCGAGTCCGTGTCGGACAGCCCGCCCGGGTCGGTCACCCGCAGCCACGCGGTCACCGCCTCCTGCGCGAGGTAGGTCCACTGTGGGTTCGCCGCGGTCGAGTCGTCGTACCCGCCGTCGCCGTCGAGGTCCCAGGCATAGCCGAGGGTCGTGCCGGCGTCCGGGTCCGACGAGCCCGAGCCGGTGAACTGCACGGTCAGCGGTGCCGCGCCGGAGGTCGGGTTCGCCGTCGCCACCGCGGTCGGCGGGTGGTTCGTCGCGGTCGGGTAGCTCACCCGGCGGAGCTGGCCCGCGCCGAGCGCCACGTAGAACAGGTCGCCGCCCGGGCCCGTCGTGAGGTACACCGGGATGTTCGCCCCGGTCACGAACGGCTCGATCCGCGTCGGGTCCGGCCGGCCGTCCGCGCCTTGGCGCATGGCCCAGATGCAGCCGCGCGAGCTGTCGGCGAAGAACAGCGCGCCGTCGTAGGCCGCGGGGTAGGTGCTGGCCGACTCGAACGCGATGCCGCTGACCGACGACCCGCCGGTCGGGCACCCGTCGCCCGGCGCGACGTTCGCGCCGTGGTTGTACGCGTGGTACGGCGCGGTCTGCCCGGCGCCGCTGTAGAGCGACTCGCACACGGTCAGGTTCGCGCCGTCGTAGCCGGACTGCCGCGCCGCGCCCTCGTAGCAGGGCCAGCCGAAGTTCTCGGCCACCGCGTCGGTCGCATCGGGGATCCGGTTGATCTCCTCCCACGTGTTCCAGCCGACGTCGCCCGCCCACAGCTCGGTGGTGCCCGGCCGGAAGCCGAACCGGAACTCGTTGCGCATGCCGTACGCGATCACCCGCCGCGCGTTCGCGTCCGTGCTCGACGCGAACGGGTTGCCCGGCATGCCGGCGCCGGTGTCCGGGTCGACCCGCAGGATCGTGCCGTCGAGGGTGACCGGCTCACCGGCCGGCCGGCGCACCGACTGCGACCGCAGCGCGCCACCCTTCGCGTCCGGCGGGGACAGGTTCACCCCGGCCGGGCTCGGCGGGTCCGCGCACGGGTTGCCGCGCTGGCCCCAGTCGGCGAAGTTGAAGCTCGCGCCGTCGCCGCCACCGACGTACAGGGCGCCGTCCGGGCCGAAGGTCACCGTGCCGACCGAGTGCGACGGGTACTGCTGGCACCAGTCGGTGAGCAGCACCTGCTCGGCGCCGGTCGCCACGCCGCCCGCGGTCAGCGTCAGCCTGGACAGCCGGCCGGTGATCACGCAGCCGTCCTCGGTCGCGCCGGGCGGGGTCGGGCAGGCGTCACCCCAGCGGGGCGCGGTGCCGCCGGGCGACGCGTCGTGGCTGTAGAGCACGTACAGGTAGGGCCGGGCGGGGAACTGCGGGTCGACGGTCATGCCCAGCAGGCCGCGGTCCCAGAAGTCGTGGACCGCCGTGCGCAGGTCGACGGTCACCGTCGCGGAGGTGTCGGCGAGCGAGTCGAACGTCTTGACGACGCCACTCTTCTCGCCGACGAACACCCGCCCGTCCGGCGCGAACGCCGCCACCGTCGGGTTGGTCAGCCCGCCGATCGCCACCGTGTCGGTGAACCCCGTGGGCACCGCGGCGGCCGCGGTGCCCGTCGTGGTCAGCGCGGTGACGGTGCCCGCTACAAGGCAGGCGGCGGCGAGCAGAGCTGTTCTCGGACGCGCGGAAGCAGGGCGGGTGCGCACGGGAGTCCCCCAATCCTGGCGGTTGCCTGCCAGGTGAGTCGGCCGCTACGGCCAACCCGTTTCACCCGGCTCAGCTACCCGGTCCGCGTCCGGACCAAGACCATGCGTAGGCAGGGTCTTCGCAGTCGCCCGCGGCCTCGCCGAGCTCCAGCGGGCGGAAGGTGTCGACCATGACCGCGGTCTCGTCGAAGTAGTCCACGCCGATCGACGCCTCGGCGGCGCCGGGCTGCGGGCCGTGGGTGAAGCCGGACGGGTGCAGCGACAGCGAGCCGAGCCCGATGCCGGAGCCCTTGCGCGCCTCGTAGTTGCCGCCGACGTAGAACATCAGCTCGTCGGAGTCCACGTTGGCGTGGTTGTACGGCACCGGGATCGACTCCGGGTGGTAGTCGACCTTGCGTGGGCAGAACGAGCAGACCACGAAGTTCGGCCCCTCGAACGTCTGGTGCACGGGCGGCGGCTGGTGCACCCGGCCGGTGATCGGCTCGAAGTCGCGGATGTTGAACACCCACGGGTACAGGCAGCCGTCCCAGCCGACGACGTCGAACGGGTGGTTGGCGTAGGTGAACCGGGTCAGCCCGGCGCGGTGCCGCACGAGCACGGGCACGTCGGTGCCGTCCACCTGCAATGGTGTCGCCGGCCCGCGCAGGTCCCGCTCGCAGTACGGGGCGTGCTCGAGGAACTGGCCCTTGGCCGACAGGTAGCGCTTCGGCGGCCCGACGTGACCGGTCGCTTCGAGGATGTAGAGCCGGGTCTCGCCGTGCGGCAGCACCCGGTAGGTCGTCGACGTCGGCAGGACCACGTAGTCGCCGTCGGCCACGTCCAGCGCGCCGTAGGTCGTCTCCACGGTCGCCGAGCCGGCCTGCACGTAGATCAGCTCGTCGCCGGCGGCGTTGCGGTAGAGCGGGCTCGGCGCGGTGGCGACGGCGAACGCGATCGCCACGTCGTTGTTGCCGAACAGGGTGCGCCGGCCGGTGACCGCGTCGACCTCGTGCTGGCTCTGCGACTTGAGGTCCTGGGTGCGGAAGTGTCGCGGCATCAGCGGGTGGTTCGGCGTCAGCGCGCCCCGGTGGTCGGCCACGACCTCGGCGTTCACGATCGCCGTCGGCAGGTGCCGGTGGTAGAGCAGGGCCGAGTCGGAGGAGAATCCCTCGACGCCCATCAGCTCCTCGGCGTACAGCCCGCCCTGCGGCGAACGGAACAGCGTGTGCCTCTTTCGGGGGATCTCCCCGACGCTGCGGTAGTAAGGCATTACCCCCTCCGGAGTGTCCGCATGTCGAACGTCTTTGTTCATTTGCCGGTACGCTACTAGCGTGTCAGCCGTGTCAAGCGCCGCACCCGTGCCCCCGCCAGGTCAACGCGATGTCCCGCCACTGCTTGCTCGCCTCGTCGACGACGCCGCCCTGTTCCCACCGGGCAACGCCGCCATGCCCGACGCGGTCCGCTTGCACCTGGACGGTAGAACCAACGATCGGGCCGATCTGGTCGGGCTGTTCCTGTGCCCGGCCTCCCGACTGCCCGAGCTGATCACCGACCTGATCAAGGTCAAGCCACCGAGACCGGTGGAGTTGTCCCTGGTCATCGACACCGGGTTGGGCGGAGTGCCCAAGGCGCTGTCGATCGTGGAGTCGCGGGCCGAGCTGCTCGCGCTGCGCATGGTCGAGATGCCCGCGCCGTCCGATGTGGACGAGGTGTGGCTGGAGCGCGTCTCGGAGTTCGTGCCGGAGGACGTGATCCGGGTGATCGAGCCGCGGCGCGGCGGTGCGGGCTGGCTGGACGGCATCCAGCGGGTGATCGAGCACGGCAGCTGGCCCAAGATCCGCTGCGGCGGGGTCTCCGAGCAGAACTTCCCGAGCATCGAGGAGGTCGCCGAGTTCCTGTCGGTGATCAACGCCGGGAACTCGTCGTTCAAGGCCACCGCCGGCCTGCACAACGCCGTCCGGCACACGGACCAGGAGACCGGGTTCACCCACCACGGGTTCCTCAACCTGCTGATCGCCACCGCCCGGCTCATCGCGGGCGGCAGGGCCGACGAGTCGGTGCACGAGGCACTCGCGTCGACCGACGGCAAGGCACTGGCCGCGGAGGCGCTGGCACTCGGCGAGCACGAGGCGCTGGCGGTGCGTGGCGTGTTCGCCTCCTACGGCTCCTGCTCGCTGACCGACCCGGTCACGGACCTCGAGGAACTCGGGCTCCTATGAGCTGGGTCCGCGATCCGGAGTTCGACCGGAAGAAGCCGTTCGGGCCGCAAACGCTTCCGTACGGCGTCGTGGACGGTGTGGCCGGCAGCGCGAACGGCGGCGTGGCCGGCGCCGGCGACGGGCCGCAGGTCGCGGTGCGCGTCGGCGACCACGCGCTGCCGCTGCGGTCGGTCGCCGGTGAGCTCGGCCGGCTCGCGGACCTGGTGACCGGCACCTCGCTCGACCCGCTGCTGGCCGCCACCCGCGCCGAGTGGAGCGCGCTGCGGGCGCGGCTGACCGACCTGGTGACCGGCTCCGGGAAGCCGGCCGGCGCGCGGTTGCTGCCGCTCGCCGACCTGCGCATGCTGCTGCCGTTCACGGTCGGCGACTACGTGGACTTCTACAGCTCGCGTCACCACGCGGAGAACGTCGGCCGGATCATGCGGCCCGACACCGAGCCGCTGCTGCCGAACTGGACCCATCTGCCGGTCGGCTACCACGGCCGGTCCGGCACGGTCGTCGTCTCCGGCACCGACGTCGTCCGCCCGCACGGCCAGCGCAAGGGCTCGCCGTTGCCGCGGTTCGGCCCGAGCGGCCGGCTGGACGTCGAGGCCGAGGTCGGCTTCGTGTGCGGCGGCCCGGTGGCGCGCAGGGTGGCGACGTCCAACGCGCCGGACCACATCTTCGGCGTCGTGCTCGTCAACGACTGGTCCGCGCGGGACATCCAGGGCTGGGAGTACCAGCCGCTCGGCCCGTTCCTCGGCAAGTCGTTCGCCACCTCGATCTCGGCGTGGGTCACCCCGCTGGACGCGCTCGCGGTGGCCCGGATCCCGCTGCCCGACCCCGGCCACCCGCGGCTGCCCTACCTCGTCGAGGACTCGCCGTGGGGGCTGGACCTGCGGCTGGCCGTGGAGTGGAACGGCACGGTCGTGTCCCGACCGCAGTTCTCCGACCTGTCCTACTCGTGTGCCCAGCAGCTCGCGCACATGACCGTCAACGGCGCGACCGTGCGGCCGGGTGACCTGTTCGCCTCCGGCACGGTGTCCGGTCCGGAGGTCGAGCAACGCGGCTCCTTCCTGGAGCTGTCCTGGGGCGGCCGGGAGAAGATCAAGCTGGCCGACGGATCGGTCCGGACCTTCCTCGAGGACGGCGACACCGTGGTGATCACCGCGACGGCGCCCGGCGAGGACGGCTCCGTCGTGGGGCTCGCCGAGGTGGCGGCACCGTCCTCCCGGCGGCCGGGGGCTGACATGGCCCGCCCGATCCGCCCGATCTCGGGATCGATGTCGCAGCCGGCACGCACGCCCGGCGCGGCGGCCGGTCGGGAGAGCTCGCTGACCCTGGACCGGGGCCTGGCGTTGCTGCAGGCGGTGGCCGACGCGGAGTCCGAGGCGCCGACGATCAGCGAGCTGGCCACGGTGATCGGCGCCAGCCGCGCGGCGATCTACCGGCTGCTCGTCCCGCTGCAGGAGCGCGGCCTGGTCCGCCGCGACGGCTCGAAGGTCCGCCTGGGTCTCGGCCTGCTGCGGCTGGCGGCGAAGGTCACCCCGCAGCTGCGGCTGGCCGCGCTTCCGGCGCTGCGCGAGCTCGCCGAGGGTGTCGGTGCGACCGCGCACCTGACGGTCGCGGACGGCGAGGAGGCCCAGGCGGTCGCGGTGATCGAGCCGTCCTGGACGACCTACCACGTGGCCTACCGGGTGGGGACGCGTCACTCGCTGGGCCGCGGCGCGGCGGGCAAGGCGATCGGTCTGCGGGACGAGACCCCCGGCTGGATCGCCACGGCCGGCGAGCTGCAGCAGGGCGCGTCCGGCATCGCGGCGCCGGTCCGCGGCGTGCCTGGCCTGCGCGCGAGCGTCGGTGTGATCACCTTCCACGAGCTGGACGGCGACGTGGTCGGCCCGCAGGTGCTGGCCGCCGCGACGGCCGTCGCCAACGCGCTGCGCTGACCGGAAGCTGTCAACGGCCGCCCGCCGCGGCGTGCGCCCGGCACACTTCCCCGGGAGACCGGACGGGGGAGTGGTCATGGTGGCGACGGGACTGCCGGCCGAGTTCGAGTTCCGGCCGCCGGCCGGCTGGGAGCCTGCCGGTCTACCACGCGGGCGGGTGGGGAACAGACGGTGGTGCGCGCGGCGCTCACCTGCACGGTCGCGCGGTTCGCCGAGGTGATCCCGGAGCCGTCGAGTCCACTGTGGAGCACGGTCAAGGCGGTGTACGACCCGTGGCCGCAGGACCTGGAGGAAGTGGCCCGCCAGCTCGGTGACGGCTGGCGCGGGCGGCAACGCGCTCCGCTGGCCGAGGTGGGCAACCAGTGCGTGGCGACCTGCGCGTGACCACCGACGAGAGAACACCCGCGCGTCGATGCTCTAGCGGGGGCGCCGCGCCAGCGTGCGCCGGAGCGCTCGCTGCGCCCGGTCGACCCGCCGCGCCTCGTACGCGATGGGGAGGTAACGCAGCCGCTCGGGCAGCACGGTCATCACCAGGCCGACCACCCGGCCGAGTGCCCGCAGCCGCCGCTCGTCGCGCTCGGTCCAGGTCAGGTCCAGGATCTCGCGGGCCTTCGGCGGCAGCGTGCCGATCGTGACGAAGTGCTGCACCCGGCCCGGCAGGTACGCCGCCGCCCGCCACAGCGGCCACAGCACCGGCGGCAGCGCGGGTGGTGGCGGGATCCGCCGGGTGGCCGCCAGGAACTCGTAGGTCGTCGGGTGCGCGACCAGGGTGTGCTCGAGGATGTCGTCGAACTTGGCCAGGTAGTCGGCGTAGGTCGGCGGGATCTCCTTCTCCGCCACGTGCAGGTTGCGCATCAGCTGCTGGATCTCGGCGTAGAACTGCTCGGCCTCGTCGCGCCGCAGTGGCCGCCGGGAGAAGTAGCGCGCCGCGACCGTGTACGCGTACGGCGCGGTCAGGATGATCCACGCCCACGGACCGGACGCCAGCGCCTTGTGCGTCACGCCGGCGGCGTCCGTGGCGCGCAGCGGGGCGTGCAGCGCGCGCAGCCGGTCGGCCTCCACGAGCGCCTCCGGACCGCCGTAGACCCAGGTCAGCACCGACGCGATGCTGCGCTCGGCCCGGCCGATCGCGTCGGTGCGGAACACCGAGTGCTCGCCGACCACCGCGCCCACCGACGGGTGCATCACCTGCAGTGCGAACGCGGCCCCGGTGGTCAGCGAGAACGTGACCAGGCCGGTGTCCTCCCACAGCCGGGTGCCCGGCTCGATCGGCTGCCGCATCGCCCACCTCCCCGGACAAAGTGGTGGCGGCTATCACCAGATTCCGAACTGAGGACAGTGTCCACCAGATAAGGTGAGCGGGTCAACGGAGAGGACGAGCGCGTGGCGCAGCGCACCTACGGCGGCGCGACCGGCGAGGAGCGCCGGGCCCGGCGGCGGGCCGCGCTGACCGACGCCGCGCTCGAGCTGTTCGCCGAGGGTGGCTGGGAGCGGGTCACCGTGCGCGCGGTGTGCGGCCGGGCCCGGCTCAACGACCGCTACTTCCACGAGAGCTTCGCCGACCGCGACACGCTGCTGCTCGCCGCCCGCGACGGCATCGCCGAGGAAGGGCTGCGGGTCCTGCTGGGCGCCATCGCGACCACGGCACCGGACCCCGGCTCGCGGATCCGGGCGGTGGTCGAGTCGGTGATCGACTTCTTCGTCGCCGACCCGCGCCGCGGCAACCTCGTGTTCGCCTCGCACGAGGCGCTGCGCGGCCGCCGGCAGGACATGCTGCGGATGCTCGCGCGCATCGTCGCCGACCAGGCCGCCGAGCTGCTCGGCGCGCACGCGGCACCGGAACCCGATCGGGAACTGGGGGCGTTCACGCTGGTCAGCGGCACGATGGAGGTCTTCTCGAGCTGGCTGCGCGGCGAGGTCGACGTGACCCGCGAGCACCTCGCCGACTTCCTCGTCGCGATGATCCACACCACCGGCGACCTGGCCACGGCCCTGCGTCGGGAGCGTCGCTAGACGATCACCGACCCGGCCGCGAACAGCGCGAACCCGGCGAACACGAACCCCGCGACCCGCTGCACCAGTCGCGGCCGGATCCGGCCGCGGATCTTCGCGCCGACCAGGACCGCGATCCCGGCCACGGCGGTCAGCGCCAACCACGAGCCGAGCCCGACCCACACCGGCGCGCCGAACCGCGCGGACAGCGCCGCGGTGGCGAACTGCGATGCGTCGCCCCACTCGGCCGCGAACAGCACGCCGAACGACGTCAGCGCGGCACGCAGGAACGGCACCGCGGCCGGTCCGGACGCGGCGTCGTCGTCCTCCTCATCGGTGCCCCCGGCGAACCCCTCGCGCAGCAGGAGCACCGCACCGAGTCCGAAGAGGACGGCCACGACCGTGGCCACCACCCCGTCCGGCAACAAGGTGAGCACGCCGCCGAACGCCGCCGCGAGCACGCACTGGATCGCGAACGCCGCGGACACGCCGGCGAACACCGGCAGGCCGCGGTAGCGCGTGGTCAGGATCAGCGTGGCGATCATCGTCTTGTCCGGTAGCTCGACGACGAACACCAGACCGAACGCGGTCACCAGGGCCAGCATCGTGGAGCCCACAGAGGTCCTCTCCGTCCGACCCGGACGGAGGCAGCACGACTCCGACCGGGCAAATGTCATCCCGGCCGGAGGTCTCGTTCGCCCGCGGCACGCGGGTGAGGCACCGGACTCGCGAGCGAGTCAGTATGTCGATGTTCTCGCCGGGTGAGCCGAGGCTCACCGCGGGAACTACTCCCCTCAGGCGCTGACCATCCTACCGGCTCCTCGGCCGGGGCCGGCGGTTGCGCGGGTCACAGGACCAAGGTCCCGTTCGTCCGGGACCCGCGGACCTGCCGCCGCCGCGCCCCGACCGGCAATGTGGACGCCGTGGACGTCCTGGATCTCGCGCGGTGGCAGTTCGGCATCACGACCGTCTACCACTTCCTGATGGTGCCGCTGACGATCGGCCTGTCGTTGCTGGTCGCGGGCATGCAGACGGTCTGGGTGCGCACGGGGAACCCGCGTTACCTCGCGATGACCAAGTTCTGGGGCAAGCTGCTGCTGATCAACTTCGCGATGGGCGTGGTCACCGGGATCGTGCAGGAGTTCCAGTTCGGCATGGCCTGGAGCGAGTACTCCCGGTTCGTCGGGGACGTGTTCGGTGCGCCGCTCGCGATGGAGGGGCTCGTCGCCTTCTTCGTGGAGTCCACGTTCCTGGGGCTGTGGATCTTCGGTTGGGATCGGTTGTCCAAGCGCGTGCATCTGGCGTGCGGGTGGGCGTTCTCGCTGGCCACCATGGTGTCCGCGTACTTCATCCTGGCGGCGAACTCGTGGATGCAGCACCCGGTCGGGGTCGACCTGGTGGACGGGCGGCCGCGGCTGACGTCGATCTGGGCGGTGCTCGGCAACTCGACCGTGCTGGCCGCGTTCCCGCACGCGATCGCCGGGGCGTTCGCGGTGGCCGGCGCGTTCCCGCACGCGATCGCCGCATGGCACCTGTGGAAGTCCACCTCGGACGAAGGGGTGTGGCGCTCGTCGCTGCGGCTCGGGGCGGTGGTCGGTGTGCTGGCGTTCGGCGCGTTGCTGGTGAGCGGTGACATGCAGTCGAAGCTCATGTTCCAGCAGCAGCCGATGAAGATGGCGTCGGCGGAGGCGTTGTGCCACACCGAGCAGCCGGCCGGGTTCTCGATCTTCGCGGTGGGCGACGTGTCCACTCCGGACTGCGAGAACGTCAAGTCGGTCACCGTGCCGGCGTTGCTGTCGTTCCTGGCGAACAGCGACTTCGACTCGGAGGTCCGCGGCGTCGACGACCTCGTCGCGGAGTACCGGGCGCGGTACGGCGAGCTCTACCCGGTGGACGCGCGGCTGGGGGAGCTGTCCGGGAAGCCGATCGACTACGTGCCGAACCTGCCGGTGACCTACTGGGGCTTCCGGCTGATGATCGGCTTCGGCGCGGTCGGCGCCCTGGTCGGGGTGGCCGTGTGGTGGCTGACCCGTCGGGGCCGGGTGCCACGGTCGCGCTGGTTCCCGCGGCTCGCGCTCGCCGGTGTCGCGACTCCGTTCCTGGCCAACAGCTTCGGTTGGATCTTCACCGAGATGGGCCGCCAGCCGTTCGTGGTCGCGCCGAACCCGTCCGGTGTGGACGGTGTGTGGATGTACACCGCGCAGGCCGTGTCCGGGCTGACGGTCGGCGAGGTGCTGTTCTCGCTCATCGCGTTGACGCTGGTCTACGGCGTGCTGGCGGTGGTCGAGCTCGTACTGGTTCGCCGGTACGTGCGCGGCGGGATCGCCGCCGTCATGCCCGCCCAGCCTGACCGCCGCGACGACGACGTCCTGTCGTTCGCCTACTAGTCGGGAGTGTGCCGTGGATCTGGCGACCGTCTGGTTCCTGATCATCGCCTTGCTGTGGCTCGGCTACCTGTTCCTGGAGGGCTTCGACTTCGGCGTCGGGATGCTGCTGCGGGTGCTCGGCCGGGACGAGGCGTCGCGCCGGGTGCTCGTGAACACGATCGGCCCGGTGTGGGACGGCAACGAGGTGTGGCTGATCGTCGCGGCCGGGGCGACGTTCGCGGCGTTCCCGGGGTGGTACGCGGGCCTGTTCAGCGCCGCGTACCTGCCACTGCTGCTGGTGCTGCTGGCGCTGATCGGCCGTGGCGTGGCGTTCGAGTACCGCGGCAAGGTCGACTCGGCGCGCTGGCGAGCCACGTGGGACACGGTGATCACCGCCGGCTCGGCGGTGGCGGCGCTGGGTGTCGGCCTGGTGCTGTCCTGGAACGTGCTGGGCCTGCCGTTGGACGGGGCGGGGAACCGGGTCGGCTCCCCGTTCGCCGCGCTGCGCTGGGAGACCCTGCTGGGTGCGTTGGGCGTGGCCGGCTTCGCCCTGGTCCACGGCGCGGTGTTCCTCACGTTGAAGACCGAGGGCCCCGTTCGGGAGCGAGCCCGCCGGTTGGCCTTGGCCGTCGCGCCGCTGGCTCTGGCACCCCTGGTGGCGCTGCTGCTGGTGGTCCAGCTCCGCGAGGGTTCGGGGTGGACCTGGGTTGCGCTGGCGGTGGTGCCGGCCGCGGGCGCCGGTGCGTGGCTCCGCCTCGCGGCGGCGCGCGAGGGCCAGGCCTTCGCGCTACTGGGGGTGGCCCTGGCGGCGGCGGTGACGGCCCTGTTCGGCGCCCTCTACCCAAACGTGCTGCCCTCGACCCTCGACCCGGCCTGGTCACTGTCCATAGCGGACACTGCGTCGAGCCCCTACACCCTGCGGGTGATGACCTGGGTGGCGGCGTTCGGCACGCCGGCGGTGCTGGTGTACCAAGGCTGGACCTACTGGGTCTTCCGCAAGCGGATAGGAACCCACCACATCCCGAAGGCCCACACCCCATGAAACTCGCTCGCGCGCGCGTGCAGAACTCGAGAAACGCAAGCCCCCGCCCACTCCGGGGGCACCCCTCAGCGCCAGTCTATTCGAGTTTCGCCTGGGCAGGGGGGCTGTGTCGGACCTGTGGACAACGTCGGGTCGCGAGTGGAGTGATCGGTCGGGCGAGCGCATGACCACCAAGCAATCCGGCCCGCTCGGCGCGCTGCGGCTGTCCCGGGTCGCGCGGCGGGCGCTCGTCGGGTGTGCGGTGCTCGCCGCCGTCAGCGCGGTGGCGCTCGTCGTGCAGGCGTGGGCGGTCGCCTCCGTGTTGGCGGATGTCGTGCGGGGGGCGGGGGCACCCATCGGCGAGCGGCTGGGGGTGCTCGCCGGTGCGGTGCTCGCCCGCGCGATCCTCGGCTGGGCCACCCAGGTCGTCGCCGCGCGGGCGGCGGCCGGGGCCAAGGCGGAGCTGCGTGCCGTCCTCCTCGACCGGGCGCTCGGGGCCGGGCCGGAGTGGATCGTGGAAGCCGGGCCGGCCGAGCTCACCGCGCTCGCCACCCGCGGGCTCGACGCCCTCGACGGCTACTTCACCAGCTACCTCCCCGCACTCGTGAACGCCGCCGTCCTCCCGGTCGGCATCGGCGGCGTCGTGCTGCTCGCCGACTGGCCGTCCGCCGTCGTGATCGCGGTGACGCTCCCGCTCGTCCCGGTGTTCGCGATCCTGATCGGCCTGCGCACCCGCGACCGCGTCACCCAGGCCGCCGACGCCACCGGGCGGCTGTCCGCCCACCTGCTCGAGCTCGCGCGGGCCCTGCCGATCCTCACCGCGTTCCGCCGCGCCGCCGGCCAGGCCGAGGCGGTCCGCCGGGCCTCGGACGCGCACCGGGCGGCCACGATGGGCACGCTCCGCATCGCGTTCGCCTCCGCGCTGGCGCTCGAGCTCATCGCGACGCTGTCGGTGGCCCTGGTCGCCGTGACGATCGGCCTGCGTCTGGTGTCCGGCGACCTCGGCCTCGCGGTGGGCCTGTTCGTCCTGATCCTCGCGCCGGAGTGCTACCTCCCGCTGCGGGCCGCCGGCGCCGCCCACCACGCCAGCGAGGACGGTCTCGAAGCCGCCCGCCGGGTCGCCGACCTCCCGACCACGCCGGCCACCACCGGCGTCCCGCCCCCACCGGGCGACCTGGTCGTGACCGACCTGACGGTCCGCCGCCGCAACGAAAACGCCCCCGACGGCCTGTCGCTCACCGCGCGCCCCGGCGAGATCACCCGCCTCGACTCGCCGAGCGGCACCGGGAAGTCGACGCTGTTCGCCGTCCTGCTGGGCTTCACGAGACCGACCGGGGGAAGGGTCCAGGTCGGCGGGGCGGACCTCGCCGACCTGGACCCGGAGGCCTGGCGCCACCACCTCGCCTGGGTCCCGCAGACCCCGACCTTCACCGGTGCCACGGTGGCCGAGGAGATCGGTTCGGCGGACCGGGACATCGCGGCGAAGGTGGCCGTCGAGCACCTGCTCGACCGGCCGGTCACCGAGCTGTCCACGGGGGAGCGGCAGCGGGTCGCCGTCGCGCGCGCCCTGCGCCGGCTCCGCGACGGCGCCATGTTCCTGCTCCTCGACGAGCCCACCGCCCACCTCGACCCGGCCACCGCCGGCCTCGTCATGACCGCCGTCGAGGAGGCCGCCGGGAACGGCGCCGCGGTGATCCTCGCCAGCCACCGAGCCACACCGTCCACTCAGGACATCCCCGCGGCCGAGGCACCCGCGAGCCGGCCGGCCGCGACCGCGGCCCGGGCGCGGGCGCGGGTCGCGACGCTGCTCGACCGCCGGCTGCTGGCCGGTGCCGCGCTGGGCGCCTGCGCCCTCCTGGCCGGCGTCGCGCTCACCGTGACCTCGGCCTGGCTCATCGCCAAGGCCGCGCAGCAGCCGCCGATCCTCACGCTCTCCGTCGCGGTCGTGGGGGTCCGCGCGTTCGGGCTGGGTCGGGCGGTGCTGCGCTACCTCGAGCGGCTCGTCACCCACGACGCCGCCTTCCGTGCGGCCGGCGGCCACCGGGTCGCGCTCTGGCGCGGGCTCGCCCGCAACGGCCCGGCCCACACCGCCGACTTCCCCGCGCTGGTCCACGACATCGACACCGTCCGCGACCTCACCCCGCGCGTGCTCACCCCGCCGCTCGTCGCGGCACTCGTATGCGTGGCGGCCGTGCTCGTCCAGCTGGTGATCCTTCCGGCCGCGGCGTTCACGCTCGTCATCGCGGTCGCGGCGGCCGGACTGGGTGCGCCGGCCGTCGCGCTCGCGCTCGACCGCCGGGCCGGCAGCAGGCTCGCCACCGGCCGGCGCCGGATCGCCACCCGGACGCTCACCCTGCTCGATGCCGCCGCCGAGCTGATCGCGTTCGGCGCGCACCACCGCCACCGCGCCGCCATCGCCGCCACGGACGCCGAGCTGACCAGGTCCGCCAAGCGGGAGGCCTTCGGCGCGGGTGCGGCCACGCTGATCAGCACGCTCGGAACCGGGGCGGCAGCGGTCGCCGGCACGGCCCTCGCCGCCACCGCGGTCGCCGGCGGCACGCTCGACCCGCTTCTCGCCCCGGTCTGCGCCCTCCTGCCGCTGGCCCTCGCCGAGGTGCTCGCCCTCGTCCCGCCGGCCGCCCAGCACCACCGGGCCCTCCGCGCCGCCCTCGCCCGCACCCGGCCCGAGGAACCCGTCACCCGAAGCCACGAGTACGCCGACCACATCGAGCTGCTCGGCGTCGACGCCCGCTGGCCGGGCGCGGCCGGGCCGGCGCTGACGGACGTCACCCTCGACGTCCGGCCCGGCACGCACGTCGCGGTCGTCGGGCCGTCCGGCGCCGGCAAGTCGACGCTCCTGGCCCTGCTGCTCGGCTTCTTGGACGCCGACCGCGGTACCGCGAAGATCCCGCGCGACGTCGCGTGGTGCCCTCAGGAACCGCTGCTCGCCGGCACGACGGTCCGCGAGAACCTCCGCCTCGCCGACCCCGACGCGACCGACGCGCAGCTCGCCGACGCGCTCCGCCTGGCCGGCATCGGCCACTGGGCCCACCGCCTCGACACGAGGCGCGCCGCGACCGCGTCCGGCGGCGAGGCCCAACGACTGGCGCTGGCCCGCGCGCTGCTCGCCGCCCCGCACGCCGACCTCGTGCTGCTGGACGAGCCCACCGCGCACCTGGACATCCCCACCGCACGGCGCGTGCTCGAGATGATCAGCGCCCTACCCACGACGGTGATCCACGTGACGCACCGCGAGGAGGAGACGGCCTACGCCGACCTGATCGTCGAGGTCAGCCACGGTCGGGTGAACTCGGTGCGAACGGCCCACTCGCACGGCCCCCAGGGGTCCCCCGATTTCGACGCTACGGGAGGGGACCGACAGTTCTCGGCCGCGGCGTCGGGTGGGCGGACCGCGCTAGCGTGAGCTCGACGATGGAGCCCGACCTGGCCGCCCGCGCGCTCGGCGCGGCCACCGAGATCGCCACGGCGGCGCTGTCCGGGGACGACCCGGAGGCGGTGCTGCGGCTCGTCGTGCGCCGGGCCGCCGATCTCGCCGAGGCCGACCTCGGGCTCGTCATGGCCCGCGCCGAGGACGGCTCGCTCACCGTCGAGGCCGCGCACGGCGCTCCCGTCCTGCCCAACACCACCGACCCCGTCGGGCTCGTGCTCTCCGCCCGCTCCGCCGCCGCCCGGGTCGCGCGGAGCGGCGTCGCGGTCGTCGTCGACGACGTGTGGGCCGACCCGCGGACCGCGCCCTTCGTCCTCCGCGAGCTGCGTGCCTACGGCCCCTTCGCGGCCGCCCCCTTCGGCACCGCGCAACGCCGGCTCGGCGCGCTCACCGTCTACCGGCAGCGCGGCGCGAAACCCTTCCAGGCCACCACTGTCGACCTGCTCACCGCGTTCGCCGCGCAGGCCGGGCTCGTGCTCCTTCTCTCCGAGGGCGCCACCGCCCGCGCCAAGATCGGTCTCTACCAGGAGCGGGAGCGCATCGCCCGCGACCTGCACGACGTCATCGTCCAGCGGCTCTACGCCGCCGGCATGCGGCTCGACCTCGTCGCGCGCCGCCCGTCCCGCAAGCTCGCCCGGCAGGACGCGAGCAGGCTCGCCGAGGCCATCGACCAGCTCGACGCCTCGATCGCCGACGTCCGCGCGGTCGTCCGCGCGCTGCGCAACCCGGACCCGACCGACACCGCGACCGACCTCGCCGAGTCCGTCCGCGGCGAGGTCGGGATCGCCGGTGAGCTGCTCGGCTTCGAGCCGACCCTGACGATCGAGGGCGACCTGCACGACATCCCGGCCGACCTCGCCGACCACACCAGGGCCGCGCTGCGCGAGACGCTGTCCAACGTGGTCAGACATTCCGGCGCGCACCACGTCTCCGTCCACATCGGACGCGGGAAGGAGCTGGCGCTCACCGTCGCCGACGACGGCTGCGGCATCCCGCAGGGCGTCACCCACCGCGGCCTCAAGCACCTCGAGGAGCGCGCCGCCCAAGCAGGCGGCCGTTGCGAGATCGACTCCTCCTCGCGCCGCGGCACCACCGTCACCTGGACGGTGCCCCTGGGGTAGGGCTAGTCCCAAGGCCGTGTAGTTAGGCCGGTGGTGGTGGGTGTCAAGGTGACGCGCCGGCGAGGATGTTGATGTTGAGGGTGGCTTTGTAGCTGGTCCGGTCGATGTTGGGGCCTCGTGCCTGGTATTTGGAGATGGCGCGTTTGACGATGCGGGGGCATACCCGCAGGCGTCGGGCGGGTATGAGGTTGGCGAGGACGTGCCGGCCGATCGTGCCGACCAGATCTATGACCGTGTCGGTGATGACGCCTGCTGCCTGGATGAGTTGGTCGCGGGCGGCCTGCCAGGCGATGCTGAAACTGGCCCGGTCGGGGTCGGTGTCGGTTCGGGTGCTGGTCGCGTCGGCGATGGCGGTGCGCAGCAGTTGGTAGACCACCAGCAGCGCGTAGATCTCTTGGAGGACACCGGTCGGGGTGCGGGCGCGGAGGACTCGCCCGCCCAGGATGCTGGATTTCAGTTCCAGGTAGGCGGTTTCGATTTCCCAGCGTTCGTGGTAGAGCCTGATCAGTTCGGCCGCCGGGTAGCGGTGGTGATCGAGCAGGGTGGTGGCCAGCCGGTAGACCCCGGTGTGGCGTCCGGCGGTGGTGGAGATGGTGATCTCGCACTCGACGATGCGCACCCGCAGTGCGCCCAGTGTGGAGAGGTAGGAGCCGTCGGGGTAGCGGGCCAGGATCGGGATTTTGCGGTCGTTTTTCAGGCGGACCAGCACGTGGGCTCCGGTGGCCGCGATGTCGGCAAGGAGGTCTTTCGCGCCGAAGTTGCGGTCGGCCAACAGGATCATCCCCGCCCGCAGGCTGCGGAGCAGTTGTGGGGTGTAGGTGGTCTCGCCTGTGGTGGTGGGGCCGAAGACCGCGTCGATGAGGGTGCGGGTGCCGCACGCGACCAGGGCCACGAGCCGGACCTGGGGGTAGCCGGTGCCGCCGTGGTGACCGGCGTGTTTGGTGAAGCGGGTCCCGATCGTGGGGGTGTCGGGCACGGTCAGGGTGGTGCCATCGATGGCGCAGACCAGCAGACCACGCCACCAGGTGCCGCGACCGCCGATGGTGGCGGCCGGGCCCCGCAGCAGATCGAACAACCACCGCAGCGGTGCTGTCCCCACTCGTCGGCGGGCTTGGGCCAACGCGCCGGGGGTCGGCGTGGCGGTGGGGATGCCGGCCAGCGCGGCGGTGAGTTTGCGCCACACACCGGGATATCCCACGTCCGGGAACAGGCCGGCGGCCAGCAGCAGATAGACCACGACCCGGGAGGGCAGGTCCCGCAGCCGGGACTGGGTCGCCCGGGTCGCGAGCAGGGCCTGATCGACCATCTCAAACGGCACGAGCTGGGTGAGTTCGCCGAGGTGGCCGGGCGCGTACCGGCCCCCTGCCACGGTAATAGCGCGGGTGATGACAGACTGCGAGTCCAACGGAGTCCCTATGTTTCAGCGATCTTGGTCGACGCTGTTCTAGCAGGGACTCCGTTCCCAATTTCAGCGGGCTTGACAACCACACCCAAGCCCTAACTACACGGCCTTGGGGCTAGTCCGCCTCCCCGGAATCAAAAGTGTTGGTTGCGTCCCGGCGGACGGTGCGGACCTCGGGTGGTTGGTGGCTGGGTGCCGTCACGGTCCCCTGGGCTTGCGACGTCGTCGAGCTGATCGACGTGCGGAAGACTTACGGCGGCAAGCGCACCAGCGTGACCGCGCTGGACGGCGTGACCATCGGGTTCGCGCGAGCCAGCTTCACCGCGGTGATGGGGCCGTCCGGCTCCGGCAAGAGCACGTTCCTGCACTGCGCGGCCGGCCTCGACCGCCCGACCGGCGGCTCGGTCCTGCTGGAGGACCAGGACCTGAGCGAGCTCTCCGAGGTCGAGCTGACCAAGCTGCGCCGCGAGCGGATCGGGTTCGTGTTCCAGGCGTTCAACCTGCTCCCCGCGCTGACCGTGCAGGACAACGTCACCCTGCCGCTGCGGCTGTCCGGCCGCCGCGCGAAGCCCGAGCTGGTGCGGCGCGTCATCGACCAGGTCGGCCTGGGGGACCGCCGCAAGCACCTGCCCGGCCAGCTGTCCGGCGGCCAGCAGCAGCGCGTCGCGATCGCCCGCGCGCTGGTCACCCGCCCCGCGGTGATCTTCGCCGACGAGCCGACCGGCGCGCTGGACACCCGCACCGCCCGCGACGTGCTGGGCTTGCTGCGCAACGCCGTGGACCGGGCCGGGCAGACGGTCGTGATGGTCACCCACGACCCGGTCGCCGCGTCCTACGCCGACCGCGTGGTGTTCCTGGCCGACGGCAAGCTGGTGGGCGAGCTGGTGAACCCGACCGCCGAGGGCGTCGCGGAGCGGATGACCCATCTCGGCGCATGGGCCGAGCGCGAGCCGACGGGAGCCCGGTGATGGTGCGGGTCGCCCTGCGCACGCTGCGCTACCGCAAGGGCGCCTTCATCGCCACGTTCCTCGCGATGACCTTCGGCGCCGTGATCACGATGGCCTGCGGCGGTCTGATGGAGACCGGCATCCGCACCGAGGTCCCCGCCCAGCGGCTGGCCGCCGCGCCGCTGGTCGTCACCGGCAGCCAGTCCTCCACGCTGCCCAAGCAGAACCCCGACGACCCCGAGGAGGACACCGAGACCGGCACGCTGGCCGAGCGGGTCCGGCTGGACCCCGCCCTGGTGTCGAAGGTCGAGGCCGTGCCCGGGGTCGAGACCGCGGTCGGCGACATGTCGTTCCCCGCGACGTTGGTCCGGGACGGCCATGCCGGCGCGACGACCGGCGGTCACGGCTGGTCCTCGGCCGCGCTGACCCCGTACTCGCTGCGCGCCGGTCACGAGCCCGGCCCTGGCGAGGTCGTGCTCGACGCCACCGGTGGCCACCAGGTCGGCGACCGGGTGGAGATCGTCGCCGACGCGCGAACCGCGACCTACACCGTCGCGGGCCTCACCAGCTCGGCCGACGTGTTCTTCGCCGACGCGGACGTCGACCGCCTCGCCGGGCACGCCGGCAAGGTCGACGCGATCGGCGTGCTCACCTCACCCGGTGCCGATCTCGGCCAGGTCACCCAGGACGTCGGCGAGGCGCTGAAGGGCGCGCCCGTGGTCCTGCTGACCGGCAGCGACCGCGGCGTCGCCGAGCACTTCGAGGCGGACAAGTCGAGCGAGAACCTGATCGTGCTGTCGGCGGTGTTCGGCGGCCTGGCGATCAGCGTGGCGCTGTTCGTGGTGGCCACGACGCTCGGCCTGTCGATCCAGCAGCGCCAGCGCGAGCTCGCCCTGCTGCGCGCCATCGGCACCACGCCCGGCCAGCTGCGCCGGATGGTGGTCGGGGAGTCGCTGTACATGGCGGTGTTCGCCACGACCCTCGGCAGCCTGCTCGGCGTGCCGTTCGGCCGGTGGCTGTTCGACCGGCTGGCCGGCAACGGCATCGTGCCCGAGGCGATGGAGTTCCGGGTCGGCTGGATCCCGATGGTCGTCGCGGTCGGTTCGTCGCTGCTGATCTCGCTCTGCGCCGCGTTCGTCGCGGGCCGGCGCGCTGCCCGCACCCGGCCGACCGAGGCGCTGATGGAGGCCGCGATCCAGCGGCGGTGGCTGTCCGCGATCCGGCTGATCCTCGCGGTGCTCTGCTTCGGCGGCGGGATCGCGCTGTTCATCGTGACGATCGCGGTGATGACCGGGCCGATCGCGGCGAGCACGGCCGGTCCGTCGGTGCTGCTGTGGGCGATCGGGCTCGCGCTGATCGCCCCGGGCGTCACCCGGGTCATGCTGGCGGTGCTGCGCTGGCCGGTGCGCGCGGTGACCGGTACGGCCGGCTACCTCGCGACGCTCAACGCCCGCACCCGCACCGTGCGGATGGCCGCGGTCGTCACCCCGATCATGCTCGCCACGGGCATCGCGACGGCGAACATCTACCTGCAGACCACGCAGGTGGCGGTCGCCAACGAGGCCTACGCGGAGAACCTGCGGGCCGACCTGGTGCTGAGCTCATCGACCGGTGGCCTGCCCGGTGACCTCGTCGCCGAGGTGCGCGAGGTGCCGGGTGTCGCGGCGGCCTCGGAGTTCGCGAGCACGACCGGGTACGTGGCGGCACCCTACGACGACTCGCAGAGCGAGGACGGCTGGATGATCCAGGGCGTCAGCGCCGAGGGTGCCGCGCAGACGACCGCGGTGAAGCCGACCTCCGGGAGGCTCGCCGACCTGACCGGCGACACGGTGGCGTTGCCCGCCGAGAACGCCGCGTCGATCGGCCGGGGCATCGGCGACACGATCACCATGCGGATGGGCGACAGCGACGAGGTGGACGTGCGGATCGTCGGTCTGTACCCGGGTCGCGTGGGCTTCCAGACCATGCTGATGCCGGCCGACCTGGTCGCCGCGCACACGACGTCGGGGCTGCCGGCCCAGATCATGGTCCGGGCCGAGCCGGGGGAGTCCCTGGACGCCCTGTCGGTGTCGCTCTCGAAGCTGGTCGCCGACCAGCCGGGGGTGGCGGTGGCCGACCGGGACGTGCTGACCGCCGCGTACGCCGAGGAGCAGGAGATCGGCGCGTGGATCAACTACCTGATGGCCGGGATGATCGTGGCGTACACGGCGATCTCGGTGGTGAACAGCCAGGTGATGGCCACCTCGGCGCGGCGGCGGGAGTTCGGCCTGCAGCGGCTGACGGGTTCGACCCGCGGCCAGGTGCTCCGGATGATGTTCGTCGAGGCCGGCATGGTGTCGGCGATCGGGATCGTGCTCGGGACCATCGTGTCGACCACGACACTGGTGCCGTTCACCCTGGTGACGGACGGCTCGCTGCTCCCGACCGGCCCGATCTGGATCTACCTGGGCGTGATCGGCACGGCGACCGTGCTGACCATGCTGTCCACGATGGTGACCACCTGGGTCACGTTGCGCCCCCGCCCGGCGGAGGCGACTGTCGCACCGGCGTGAGCCAGGCCAGGAAGGGGCGCCGCGGTTCCCACTCGCGGCGCCCCTTCCGCACGTCAGCTCCGCGGCCGGCGGGCGATCCAGGCGACCGCCTGGGTGCGGCGTTCCATGCCGAGCTTGGCCAGCACCGAGGTCACGTAGTTCTTCACGGTCTTCTCGGCCAGGAACAGCCGCTCGGCGATCTGCCGGTTGGTGAGTCCCTCGCCCATCAGCTCCAGCACGTGCCGCTCCCGGTCGGTGAGAGCGGCCAGCTCGTCGGTCTCCGCCGAGCGGCGCATGCGCTCCAGCACCCGGGCCGTGGTGACCGGGTCGAGCAGCGAGCGGCCGGCGGCCACCTCGCGCACCGCGGCCACCAGGTCCTGGCCCCGCACCTGCTTGAGCAGGTACCCGGACGCGCCCGCCATGATGGCCTCGACCAGGGCCTGCTCGTCGTCGAACGCGGTGAGCACCAGGCACTTCGGGGCCGGGTCGCGTGAGCGCAGCGTCCGGCACAGCGACACCCCGTCCCCGTCCGGGAGGCGGATGTCGACGACCACGACATCCGGCGAGGTCGCGCCGATCCGGGTGAGCGCCTCGTCGACGCCACCCGCCTCGGCGACCACCTCGATGCCCGGCTCGCCGTCCAGCAGGTCCCGCAGCCCGCGCCGCACCACCTCGTGGTCGTCGACGAGCGCCACCCGCACCGGCATGCGTCAAGACTATTGCGTGGTGTCCCCCAGGAGTTGACGCAGCTTGCCGACCACGCCGTGGTTGCCGTCCAGCTCGACCGCGCTGTTGCCGACCCGCCGCCACAGCCAGCGCAGCACCGCGTCCTCGGATCCCCGAACGATCGCCTCCACGTCGGCCTCGCCGCGCTCGACGGTGACCACGCCGGGCCCCAGCTGCACCAGCCAGCTCGCCGACGGTGTGTCGATCCGCACGGTGCTGCCGTCGCAGCTGTCCAGGTGCTCGCCGAGGGCCTCCGGGTACTCGGTGGAGGCGTACGCGAGGAAGCAGACCAGCACCTCGTCGATGCCGTCCGCGGCCAGGTCGGCCGGGATCGCCGTGGGCGTGAGCCCCGCCGCGAGCTCCGCGTCGACCCGGTGGATGACCGTCTCCTGCGCCATCCGCCGGGCCCACCACCCGACCGTCTGCACCGGCGCGTACCAGGTGAGCGCGTGCTCGTCGGGCTTGCGCGTGCTGAGCTCCCAGGTGAGCTCGCGGTAGGCACGGTCGAGCGCCGCCAACGGGTCGTCGCCCAGGTCCGGCGGCCACGGCTGCGGCCAGTCGCCGAGCCGCATGGTCTCGGTCTTGTGCAGGTACACCTCGGCGACGTGCCCGGCGAGGTCGGCCGTCGTCCAGCCCGGGCAGCTCGGCACCTTCTCACCCAGGGCGCCGGGCGCGACCTCACGCAGCCGCCGGTAGTCCGCCTCCAGGCATTCGAGGAATCTCGACTCGTCCACGCCCGCAACCTAACCACGGGGCACCGACAGTTCCGGGATGATCGCCGGGTGCTTCTCACCGACCAGCACCACCTTGTGGTGCGCAAACGGTTTCGGCCGATCGTCGACCAGTACGACGTGCTCGCCCAGCCCTCCGGCGACCCGGTCGCGTTCGCCCAGAAGAGCCGCGTCTCACCCGAGGTGACGGTGTACCGGGACGACGGGCGGCGCGACGCACAGTTCTCGGTCAGGGCGAGGTCGGAGTACGCCCCCATCAGCGGCTTGGCGGTCACCGACCGCGACGGGGCGGCGATCGGGCTGGTCCGCGCCGAGCAGCCGTGGGGCCGGCGCGTCTGGTACGTCGAGCGGGCCGGGCACGCGCCCGTGCGGGGTCGGGAGCGCAGCGGCGTCGGCGCGTTCTTCGGGGCGTTGTTCGGCTGGGTGCCCGCGCGGTTCGACTTCACCGCGGCCGGCGAGCCGGTGTTCACCGTGCGCCGCCGCTTCGGCCCGCGCAGGCGGTTCGCGGTGCGGATCGTCGACGACGGGCTCGACCGCAGGCTCGCGGTCGCCCTCGCCGTGGCGCTGGACGTGTTCTAGAGCTTGCGGAGGCGGACCCGGTTGGTGCGGTGGTCGGCGTCCTTGCGCAGCACCAGGGTCGCCCGCGGGCGGGTGGGCAGGATGTTGTGCACCAGGTTGGGCTCGTTGATCTCCCGCCACAGGCGGGTCGCCTCGGCGCGGGCCTCCCCGTCGGTCAGCGAGGCGTAGTGGTGGAAATGCGAGTCGGGGTCGGCGAACGCCGTGTCGCGCAGGGCCAGGAAGCGCTCGACGTACCACCGGGCGATGTCCTCGGTGTGCGCGTCGACGTAGATCGAGAAGTCGAACAGGTCCGCGACCGTGAGACCCTGGCCGGGCAGCAGCACGTTCAGCCCCTCGACGACGAGGATGTCGGGCTTGCGCACCACCTGCGTCCGGCCCGGCACGATGTCGTAGGCCAGGTGCGAGTACACCGGCGCCCGGACCTCGGGAGCGCCGGACTTCACGTCCGACACGAACCGCAGCAGGCCGCGGCGGTCGTAGCTCTCCGGGAAGCCCTTGCGGTGCATGATTTCCCGCCGGACCAGCTCCGCCTTCGGGTGCAGGAAGCCGTCCGTGGTGACGAGGTCCACGTGTGGGTGATCGGGCCAGCGGGCGAGCAGGGTCTGCAGCAGCCGTGCGGTGGTCGACTTGCCGACCGCGACGCTGCCCGCGATGCCGATCACGAACGGCACCTTCGTGGTCTCGCCGGGGTCCTCGCCGAGGAAGGACGTGGTGGCCTCGTACAGCTGCTGTCGGGCCGCCACCTGCAGGCTGATCAGGCGGGACAGCGGCAGGTAGACGTCGACGACCTCCTCCAGGTCGACCGGGTCGCCGAGGCCGCGCAGCGCCACCAGCTCGTCCAGAGTGAGCGTGAGCGGGGTGGCCCGGCGCAGCTCGCGCCACTGTTCCCGGCGCAGCTCGACATAGGGGCTCAGGTCGCGACCGGCCCGGACCGGCCGCACGTGTGTCGCCCGCATTCGTCAAACGTAAGGCGTCGTGGCAGTTTGGGCACTGTGACTCAGTACACGCTGCGCCGCCTGGAACCCGGGCGATCGGGACACCGTGGTCCCGCTGCTCGTACGCGAGTGGGGTGCGGTGGAGGTGATCGCGCTGTCGCTCGGCGCGGTGACCGAGGCGCGGAGGACCAAGCCGGAAATTCCCGCGTCGGGCGACTACGACATCCCGATCAGGGACGAGATAGAACTCGAGATGGAAATATCGCAATAAATGCATGGGTGGCGTCTCGAAAAGGGAGCCCGCCGCGGCTCCCTTTTCGAGGATCAGCAGTTCACTAATTCAGGACTCTGGTTGAGCAGCTGTGACCGCGGGCTGACGAACTCGGCGTACTCGTTGTAGGCCGAGGGGTCGAACAGGGCGAGCCGGTGGCAGTTCTGGAAGGCCAGCCGAACGTTGAGGTGCCGCTCGACCGCCGCACGCATGGCATCGCTTCCCACCAGGCGCAACAGCTGTCCGCGGGCAGCCTCGTCCGGCGGTTCCTTCTGGTTGTCGGCGAAGGTGCCACCCCCGTTGGCGAGCCGCTCGGCGACGTCGGTGACCACGGACCACGCATAGGGCAGCGAGTCACGTATGCACGCGATGAAATCGTCGTCGGACACCGGGCCGCGCTGCGCCTTCTCCAGCAGCGAGGGGGAAACCGTTAACGACATTCGACCTCCTAGCTCGAAAATCCGGTCGCTACTCAGCTAACCCGGAGACCGGCATTTTGGCGACCACCCAACGTGTGAATCTCGCCGAGTAACTCCGTCACCTTTAGTCGCCGCGCCGGCCACCCCTGAGCGAGCCGGCAGGAGGCCGACTACGACCGCGGCCTGCTGCAGATCCGGGTCCGCGACGTCGCCGAGGCCGAGGCCGAACCGCGCAAGATCACGGTTCGCGCCGAGCGCCCGGCCGTCGGGGCCGCGACGACCGAGTAACCGAAGAACCTATGGCCGTGCGGGGTCGAACACCTCGTCCCACGCGGCCATCACCTGTCTGGCGCACGTGTGCGGCGCCACGCCGCCGATGCCGGTGCCCAGGCCGGGGAGCGCGATCGTGCGCACCACCTCGCGCACCAGCCGGCCGTCCTCCAGGCGCCCGTCGCGCCACAGCCGGAACACCGCGCGCGCCGCGAGGTAGGGATGCACGGTGTCCGGCGGCAGCACCTGTCCCGGCTCCCGCATCGTCGGCGCGCTGATCAGCCACGTCGGCGACATCGCGTCGGTCGGCACGATCAGCGCCTGGCCGACCGGCAGCTCCCCGCCGTGGTAGGCGAGCACGGCACTGCGCACATGCTGTTCCACGGACGGAAACGTCCGCGCGTACACCGCGTCTATCCCGCCACGCATCCAGCCGTACGAGTTCGCCGGGCTGACCACGGCCTGCGCGTCCACGTCCAGCACCGAGCCCCGGTGCACCCACACGTCACGACGCTCCGCAACGGCGTCCGCCCACGCCCGCGCGAGCGGCTCCTCCACCGCGCAGAGCACCAACGCCAATCGTCCGGTCGCGAGTTCCGAGCTCTCTGCCTCCGAATCGGCGGTCACGCCTCCAGCATGGCACTTTCGTGGCACTGCGGGTAACCGCAAACAGGTGACAGGTAGCCCGGGTCGGCGACCCCGAACGGGCACCTCGGGTTCGCCCGGCGCGACCCGGGGGAGCGCGATTCTCGTGGCGTACCAACGACTTGGCCCGCCGAACCCGCTGCTCACGGGTGCGGCAGGCGGTATCGGCGCGAGCGGCTCGGGGCCGCGGGAGTTCGCGTGGCGTTCACCTATGGTGCGCACTCCGAACAAGCCGAACGGCTGGTCTCATTGGCCCGATCGGCGTGACGGCGGCGGGTGCTCGCATCGGGCCTGCGTAGGGTGACCCCGTGCCGAGCATCGCCTATTTCGGACCACAAGGGACGTTCACCGAGCAGGCCGCGCTCGCCTACGCGCGGCCGGCGGACTCGCTGGTACCCGTCGCGACCGTGCCGCTCGCCCTCGCCGCGGTCCGCGCGGGTGAGGCCGACCTCGCCTGCGTCCCCGTCGAGAACTCCATCGAGGGCGCCGTCTCGGCCACCATGGACGCGCTCGCGGTCGACGCCCCGCTGGTCGCGGTGGCCGAGGTGGTCCTGCCGGTGCGGTTCGCCGTCCTCGTCCGGCCCGGTCTCCAGGCCGGTGACGTCAGGACCGTCGCCAGCCACCCGCACGCACTCGCCCAGGTCCAGGGCTGGCTCGGCGACCACCTGCCGCTCGCGACCCAGGCCGCGGCCAACTCGACGGCGGCCGCCGCGGTCGGCGTGCTCGACGGCGAGTGGGATGCCGCGGTCACCGCGCCGGTGGCCGCCACCCACTACGCGCTCGACACCCTCGCCACCGGTGTCGCCGATGCCGACGGCGCGATGACCCGCTTCCTGGTCCTGTGCCGTCCCGGCCACCTGCCCGCCCCCACCGGCTCGGACCGCACGTCGATCGTCGCGGTGGCCGCCGCCGAGCGCACCGGCGTGCTCGCCGAGATGCTCACCGAGCTCGCCCTGCGCGGCATCAACCTGAGCCGCATCGAGTCCCGCCCGCAGAAGGACCGGCTCGGCCAGTACCGCTTCTACCTCGACCTCGACGGCCACGTCGCCGAGCAGCGGGTCGGCGACGCGCTCGCCGCGCTGCACCGGCGCTGCCTGCAGCTGCGCTTCCTCGGCTCCTACCCGAAGGCGGAGCCGGGCCCGCCCGCGGACACCGCGTCGGCAGGCCACACGGACGCCGACTACGCCGCGGCCGCCGAGTGGCTCACCGCGGTCCTGGGCGGCACCACCGGCTAGAGATCGGCGCAGAGCTCCTTCGCCTTCGCCACCGCGGCCTCGAACTCCTCGCCGGACTCGAACCGCTCCACCAGCAGCGCGCGGGCCTCCTGCAGCGCCTCGTCCAGCGGCCGGTACCGGTCGTCCTGGCCGGCGGCCAGCGCGGCGAGCTCGACCGCGGCACCGAACCGGCGGAGCGGCGTCTCGTCCTCGGTCTCCAGCAGGTCCGCCGACCCGTTGCGGTCGAGGATCGCGCAGGCCGCGGCGGCGTCGGCGGGCGCGCCGGCGTCGGCCTCCCCGCCGCCGACCAGCGTCCAGGTCAGGCCGACCGCGCCGGCCCCGACCACCAGGCCGACCACCAGCCCGACGACCAGCGCACCCCGCCGCCGGACCGGCGGCGGGTAGGCCGGCGGTGGTGGGTAGGGGTAGGGGCCGGGTCCGGGTGCGCTCATGGTTCTCCTTGGGCAGAGTTCGCCGTTCTCCTGGGGATCCTCGCCTACCGGGCGACGAGCCGCGGGTCAGTCGGTCCGAATTGTCGGTGCCCCGCACTACAGTCGCCATCGCCCAACACACCCACCTGCCGCAGGAGTCGTCATGCCACCGTCCGCGTCCGATGTCGCGGTGCGCGCGGAGGCCCTGGTGAAGACCTTCGGGTCCACCCGCGCGCTCGACGGAATCGATTTCGAGATCCCCACCGGCACCGTGCTCGGCCTGCTCGGCCCGAACGGGGCCGGCAAGACCACCGCGGTGCGGATCCTCACCACCTTGCTGCGCCCCGACTCCGGTCGCGCGTGGGTCGCCGGGCACGACGTGCTCGCCGAGCCCGACGCGGTGCGCCGCGCCATCGGTCTGTCCGGCCAGTACGCCGCCGTCGACGAGAACCTCACCGGCTTCGAGAACCTGTACATGGTCGGCCGGCTCTACGGCAAGAACAAGCCCGACGCCCGGGCCCGCTCGCGCGAGCTCATCAGCCGCTTCCAGCTCGACGACGCCGCCGACCGGCCCGCCAAGACCTACTCCGGCGGCATGCGGCGCCGGCTCGACCTCGCCGGCGCGCTCGTCGCCGAGCCGGCCGTGGTGCTGCTCGACGAGCCCACCACCGGGCTCGACCCGCGCGGGCGGCTCGACACCTGGGAGGTCATCGGCGAGCTGGTCGCCGACGGCGCCACCGTGCTGCTCACCACGCAGTACCTGGAGGAGGCCGACCAGCTGGCCGACACCATCCTCGTCATCGACCACGGCAAGGTCATCGCCAGCGGCACCGCCGACGTTCTCAAGGCCGAGGTCGGCGGCGAGCGGCTGGAGATCGTGGTCGCCGAGACGGCCGAGCTCGAGGCCGCGTCCCGGGTGCTCGCCGAGGTCGGCTCCGGCGAGCCGAGCGTCGAGCCGCACCACAGGCGGGCGCAGGTGCTGGTCGATGCCGGCACCAAGTCGCTCATCGAGGCACTGCGCCGGCTCGACGCCAAGGGCGTGGTGGTGCTCGACGTGAGCCTGCACCGGCCCACGCTCGACGATGTGTTCCTGTCGCTCACCGGCCACTCGGCCGAGGACGAGCCGGTTACCCAGGGGGACTCGAAATGACCGTGCTGACCCAGGGCATCCGCGACGGCGGGATCATCGCCTGGCGCAACCTGCTCAATGTCCGGCGTAACGTCGACTGGCTCTTCGCCGCCGTCATCCAGCCGATCATGTTCGTGCTGCTGTTCGCCTACGTGTTCGGCGGCGCGCTCGGCGGCGGGCAGTACCGCGAGTTCCTCATCGCCGGCATCTTCGTGCAGACCACGTCGTTCAACTCGGCGTTCACGGTCATCGGGCTGTGCAACGACCTGCAGAAGGGCATCATCGACCGGTTCCGCTCGCTGCCGATGTCGCGGCTCGCGGTGCTGCTCGGGCGCACCACGTCCGACCTCGTGGTCAGCGCGATGGCGCTGCTGATCATGTCGTTGTGCGGGCTGCTGGTCGGCTGGCGGATCCGCGGCAGCTTCCTCGACGCGGTCGTCGCCTACCTGCTGTTGCTGCTGTTCGGGTTCGCGATGTCGTGGATCGGCGCGCTCATCGGCCTGTCCTCGCCGAGCGTCGAGGTGGCACAGAGCGCCGGGCTCATGTGGCTCTTCCCGCTCTCGTTCATCTCGTCGGCGTTCGTCGGCGCGGGCACGATGCCGGGGCCGCTCAAGGCGATCGCGGAATGGAACCCGTTCACCGCGGTCATCCAGTCGGTGCGCGACCTGTTCGGCAACGAGGCCCCGCCCGGGATGGCCCCGCCGCCGGGTTGGCCCGCGGACAATGCGCTGCTCTACGCGGTCGTCTCGTCGGTCGGCATCCTGGCGGTCTTCATCCCGCTGTCGGTGGCCAAGTACCGCCGGGTGGCCAGCAAGTAGCTAGGCCACCACGGCGGGTCGGGGCGGCGTCGGCAGCCGGTCCAGCTCGATGCCGAAGTGTGTGCGGTACGCCGCCCGCACGGTGTCGTCGCCGTCCAGCGTGGTCTCGGTCCGCTCGCCGGCCACCGTGGTGATCAGGCGGTTGCCGGACAGCGTCACCCGGCCGTCCTCCGTCGGCAGCGAGCAGGTCAGGCTCCGGGTGAAGTGCGAGTCCGGCGAGGTCTGCTGCCACCAGCAGGTCGGCGCGAAGTCGGAGAGCGACCGGGCGCGGGGCTCCACGCGATACTGCGGCGTCCCGTCCATCAGCACGTCGACGTCCCCGTTCGGCGCGTCCACCACGAGGAACTCGCCACTCGGGTCGGCCTGCGGCTCCGGCCAGTCCAGCCGCAGCGGGTAGCTCGAGTGGGCGCCGAAACCGACATCGACCAGGTGGCGGTCGGCCAGGTCCACCCGCGGCACCAGGTGGTCGAACGGGTGGGTGAGCGTGCCCACCGGCGTGTGGACCCGCGCGGACAGCAGCGTGACCGGGAAGCCCAGGGCTTGCAGCAGCTCGCCGAAGAGCCCGTTCAGCTCGTAACAGAACCCGCCGCGCCGCCGGTCGATGATCTTGTCCACGAGCGTGTCGTGGTCGAGCGTGACCGGCTCGCCGAGGTGGATCGAGAGGTTCTCGAAGGGCACCGCGCGCAGGTGTCGCAGATGAAGATTACGCAGCAGGTCGACGGTCGGCTCCCCGGGTGCCGGCGCGTCGATCCTGTCGAGGTACCGCTGCACGGTCTGGTCGTCCATGACACCACCTTGCCTGCTCGACCTAGGTGTAGGTCAAGCAGGAATCCTTCCCGCATCCGGGCAGTTTCGCCGGAAGTCTTGACGAATCTCTGATGCTCGGCGCTAATTAGAAGCATCAGCGGCGGACTCCGTTGGTGAAGGTTTCGTAACGGTCGAGGAACTGACGCGAGGTGTCTGGAATGACCTGATGACCCGTCGGCGCTGCCGGGTCGCCTGCCGGCCCTCTGCCGTCCTCGGCTGTGGCAGCACGGAGAAGGGGTCAGGAGGTGCGGGCATCATGGGCACGTTGCTTGTCTTGTCGGTCGGCATTGTCGTACTGGTTTTCGTCACGAGGTTCCTGGTCGGCAGAAACCGCGTTCGCGAGCTCGACCGCGATTTCTCCCTCGAGCTCTCCTGCCGGCCTGAGCGGGCGCTGGACGTCGCCACCGGTGCCGCGCGGGGCGTGATGTGGCAGGTCGAGTTCACCGAGAACGGCCTCTACACGCGGCACCTCTTCGCGCGCAACGTCATCCACGTGGTGATCTCCAGCCACCCAGGCCGCCCCGACCACTGCACCGCGAAGGTGTGGACCCGGGTCCGGCTGACCGACGACGGGGTCTTCTTCCTGCGTGCGCGGTCCTACCTGGACACCAAGCGCAAGCGGGACAAGATCGTCCGCCTGCTGTCCTCCTACGGCGCAACAACAGGAGGTCGCGACGCGACCATCGGGTGAGGGGGAGCCATGCAGATCATCGACACGGGCGCGTTGGGGACCAGGTCGGCCGTGCTGCGGCTGAAGAGACGCGACAGCCGGCTGAACTTCCTGGTGTTCCCGATGCTCCACGTCGCCAGCCCGGTCTTCTACGCCGAGGTGCGCAGGCGGCTCGGCGAGTGCGCCGTGGTGGTGGCCGAGGGTGTCTCGGGCCCGACGATCATCGGCTCGGCGCTCATGCTGACCTACCGGGTCATCCCGCAGAACCGCGCGTCCGGGCTGGTCGAGCAGGACATCGACTACCGGGCGCTCGGCGTCGAGGTGATCAACCCGGACGTCACGGGTGCGGAGTTCGACCGCACCTGGCGGTCGCTGTCGCTGAAGTGCCGGCTGCTGATGTGGGTCATGCTGCCGGTCATCGTGGTGCTGCAGCTCCTGGGTGGGCGCAAGCGGTTGCTCGCGCCGGACGTCGCGATCAACGACGACGACGAACTGCCGGACTCGGACATCGACGAGGAGTTCGAGCGGCTGTTCGGCGGCGAGCGCGACGACCGGCTGCTCGCCGCCCTGGTCGAACTGCACCGCACCCGCTCGGACGAGCGGATCGACGTCGCCGTCGTGTACGGCGCCGCGCACGTGCCGCGGCTCGTGCACCGCCTCGCCGACACGCTCGACTACCGGCCCCGGACCGCGCACTGGATCACCGCCATCGACTGGTGACTGTTTGTTGTTCGCCGGTCGCGGGTAGTTCTGGTGGGCAAGCAACCCAGAGGCGGGTCACACGTCCACTCTGTAGTAAGCGTCCAGTGGTGTCGGGGCCAGGTCTGGAGGCGAAACACCATGCTGCGAACCAGGATGAGCCGAGCCGCGTTGCTCGCCGGTGGCATCGCGATCGCGTTGTCGACCGTCGGGTGCCAGAACACGAACGCCGGTTCGGACAACCCGGACGTACCGTCCATCACCGAGGCGGCCGGCGCGCCGCCGGCCACCCAACCACCGGCGACGACGCCGCCGAGCTCCGCGCCGCAGGCTCAGCCGCCCGTCAACGACACGGCCAAGCCGCCGGGTGAGAAGCCCGCGCCGGCGGCCAACCCCAACGAGTGCAAGGTCGCCGACCTCGAGCTCAGCCTGGCCGGTGGCGACGCCGCGGCCGGCACGACCTACCGCCAGCTGCGGTTCACCAACTCCGGTGGCCGCACCTGCACGGTCCAGGGCTTCCCCGGGGTGTCCTACGTGACCGGCGACGACGGCCACCAGGTCGGTCCCGCCGCCTATCGCGAGGGCGCCAAGGGCCCGGCGATCACACTGAAGCCCGGTCAGATGGCCTACGCGCCGCTCGGGTTCGTCCAGGTCCGCAACTACGACCCGGCCGTCTGCAAGCCGACCGCGGTCCGCGGCCTGCGGGTTTACCCGCCGCACGAGTACAACTCGATGTACCTGCCGGCGCCGGGCACCGGCTGTGCCGGCAAACCGCCGGGCAACCAGCTGACCGTGCGGACGATCCAGCGCTAGCCGGGTATTCCGCACATGGGGGTTGATCAACTCGAGTTGGTTGTCGGGTGCGGTACTTGATCATCTTAGGGTGGTGGGGTCGACGCCGAGTAGATCCAGGAGCCGGGCCTGAAGTGGTGAGGGTTGGGGGATGC
>NZ_WHTD01000112.1 GCF_009379765.1 Actinophytocola sp. | reverse complement strand
TGGGCGGCGATGTCGCCGTACCCGACCAAATGCCCGGGAGTGTTGTCCACCCCCAACGCGGCCCGGGCCGGCAACGTGACCTGAACGATGATCTTCGCGTGTTCGAAGTCCTTACCCGCCAACAGGTCCAGGGCGACGTCACTACGGAGTTGGTCGAGGGTCCGGCCGTCGGCGCCGCCGGTGTCCCGGAGCTGATAGGCGATCGCATCGACCCGTTTCGCCGCGACCTGGATCCGCGCGGCCGACCCGTGCACGGTGAGCGCGGAACAGCCGTCCTCGGTCGGATAGTTGTCGACCCGCCGTTGTGCGACCCGCTGCTCGTGCAGGGCTTGCAGGGCGTCGGCGTTCACTCGCGCGACGATCCGCCGCAACACGCGAACCAACTTGACGGCGGGCATGTCCTCGACCCGGTCCAGGATCTCCCCCTCCACCACCGCCGCATCCTCAAGCGACAACGACAGGGTCGCATCAGCGATCTTCGACGCCCGATACGCGTCGAACCGGCCCGCTTTCACCGCCGCCAACGTCCGCGGCAACCGAGTCGCCAACGTCACCGCCAACTCCAGACGCTGCTGCGCGGCGCGGACAGAGATCCGAAACAACGCGGCGACCTCCAGCGCGTCGAACTCGCCACCACTGGCCGCGGCGTACCGGGCGAGTTGCTCCAGTGAGTGTCCCTCGTGCTGCCACGCCGCTCGCGTGAACCCGCGCGCCGTCGCCAACGGCACCGCCTCGGGGGAAGCATCCTCGGGTAGATCGACAATCGGCTCGCACATATGGTCGATTCTACCCGAACCGCAGCACGTTTTCCGTTGCACGGCAACGGTTTCACTCGATCGAGGCGGTGCTCACCCGCCGTGTCCGCTGGAGGCGGAGAACGCCGGGCTGGGGTGGCGTCGGAGCAGAGTTCGCGGAACTCGTCCCAGCCGGTGTGCCACGAACGTGACGGCGGTGCGCGGATGTAGAGCGAAACCACCGCAAGCTGCGTCGGTGAATGAGCCGGGGTGGTGAGCGTTGCGGAAACGGCGTGCCGACGTGAGGCCGAGGAAGTTCGATGTTGCGCCATTGACCGTTGGGACTTGGTTACGGCGTACCCGAGCGCCACAAGGGAGAGCTGTCGATCGGTCAGCTGGCGGGGAAACTCCCTGTCAGGCCAGTAGGACCAGGAACGCCGGTCGGCCGGCGATGCGTATCGGCATCGCCGTCTTGGTCCGGAGGCCCGAAACCTCCGGTTCGGGTAGGAGGGCCGCCGCAAGGCCGTCCGGGCGGAGGACCCGGCCGGTCTCGTACCAGAGCCGGGCCGGTGAGGTGGCGAGGCCGGCGCGCGCCTCGACCTGGCGGCCCCACGGCGGGTTGACCAGCACCCGGTCCACACTCCCCGTCGCCACGGGCAGGTGGCCGGCG
The DNA here is from genome assembly GCF_009379765.1 of Actinophytocola sp. Taxonomy (GTDB): domain Bacteria; phylum Actinomycetota; class Actinomycetes; order Mycobacteriales; family Pseudonocardiaceae; genus Actinophytocola. The sequence goes on along the minus strand of NZ_WHTD01000112.1, from coordinate 25,238 downwards.
TCGGCGTGGGTCAGCGCCGCGAGACCGTTGGCGCGGGCGCACGCCAGCGCATCGAGGGAGGCGTCGACGCCGAGGCGCAGGCCGGGCGACTCGAGCAGCAGGGTGCCCGCGCCGCAACAAGGATCGAGCACCGTCATGCCCGGCTCGACCCCTGCCAGGCGCACCAGGGCCGCGGCCAGTGGCGGATGCACGCTCCCCGGCACCGAGTGTGCGCGGTACGGGCGCCGGTGCAGTGGCCGGCCGGCGACACGCAACGCCAGCACCGCCTCGTCGTCGGCCACGGTGAGTCGCCACGACAGCGCATCGGCCGGCGGGACACGTAGCCGGGGAACGCCGTGCCTGCGGCGTCCTCCAGGTCGTAACGGCTGTAGGTCCGCCGGCCGACGAACGACGCGACCACCTCGACCGCGGGCCCGGCTACCGGGCCGCCGCACCGGGATCGCAACGCCAGCAACGGTGGCGACGACGAGAACCGGGCCGCGGCGGACACGAGCGCGAGATCAGCCCTGGTGCGACCGACCGGGAACACCGAGCCGACCAGGAACACGTCATCGGGTGTGCGCAGGTCCAGGACGGCGGGCGCGGTGAACCACACCTCCCGATGCCGGATCCGCTCCACCCGGCAGAGCCACGCCACGCCAGCGGTCACGTCACCGTCGGAAGTTGAACACGCGGCGGACGCTAACGCGGCCCGAGCCGCCGCGGCGAGTGATTTTCCGGCAGCATGCAACCCGGCGGCGGGAAACGGCGTTCCTAGCCTGTCCACGACCGCGGGAGGATGCCGGGTGGCCGGTTTCGATGGGGACTTCGCCGAGTTCTACGCGGCCCGGTTCGATGCCGCCCGGCGGACCGCGTACGCGCTCTGCGGCAACTGGCTCGAGGCGGAGGAGCTCGCGCAGCAGGGCTTCGTCCGGTTCTACGCCAAGTGGCCCCGGGTCGTCACCGGCAGCGCCGATGCCGGGCCGCGGGCTCGGCGTCCACCAGCCCTCGCCCAACCTGCGGACGCAGATCCACGTCGGGCTGACCGAGATCGCCGAGGGCATGTCCGTCGGCGAGCTCGTCGAGCGACAGGTGCCGCCCGGCCCCGGGGGGAGCCTGCCCACCTGGGAGTACGCCATCGACGTCAGCGACGACGGCGGCATGGGCAGCCTCGTCCTCAGCCTCAGCGAGGTCCAGGGTGAGCCGCTCGCCGCCGCCGACGAGTAGGCGTTCGACGAGGGCAACTGCGAGCCGCCGCAGCGGCTCGAACAACCGGACGGCACCGTGCTGCAGCTCTACCCCTACTGGGCGGGGCTGCCGTTGCAGTCGCTCACCCAGACCCTGCGGATCTACCGGCCGGACGGCCTGCTCCTCGAGCTGACGGTGGCGAGCTGGGGCAGTGAGCACCTCGAGCCGGACCCGAACAGCCCGGGCAGGCCGCGGCGCGTCGCCGTGGGGCGCGAGTCGCTGCCGATCACCGAGGCACAGCTGGCGGAGCTCGGGGTGCGCCTCACGACCTGACTACTGTGGAGGGACGCCCGCCCGAGTAGGAGACCCGGTGACCGACCTGCGTGCCGACTGTGCCAGCTGCTTCGGCCTGTGCTGCGTCGCGCCCGCGTTCGCGAGGTCGGCGGACTTCGCGATCGACAAGCCGGCCGGGCGTCCGTGCGTGAACCTGCTGGCGGACTTCCGCTGCGGCATCCACACCGACCTGCGGGACCGCGGTTTCCCCGGCTGCACGGTGTACGACTGCTTCGGCGCGGGCCAGCACGTCGCCCGGTCCTTCGCCGGCCGGGAATGGCGCTCGTCCCCGGAGGTCGCCGAGTCGATGTTCGCGGTATTCCCGGTCATGCGGGACCTGCACGAGCTGCTCTGGTACCTCACCGAGGCGCTCGACCGCCCGCGGGCGAGGCCGATCCGGGGTGAGCTGCGCCGCGCCTTCGAAGAGACCGAGTCGCTGACCCGCCGGCCGCCCGGCGAGCTGGTCGCCGTGGACGTCAACGCCCATCGCGGTGCCGTCGACACCTGGCTGCTGCGCACGAGCGAGCTGGTGCGGGCCGGCCTGCGCGGCCGTGAGCTGCGCGGTGCGGACCTGATGGGCCGCGACCTCCGCGACGCCGACCTGCGCGGCGCGAACCTGCGCGGGGCCTACCTGATCGGCGCCGACCTCAAGGGCGCGAACCTGGGCCGGGCCGACGTCATCGGCGCGGACCTGCGCGGCGCCGACGTCTGTGCCGCCCGCCTGGCGGAGAGCCTGTTCCTCACCCAGTTCCAGGTGAACGCCGCGCGCGGCGACGCCGCCACCACGCTGCCGGCGACCCTCACCCGTCCCGCGCACTGGCCGGTCTGAGTAGTCGCGCGGTAACCCTGCAGCTCACCAAGGCCGTGCGCCAGTGGACACCGCGCTTCGACCTCAGCGCGGAGCGACGTGCCGCACTGCTCGGCTCCCTGGAGCGGTCCGCACGCGGCCAGGACTCGATCGACTACCCCGGCCGGGGCGTCAGGCGGATCCTCGTCACCGGGTTCGACCGGTTCCAGCTCGACATCGACATCCGGCGCGGCAACCGTCCGGTGCGGCCGCGCTCGCCCTCGACGGCCCGGTCGTGCGGACCGCGAGCGGACCGGCGCGCATCGAGACCGCGACGTTCCCCGTGCGGTGGGGGCCGTTCGCGCAGGGCGTGGTCGAGCGCACGTTGCTGCCCCAGCTCGGCAGGGTCGACATGTTCACCACGATCAGCCAGGGCCGCGTCGGCCGGTTCGACGTCGAGCGCTACAACGGCCGCTGGCGCGGCGGCTACCCGGACAACGACAACGTCTCCAGCACCGGCGTGATCCCGATCCCCGCGGGCGTGCCGACCGTGCTGCCGGCGCCGGAGTTCGTCCCGACCACGTTGCCCTACGCGAAGATCGTCGCCGCGAGCACCGGCCGGTTCCCGGTGTCCGACCACACCTCGGTCGTCGAGATCCCGGCCGGCCAGACCCAGCCGGTGACCCGGCCGAACGGCCCGACGCCGGGCTCGGTCGCCCGGCAGGGCGGGGGCGGGGACTACCTGTCCAAGGAGATCGCCTACCGCGCCACCCTGCTGCGGGACGCGGTCGGCGCCGACATCCCGGGCGGGCACCTGCACACGCCGGTGCTGGAGTTCGGGCCGGGCAACAACACCGAGCTGACCGACCCGGTGTTCGCGACCAACCAGCGCGACATAGTCGACCAGGTACGGGCCGTGCTCGTCGTGGCCGGCGGGACACTCGGTTGAACCTGGTTGGGCCGCGGCCGGCGCCGTGTCAGACTGCGCGGCAATGTCTCAGATGCAGTCACACATGCGCCGCGCCGCGGCTGCCGGCCGGACCACCGAGCGGGTCGGCCCGTTCCTGGCGACGTACTCGGCGGAGTCCACGAACCCGTTCCTCAACTACGCCGTCCCCGACGACGGCGCCCGGCCCACAGCGTCCGATGTGGACGCTCTGACCGCGGCGTACCGGCGCAGGGACCTGCTGCCGCGCCTGGAGTTCCTCGCCGACACCGCGCCCGAGGCCGAGTCGGCACTGCTCGCGGCGGGCTACGTGGCCGAGCGCCGGGTGCCGCTGATGTTGTGCCGACCCGGCTCGGCGGTGCGCAAGCCCGCGCCCGAGGGTATCGAGCTGGTCGTCCCGAGCTCCGATGTGGACTTCGCCGGGCTGGTCAACGCGCAGCACGAGGCGTTCGACGTGCCGGACCCGGCGTCCGAGCTGGACGTCGCGCAGTCCAGGGAGTGGCTCGCCAAGGGCGGCTTCTCCGTGCTCGCGAGGGACATCGCGACCGGCGAGCCGGTGGGCGGCGGCGTGGCCGAGGCCATCGTCGACGGCACGACGGAGGTCGCGGGCATCGGTGTCCGGGGACGGTTCCGCCGCCGCGGCGTCGGTGCGGCCATCACGGCGTGGCTCACCGCCGCCGTCCACGACCAGGGCGCCCGAACGGTGTTCCTGACCCCGGCAGGCGCCGACGAGCAACGCCTCTACGCGAGCGTGGGCTACCAGGCCGCGGACGACATGGTCCACCTGAGCCTGCCCGGCTGATCGGCGCCGTGCACGACGCTGTGCTCAGTGGGTGGCGCGGATCTCGGCCACCGTGGTGCGGGCGAGGTCGGTGTGGTCGACGCCGTCGCGGATGAACCGCACCGCCTCGCTCACCGGGTCGGCCGCGAAGAACTCGCCGGTCCTGCCGGCGGGCGGTATCTGGTGGCCGTGGCGGACCAGGTCCTCGAGGAACTGTGCCTGCGCCTCCCGGTTGAACTCCCGCCAGTGCGCTCGGCCGCGGTCGAGCTCGTCGGCCCACCGGTAGGCGCTCGGCTTGACCTTGGCCTGCGCCCGCAGCGCCTCGAACGTGTACCTGCTGCCCAGGTGCTGGTACTGCCACACGTGCGCGCACTCGTGCACCAGGGTCGCCGGATGGGTGGACTTCTTGAGGTAGATCGTGTTGCCCAGGGTGAACGGCCGGGGGTTCGCGCTGAACACCCCGGCGTACCCGGGCACGAGCCGGATGGCGTCGAGGTTCACCGAGTCCCGGTACACCGCGCTCAGCAGGGCTTTCTCGTCCTCGGTCGGCGGCCGCTGCCGCCACTGCATCCCGAGCACCGCCTGGACGAGCGCGACCACCTTGCCCAGGACCACGATGCCACCGCCGGCCGCCGCGGCCGGCATCGCGCGGGTGGCCAGCCCGCCGACGCTCGCCAGCACGGACCCGACCAGGCTCGCGGCCGCCACGACCACCCCACCCAGCCAGCGACCCGGGCCGGGCACCCGGCAGAGCGCGTCGCCGGCCCGGTTGCCGGCGGCGTCGATGCCGAGGTCCCTACCCATCCGGTCGCTTCCGCTTGGCGGTCAGGTGGGTGGAGCCTAGATTCGACGTCGTGCGAGGTACAACGCCCGAACGGGTGGCGAGCGGTGCCTGAGGGGGACACCGTCCACCAGACCGCGCGGCGGCTCACCGAGGCGCTGGGCGGTGCCACCCTGCGCCGCGCCGAGCTGCGCCACCCCCGACTGTCCACTGTGGAGCTCAAGGGTCGGGTGTTCGACCGGGCCCGATCGGTGGGCAAGCACCTGTTCCTCCGCTTCGGCGGCGGGCTCAGCCTGCACTGCCACCTCGGCATGGACGGGTCGTGGCGCATCTACGACCCCGGCCGCCGCGCGCCAGGCTGATCAGCGAACATGTCCGTAGCACCCGGTGAGACGATCACGGCTCTGTCGCAACTCAACTTGCCTCGGAAACCGGGGTCAGCCAGCGAGGATGCTGTCGGCGTGGCGGTGTAGAGGTTCGGCGAGGTCGGGGTAGTCACCGCCGTCGATACGGCTGAGCAGCCGGGCGAGCACGTAAAGTTGCGCGAGCCGTCCGGCTGGTGTGTCGAGTGTCCTGGCGAACGAGGTGTGTACCTGGTCGGCGATCGTCGGCACGAGCAGGCTGTAGCAGTACAAGGTGGCCTCGTCAATGCCGGCCGGACCGGTGCCCCACAGTTCCCAGTCGAGTAGGCCGAATCGTGGGCGCAGGAGGTTGGACCAGTGTAGGTCACCGTGCACGGTCGCCCACTGCGTGACGGTCGTGTCGACGTCGTCGCCGAACCGCTCGCGGATACGCCAGGTGACCTTCTCTTGGTCGGCGTTGACCCGGTGCGTTGGTGTCGCCGTCAGCGTCGCGAGGGCGCCGTCGAGATCAGCCCACCAGTGCGCCGTGAGGTCGGGCCGGTCGCGGAGCACGTCTGTCGGCGAGCACGGCTCGCCGGACAGGTGGGTCATCACCTCCGCGCGCTGGCAGCGCCCGTCGGTCCACTCGTAGACGTCGAGCACTCGGGGCTTGCGGATGCCGCTGATCGCGTCGGCATCGACGGTGCCGGTCCAGTGTGCGCCGGTTGCCCATTCTGGTTCCTGCGACACGACCCGCAGCCAGCGATCCCCACCAGTACCCACGGTCGGGGCACTGACCGACCGCAGCCGCCAGCCGAAGACCGGCTCACCGGTCACAGTCAGGTCGAAGTGATGTGCGGCGTGGTCGAGGTTGTCACGCATCCATTGCGCGAAATGTGCGTCTGCTGCTGCGGTGTCCATCAGTCCGTGATGTGGCGTAGGAAGAATTCGGGATCGTTGAGGAAGCGCTGCCAACTAGCGACCACTCCGAGTTGGTTCCATGACGAGCGCTGGCTACCGAAGTCGCCGATTTCGATGATGTCCGCGCCGGGTGTCGCGGCCAGCAGGGGCGAGTGCGTCGCGCAGATGACCTGGGCACCCGACTGGCCAAGCTGGTGCATAAGGGCGACTAGTCGCATGCACGAGGTGAACGACAGCGCTGCCTCCGGCTCGTCCATGAGGTATAGCCCAGGCTCGTTAAACATTGCGGAAAACACGGTGAGGAATCCTTCACCGTGGCTCATTTCCGAGGTGTCCTCGTCCCAGTAACCGCGCATGCCGCTTACCACTTCCATGAATCCGAACGCGGTTTCAGCACGCAGAAAATAGCCTTTTTGCCGCGATCGCGAGCCTCCCCGCATTCGCGAGCCTTCCGCAGTCGACTCCAGCCGGAGCACTTCACCGAGCGGCGTCTTGGGTCGGGCGTTGCCGTACTTGCGGCCGGCTCGTCCGCCGTGCGCGTCCAACCCGTACGCCTCGGCGAATGCCTCGACCAGGGTGGACTTGCCCGATCCGTTCTCGCCGACCAGGAAGGTCACCGGCCGGGTGAACGTCAGGCCGTGGTCGAGCAACTCCCGCACACACGGGACGGTGTACGGCCACACGTCTAGCTCGTCTGGTCCCAACGACACAGGCACATGCGCGCGGCGGACAAGCACGGGTACGACTCCCTCAGTAGTGGGGCGCGCAGTTTCCCGTCGGACGGCAGTTGCCTGCCGGACGGCATGACGGACTGCATGACGGCGAGCACTGCGGGTCGCACATTGTCGATGGGCAGCACTTCGGGTTGCACGCGGCCTCCGGACCGAAACTCACCGCGAGCGCTTCCTCGGTCTGGCGCATCGTTGGACCTGTGATGATCTCCGCGAGGCTTCGTTCACGCACGTTGCCGACGGTGATCCACCGGGAGAACACGCACGGCCAGACCGACCCGTCCGGGGCTATGGCGATCTTGTCTTGTCCGCAGTGCCCACATAGTTGCGCCAGGCTCGGTTGTTCAGTGCGCACGCCTCGGCCGACCTGACGTAGATGATCGCGGCCGAATTCGGTAACTCCGAGACCGCGCAGGTCGGCCTCGGCCGCGTTGACCCGTTGGTCGTCAGCGAGGTCAATCAGTCCTACGCGCAGCGGGATCGACCTACGCACCGCCTCAGCGATGTTTGCCCGGGTCCGGGCATGACTGCCCCGGCCACGGGTGATCGACTCGTGCTCGGCGGCATCGTCGGTGTAATAGCTCGTCGCGACCCGAACACCAGGCTGCGCGAACACGGTCCACATCAACGGTGACACGTGCACCAGGTTCGTGTACACCTCGACCTGCACCCCACGGCTCAGCGCGCGGTCGACCAGCTCGGGCAGAGCGCGGTAGAGCGTGGGCTCGCCGCCGATGAACTGCACCATGCCAGTACCCAGACCGGCCGCCTGGTCAATGACGTTCGACCAATCCTCGGCCGTCATCACTCCATCGGAGCCCTGCGGACCGGACGCTGCATAGCAGTGCGTGCAGCTCAACTGACAGCGACCGGTGACCTCCAGCCAGATAAAGGACGGGCGTCGCAAACTCTCCACCTCCACATGTCGACCACTACAGCCACCGCAGTACCGACACAGCCCCCGTCGCCACGAGTGCGTCGAGGGCTGTGCTCGTCAACGGTCAGGCCGACTGGACTCGCGCCAGGGCGGTAGTACCGTCGTCATGCCATCTCCAGCGCGGGCGATGAGCCCAGAAGGGCTGAGTTCCTGGGCTCGCCGCCCATCGGGGTCAGCGGTCCAGGTTGCCAGCCTTGGCCGCCGCCAGCAGCCCAGTCAGGTCGACGACCAGCGTCGACCCGGCTGGGTTCTTCGAGTCGCGGACCGCGCCAACATTGGCAAGCTCGACACACTGGCCGTTCCCGCCGCTTCGGCTCGACTTCCGCCACCTGGCACGGGTCGTATCCATCGCCGTGCCTCCCTTCTTCATCTCTCGCAGGGGACTACACCAGGCTATCTAGGAGGGTGATCGTGTCCTCGCGTGAGAGGGCCAGAGACCGCAGCCGGTGGAACACCTCGGTGTACCGAGTGATGTCGCCGGGCCGCTCCTGCCACAGCTCGCCGTTTTCGTTCTCGAGGTAGACGCAATCCATGTCGTCGAAACCTTCCGGGAACCGCAGAAGCGTGAACGGGCACTTCATGCCCGGATGAGCACCAACGGAGAACGGCAGCACCTGAATGTTGATCTTCGGTCGGCGTGCCATCGTCGCGACGTGGAGCAGTTGACTTCGCATGGTCTCCGGACCACCGACCGGCCAGCGGATGACCGCTTCGCTCATCACGATGTGCAGCTCGGCGGGGTTCTCCCGGTCGAGCTGGGACTGGCGGGCGGTGCGCAGTTCGACTGACCTGCGTAGCTCGTCGTCGGTGATGTTTGGGTATGCGGCACGGGCGACGGCCTCGGCGTACTCCGGGGTCTGGAGCAGGCCGTCGATCAACTCGGACGTGTAGGTCCAGATCTGGTCGGCATCGGACTCCAGGTCAACGTAGGTAGCGAACCAGTCAGGGATCGTGTCCGAGAACGCGATCCACCAGCCCACGTCGTCGCTCTCCTCCGCGAGCCTGATCAACGTATCCATGGTGGGAGCCCCGACGCCGCACGCTTGCAGGATCAACTTCACGTTGCGCGGCAGGATCGCCTGACGACCATTCTCGATCTTGCTGATGGTGCCCGGCTGAAGTCGAGCCTCCTTGGTCACATCCCTCTGCGACAGCCCGGCTGACTCGCGGGCTCGTCGCAGCTCCTTGCCGAGCTTGCGCCGTCGCAGCGTCTGACCGACTTCGGCCAAGATCACCCTCCTGTCTCGACGTGGGCGTTGTGCGCCCACAGTCTGACGGACGACTCAGGGCTCAAGTCACCCCTGTTCACTCATTTGAATGTGTACTCGCGAAAGTTTCCTGAGTATGGTTTCCTGAGTCGGCACGCTGTGCGTAGCACTGTAGCCGACCGCCCGTCCCTCGCGTCATCTGCTCTCGCAGGGGCAAGACGCGAGGGATGGGTGCCAGAACTCAGCAGGAAGGGAGGCGACCAGCATGAAAACGACCTGCGATCGCTTCTGCTGGATGACTTCGCAGGATGGCGGCGTCGAGCACGCCGTGACCGATGACGCGCAGGCGTCCGGCATCGAGGCCGGCAAGGGCTGGTTTGAGCCGCTCTGCGGCCAGGGGTTCTTGGTCGCCTGCATGGATGCTGGGCCGCGCGGCAGGTGCGCCCGATGCGAGCTGTTCGTTCGTGCGCGAGCTGACCTTCGTGATTTCGAGCAGCGCATGACCGAGTACCGCCGGCCAGGCTGGCTGTCTCGGTTGTTGTGCCGCTACAAGCAACCGGCAGGCGTGGGTGATCCGACGGAGCCCCTTAACGCGCCCACGTCTGCCGGTCTCCAGCCATCGGCGGGCGCGGTCTGCGCACCCGAGGATCTGACCACGGCCTCGGCAATCGCGCCTGCCGGTGCCCATCGTCGGGGGAGGCATGCGGCATGAGCGGCGGCAACTCCAATCCGCCGGACATGAAGACCGAGATGGTCGCTGCGCTCGAAGCCCTGTTCTTGGCCGACGAGCGGTGGAGGCAGACGCTGTCTCCCGGTACGACGCTGATTCAGCGGAGCTGGGACAACGGCACGGTGGACACGCTTGTCCTGCTCAGCTCTGCCACCGCCTACGCGGTTCGCGAGACTGCGGACGGCAAGCGGCCGTGGTCGGTCACGGGCTCCGCGACGCTGGTGGTCGATGCGGTGCGCCAGGTCGTTCCCCCGGACGACCCGAACGCGCCGAAGGCTCCTGACGCGGGTCTACCGATGGGCGAGTGGCGATGAGCCGTGACTCACGCCCCGCGGTCCGCACCCGACGAGCCCGAGGGCTGGCCCGGCGTATTCCAGCCGATGCAGCACTACGTCCCAAGCGGCTCGCGCCGGCTTCTGCTGCGCGGCGATCTCGTCGCCTTAGCGGTCTGCGATGCGTTGTGCAGGTACTCGAGCACCCCCGCCCCGGCACTGCCTGGTGCCCGAAGTGCCGACGGTTGAGTCTCGACACTGCCGCACGCCCAGCGAACTGGCCCGAATATGACCCCGACAGCTTTCCTGTTACTGCCGATCGCGGCGACCTTCATCGGCCTGGCGATCCGCGACATCGTCCGGGACGCGCACGGGTTACGTAGCCAACGCTCCCACTGAGACTCCGGTGGACGTGGCGGAACCCCGACCTGGCACGTCCACCGGACCATTCCTTGGCCCGATCAGGCATGAAGTCCGTTGTGCCGTCCGGCCAACAGCCGCAACCCAAGGAGATCAACATTTACAGCGACATGGTGGTCAGCTCGTGGGTCAAGATCCGCGAAGGCTGTCCGATCACGCTCGACCTCGTTGGAGACGAGGTCCACGTTCAGTTCGGCGACAACGCGCGAACCGGTAGCTCCGAGATCATTCTCGACGTCGAGGCGTTCCGCGAGGTCATGCGTCTCGGCGGCAACGCGATGCGGGAGTTCGACGAGACGCACGCCCACGAGGACGACGAGCGCGAGGAGTCGGCCGCGTGAACAATCCGCCCCGCGTAGAGGCATGGTTGGAGATCCCCGACGACTGCCGGATGGCCGTCGCCCTCACCTTTGCGGACGAACTCCGGTTCACCTTGGGGAACTCGCCCCAGGATGCCGTGACCATCGTGTTCGAGCGGCTCGCCCTGGAGCGGTTCGTGCAGCTCGCCAACGATGCCTTGAAGCTGACGCTGCCCAAGAACCTGAAGGCCGACCTGCCCGAGCTGGCGAACACGTATAGGGGAGGGCTCTGATGTCTCGGTCGCAACTGCCGACGATCAAGGCGCACGCCCGAATCAGGGGAGACGACCGAACAAAGCTCAGAGAGCGAGTCGCTCGGCAGTACGAGCACGGAGCGTCGATTCGCGCGCTGGCCAACGAGACCGGCCGTTCCTATGGGGTTCATCCACCGCCTACTCAGCGAGTCGTCGGTGACTCTGCGCGGACGTGGCGGTCCGCCGCGACGCGGACGCGGGTGATTGCCGGGTGGGCAGGTTCGAGAAGCCGAAGGACAAGACCGTGATCAGCCGTGAGGATGCGCGGATCATCCAGGAGAACGCGAATCGGGCGCGCAAGGCAGGAACGCCAAACGACATGATCATCGCCAAGTCGGCCGAGGGACCTGTCACTGGCCGTCGACGCCGCCGAGCTGCCGGCGGTGCCGTCGTTCTTCTCCAACTCCGCGGCGACCCTTCCGGTCCGCCTCGGCTGAGGCCCCGCAGAAGTCCCGTAGAAAGCAGAAAGCGGTCGGTCAGCGTCTCGCTGGTCGACCGCTCGACGGCCCGTCAGCGCGGCCTCTGCGCGCGCCGCGCTGTGCGTCTGTCAACCCGATCTCAGGCTCGGGGTCGGTTCCGTCGAGTCGTCACCCGAGCTGTCCTTCTTCGGCAGGCTCTCCATGACCCTGCCGGTGGTGATCCCGGTCCGGCGGCGCAGCCGGGCCACCTGGGCCCGTCCGGCCGCGAGGCTCGCCGAGCGGCCGGCGGAGCGGGCCCGGCTGTAGGCCCGGTCGATCAGCGGGATCGTCTTGCCGATCGTCTGTGCCTCTCCGGGGAGCTGCACCCAGCCGCGGTAGGCCTGGCCGCCGACGTCGAGCTCGACCAGCGGCTTGAACGTCGTCTCGTCGATCCCGTCGTAGCCCTGGCGGACCACCGAACGGTGGATGTAGTCCGACACGACCAGGACGAGTGGCTCGGAGGTCTGCCGGAGGGCGTCCTTGACCTCCTGGGCGTCGACCAGCCGGGCGGTGATGTTGACGTCCTCGCCGAACGCCCCGCGGGGGTCGAAGTGGGCGTCCCCGGCGTGCACGGCCACCCGGAGCCGGAACTCCCTCGTCGGGTGGTCGGCGGCGTGCTTGCGCAGCAGCTTGTGCAGTGCGGGCACGAACGTGCTCACGACCATGGTCTTGGGAACCTGGTTCACGGGGTGCACGTAGGCGATGAGGCCGTCCCCGCGGTCGGTGTACTCGTCGAGCAGGTCCTTGGTGATTCCGCAGGCCTCCAGTGCGGCTTCGAAGATCTCGTAGAGATCGTTGCGGAGGACTGCGGTGTCGTAGTTGTTCCTAGTGGTGGAACCCTCGATATCCACTGCGATCATGGTGCGATGCAGTGGCACTGGCGACAGGGGACTCATGACGATCACCCCGCCGGCAGCTCATTGGAGGGCGACCGTCGCGGCGAAGCGGGGACGCTCACACCGGGACGAGTCGGCTAGTCGGAGATGTTGCGACAAGGACTTCATCACAGCTCCTACCTCGAGCCTCCCACCTCGTGGGCGGAAGGTACGGACACTCGTCCGGTCAGCCGCGATTCAAACTTCAGTAAACTTCAGCTAGACTGGGCCGAACTACCACGATGTTCAGAGTAAGTGGTGAAGTGCTGGATAGGCAAGCGGTCGGCGGGAGTGTACGGAGGGTGAGTACAGTCCAGCTCGAACTTTGCTGAACCCGGAACGTTGCCAGCGTGTCAAGAGAATCCCGATGGTCACCCCCTATTTGGTACATGTACACTTTCCACTTTCGGCATCCAAACTGAAGTTCATTGAAGGACGTGATGTCGTGAACTCGGCTGAAGGGTCCGCCGCTCTGGCGCAGCGGCTCAGTGACCTGCGCGAAGGCGGCGGGTGGCCCGGCCGGCACATCACGCAGGCCGAGCTCGCCGAGGCGTTCGGGATCAGCGTGCCGTCGATCTCGTCCTGGGAGAACCAGGCGGCGGTGCCGCCCCGCAGGCGGCTGGAGGCCTACGCTACTTTCTTCGCCACAGAACGATCAGTGGCGGAGATCCCGTACCGACTGATCGGCTACGACCAGCTGACCCCGGAGGAGCTCACCCGCCGAGGTGCGCTCCTTCGCGAGCTGGTCGGCCTGCGGGACAACGTCCAAACCGGGGCTTCCGCCGCCACGACCACCACTCCGTTCACCGGGAGCCCGTGGCAGTTCACAGCGGACCAGAACATCACGATCGTCGGGTCCGAGCTCCCCGTGCGGCTCAAGGCCAAGCTCCCCAACGCGGATCCCGGTGACCCCGACTTCGTCGACCTGTACAAGTACGCCGACCTGGACGCCATGCTCGAGCTGCACGGCCACGTCCGGGCGGCCAACCCCAACAGCGACGTCTACGTCCGTACCCCCGCCGAGCTGGAGCCGGACCACTACACCAGCCACCTGATCCTCCTCGGTGGCGTCGACTGGAACTTCGTCACGAAGGACCTGCTGGACCGGGTCGAGCTCCCGGTGCGCCAGCTGGCCCGGCCGGACGTGGACAACCCGGGTGGCTTCGAGGTCGGTGAAGGGGAGCGGGTGAAGCTGTTCGCGCCGAAGGTGAGGAAGGTCGGTGACCGGGTGACCCTGCTCGAGGACGTCGCGCTCTTCTACCGGGCGCCCAACCCGTTCAACGAGAAGCGGACCGTCACGATCTGCAACGGCATGTTCGGCCGCGGCACCTACGGAGTGGTCAGGGCTCTGACCGACGCGAGGTTCCGGGATCGCAACGCCAAGTACCTCGGCGACCGTTTCTCCGGTGTCAACCAGTTCAGCATCATCAGCAGTGTCCAGATCGTCGCCGGCAGAGTGCTCACCCCGGACTGGACGAAGCCCAAGTACAACCTCCACGAGTGGCCGGTGACTGAATGAGCGATACAGCGCCCGCGGACCGTTCTCCTGAAACGGTTTCGCCGGACCATCACGGTTCCCACCGGCACCTGCTCCACAAGCCGCCTGAGCACGAGATTCGCCCCAGGCCGGTGGACGCGATCATCGTGCCCACGGTGCGGTACGCCACGGCGTTGGAGCCCACCATCGACCTGGCCGCCAAGCTCGACTGCACGCTCGTCGTGCTGTGCAGCGGATGGTCCACGCCGAGCGCCATCGCCGTGCTGGCGCGCAAGAAGAACGTCGAGCTCGTCGCTGTCGACGTCCGCAACCTGCCGCGCAGCGTGATGCCGGAGTTCGCGACCGACAAGCTCATCAGGGGCAGCCGGTTCGAGCGGCGGACCGACACCAGCCTCAAGCGCAACCTCGGCCTCCTCCTCGCCAGGCTGGTCGGCTGGGAGCGCGTCGTCTTCCTCGACGACGACATCATCGTCTCCGAGTCGAAGGACCTGGAGGACGCGGCCGGGCTGACCGACAGCTACGCCGGGGTCGGGATGGCGATCGGCGGCTTCCCCGACAACTCGGTCGTCTGCCACGCCTACCGGGCGGCGGGCGGCGCGCAGGAGACGTTCATCGGCGGCGGCGCGCTCGCGGTCGGCCGCGACTCGATCACGTCGTTCTTCCCCAACATCTACAACGAGGACTGGTTCTTCCTCCTCGGGGACAAGGACCTGCGGCCGACCGCCATCACGGGGACGGTGCTGCAGAAGCCCTATGACCCGTTCGCCGATCACATGCGTGCGCGGCTGGAGGAGCTGGGCGACTGCCTGGCGGAAGGGCTGTTCTGGCTGTTCGACACCGGAAGGCAGATCAAGGACGCCGACGTCCGCTTCTGGCGCCAGTTCCTGAAGAGGCGGGTCTCCTTCATCTCCAAGGTGATCGCCATGGTCGGCGGGATGCGGCCCGATGCCGAGCGGGGACGGATGCTCGACTCGCTGAAGGCCGCTCGCGGTAGGTGCCAGCTCATCACTCCGGAGCTGTGCGTCCGCTATCTCGAAGCCTGGCAGGCCGACCGGCTGACCTGGAGCATCCGCTCCGACATGTTCTTCCGCAAGTACGCGAAGGGTCGGCAGGACCGCAGCCCCCGGGCCATGCTCTCCGTACTCGGGCTCGGGTCGATGACCACGTTCGTGTCACAGCGGCTTGACCATGATGTGGCAGATCTCGATGTTCCGCGGGCCGTCGCCGTCGGTGAGGGACATGCATTCGACCGTGGAGTACGGCCACTCCCGGTAGCCAAGCCGGGCGTAGAGACGGGCGGCGCGGACGTTGTTGACATCAACCGCCAGCGCAACGCGGTCGTAGCCCTTGGCGTACAGCCACTTCTCGCCGGCCTTGATGAGTCGGGTGCCGATGCCCCGGGCTCGGTGTGCGGCGTGAGTCTCGAGGTGGGTTAGCAGGGGCGTGTCCAGCAGGTGCTCGCGGATCTCGGGCTCCTCCGCGGGCTCCAGCCAGAGGTAGACAACGCCCACCGGATGACTGTCCTGCCATGCCGTCAGCAGCCGGCCGAGGCCCTGATCTTGGCGGGAAAGTCGGTCGGCGAAGAACAGCTGCTGGCCCATGGCCTGGGTCAGCGCCGGTAGGTCCGTCGAGCGGGCCTCTCGTATCTGCAGGTCACCCATGGCTTGAGGTCAACAGTACCGAAAGCCCGGCCCGCCGCCGGGGAAACGGCGAACGGGACGGACTCCGGGAGAAACCACGTCAGGTCGAGTAAACCTCCAGCTCAGCGAGTTGCCCGGCCGGCCACCCGGTGTTCGCGGTGAAGGTCAGGCGGAGAAAGCGCTGGCTCGTCTGCACGTTCACGGTTGCCGTATTTCCGGTCGCCGGGTCGAACGTGTGTCCCGCCGAGCCGGATACCGTTGTATACGTGGAACCGTTGGTACTTCCGGACACCGACAGCGTCTGGGTGCGGGTCGCCCACGCGGCCTGCGGCGGCAGCTTCAGCACCACCCGGCGCACCGCCACGGTGCCACCCAGGTCGACCGTGATCGACTGGGGGAACGCGTCGTTGCTGCTTTCCCAGTAGCTGCCGATATTCCCGTCGACCGCGTTCGCCGGCGGGAAGCCGCCCTGCGAGCCCGACGCGCTGATCGGCTTGTGCAGGGCCAGGTTCCCGGCGGGCGGGTCCGGCGGGTCGGTCGGGTCGGTGGGGCCGCCGCCGTTGTCGCCGTCGTACACCGGGGTCGGCCACGGGCCGCAGTAAGTCGTGCTGAAGCCCGCGTTCCCGCCCTGGTCCACCAGGCCCAACAGGACATCCGGGGACTGGCAGTTGTACGTGCCGGCCCGGCCGATGCCCGTGGCCACCACGTCCTTGATCGTGCCGGTGGCTCGGGTCTGGTACTGGATCGCGAACGTGCCGGCGCCGGTGATCCGGACGCCGTCGAAGTGGATGTCGGTCGTGGCGCCGTCGATGAACTGGATCGCCTCGTAGCTGCTGTCCACGATGTCCATGTCGGACACATTGATCCGGCCGGTCAGCGGCGAGTCGCGGCCGTCGAACCACAGCGCGCCGACGCCGAACTGCCAGTTGGAGTCGAGCACCCCGGACCGGATCGCCGTGTTGCGCGCGACGGTCGTCGTGCCGGACAACGGAACCGCGCTGAACCGGTTGGCGATGTGGATCCCGCCGCCCTGGTCCTGGGTCTCGGCCACCACGTTGTCGGTCACGCTGATGTCGCTGCCGCCGTAGATCGCGATGCTGTTGGCCAGGATCGGAAGGATCACCGTGTTGAAGGAGAACGTGTTGCCCTGGTTGGCCTGCGTCTCCGCCCACATCGCCAGGCCGTCGTCGCCGGAGTTGCGCACGAAGTTGTCGGTCACCACGGTGTTGCTGATGCCACGGTGCAGGTTCAGCCCGTCCGCGGTCTGGTCGAGGATCCGGTTGCCGCGCACGGTCAGGCCGGAGAACGGGCCGTCCAGCCAGAGCCCGACCTTCGTGTGCTGGATCCACAGTCCGGACACGACCGAGCCGCCGCCCAGCGCGCCGCCGATCGCGTTCGACTGGTCGCAGTCCACCCGCTCGGTGACGTCGCCGATGATCGCGAAGTCGTGCAGCTTCACGTTGGCGCTCACTCCCGGCACCTCGGGGTTGCCCGGGTAGTTCGCGTGCCCGCAGCTCGCCGGCTCGCCCTTGCCGAACAGGCCGGGCCTGCTGCCGCGCAGCTCGGTGTGCCACTGGCCGGCGCCGCGGATCGTGATCTGGTCGACGGTGATGTGCCGGTTCAGCGTGAACACGCCGGCCGGGACCCACACCTCCTTGTTCTGGCCGCGAGCCGCCGCGATCGCCGCGTCGAACGCGCCCGCGTCGTCGGAGGAGTCGTTCGGCGTGGCGCCGTACTCGGTGACGGACAAGGAGTTCGACGGGGCCTGCGCGGGCCCGGCGACCTGCTCGAAGTCCGCGAGGTCGACCGTGGTCGGGGTCGAGCCGGCGTCGACCTGCAGCCGGACCTTCCCGCCCTGGGGGACGGTGGCGCCCAGGAGCACCCGGGTCTCGTCGTAGAAGTGGTGCGCCTTGCCGTCGCCAGGCCGGTTCGTGAACGGGTACGAGCCGTAGTACCAGCCGTAGCGGGAGGTCAGCGCGACGTCGCGGTCCTTCGACCCGTTGACGTACAGGCCGATCGACGAGTCGATGCCGGTGCCCGCCGAGTTGTCCGGGAGGCTGTACCGGAAGGTGACCGAGTTCGCCGGCGCCGACAGCGTGAACTCCACGTACCGGCCCTGGCCGGACAGCGTCACGGCCTTGCGACCGGACGCCTCGCCGGGCAGCGTGCCGGCCGTGCGGCTCGGGCCGATCACCGTCCCGTTCGTCGCGACGTTCTCGGCCTCCTGCTCAAGGAAACCGACCGCGGCGCCGCGGCCGTCGACGTCGAGCGGCGACACCGCCGCGGCCGCCGCGGCGAGCGCGGGCGCCGGTCCGCCGGCCGTGCCGACCGAGACGACGGCCAGCCCGGAGGCCGAGAGCACGGCGACGACGGCGGCGCCGAGTCTGGCCGTTCCACTGACCGGACGGGGGTTTCTGGGCACGCTGAGGACACGTGGGGACACGGGGCGACACTCGCCTTCCTTGGCTTGTGTGCGGTCGATGCAGGGCACGACGGGGTTGCCGTCGAGTGTGGGTCAGATCATATAAATCACGGACAACGTGGCGCAAGAGTTCTACGGAACTACGAAAATACCCGACCGGTCGAGCATCGTCTGCGGCATACATCGGATCTAACAGCTCGCATGATCGTGCAAGACGTCAACTTTCGACCTTGACTACCCATATACCTCGGATGTTCACTGGTCGTGACATCTCCGCCCTGCTGCTCTTTCCCGGAGAGGACCGAGTCGTGCGCACCGTGTCCAAGGTCATCGTTGCCCTTGCCGTCCTCGCGACCCCGCTGGCGGGCCTGCCCGCCGCCCCACCCGCCGCCGCGTCCCCCACCGACGCCGCGTTCAGCACCTCCAGCGGCGTCCTCGACGTCGACCACGCGAGCTATCTGTCCAAACACGACATCGTCTACAACCGGCCCAACACCAACCCGAACCACGGGCTCACCGTCGGCAACGGCCGGACCGGCGCGATGGCCTGGCAGGCCAACGGGCTCACCATGCAGGTGTCCGGTGTGGACGTCTCGCAGCAGACCGCGTTCGGCGCGGGCCTGGTGAACCTCGCCACCACGCCGGCGATGGACTCCGGCTACAGCACCTACGAGCAGCGCCTTTCCCTCTACGACGGGACGTTGACGACCAGGTACGACTCGAACCGGACCGTCACCGTGATGGGCTCGCCCAACTCCGAGGTGATGGGCATCCACGTCGACGACGCCCGCGGCGGCGTCTCCGGCATCACCCTGGAACTGTCCCTCTGGGACGTCGCGAACCTCGGCAACAGCGGCGACGTGCCCGACATCGACACCTGGCGCACCGTGTCCACGTACGCCGACGCGAGCGGCGCGGGTCTGAGCCGTGGCCAGGCCGACCCGCAGCACTTCGGCTACACGCTCGCCGCCACCGTCGAGGGAGCGAACTACTCGGCGTCGGTGGTGAACGGCAGCCGGGTCCGGCTCTCGATCACCCCGACGTCGAGCTACACGATCTGGTTCACCGCGGCCACGAGGCTGAACGCGCCGGGCAACAACTCGGTCGACCAGGCCAGGAACGCGCTCAACGCGGTGCGGAGCACCGGCTACAGCACGACGCTCACCAGCTACCGCAGCTGGTGGCATTCGTTCTGGGACAGG
Organism: Actinophytocola sp.; assembly: GCF_009379765.1. Taxonomy (GTDB): domain Bacteria; phylum Actinomycetota; class Actinomycetes; order Mycobacteriales; family Pseudonocardiaceae; genus Actinophytocola. The sequence continues at coordinate 6,175 of NZ_WHTD01000112.1, read as the reverse complement.
TCGTTCGTGCAGTACTCGGGCCTGGGCGGCGACGCGGACTACATGGAGAACGTCTACTACCTCAGCACCTTCCTGGTCGCCGCGGGCGGCTACGGCAACTACCCGTTCCACTTCATCAACGGCGTCTTCCGCGCGACCGGCGACTCGACGAAATGGAGCAACGCCTACTGGTACTGGAACCAGCGCGACGTCTACAACTCGTTCCTGGCCTCCAACCACGTCGACCTGATGAACACCTTCAACCGCCTGTACAGCCGCAACTTCGCCGCGCTCAAGGCGTACACCCAGACCAGGTACGGTGTCGACGGCCTGTGGGTGCCGGAGACGATGGGCTGGGACGGCAACGCCCGGGGCACGGTCGGCAGCGACTACACCAAGAACATCCTGTCGACCGGCTACGAGGCCGCGTACAACATGTACCTGCAGTACCGGTACACCAATGACGGCGACTATCTGCGCGACACCGCGTACCCGTACATGCGTGAGGTGGCCAAGTTCTACTCGCGCATGCTGTCGGTGGACGGCGCGGGCAAGTACTACATGGCGAGCTCCAACTCGCACGAGACGTACTGGAACGTGCGCAACGCGATCACCGACCTCGCGGCGGTGCGCAGCCTCTTCCCGCTTGCTGTCCGGGTCTCCCAGCAGCTCGGCCTCGACGCGGACCTTCGCCCGCAGTGGCAGCACAACCTCGACAACCTGGTGCCGTACCCGACCGAGAGCGGCGCGTACGTGCCGCACCAGCCGCCGATCGCGCAGACGCGCAACAACGAGAACGTGGCCGCGGAGCTGATCTGGCCCTACGACATCACCGGCATCGGCTACCCGGACCACCAGACCGCGGTGAACACGTGGAACCGTCGTCCGTTCCCGTACGGCAACGTGTGGGCCAACGACGCGGTCCAGGCCGCGCGGCTCGGGCTGGGCGACCAGACGTACCAGGGCATGAAGACCATGCTGCGGCAGTACCAGAACTACCCGAACGGCTTCACCAACAACACGAACGGCGTGTTCGAGTACCACGGCGTGCACCTGTCGGCGATGAACGAGTCGCTGCTGCAGTCCTACAACGACAAGATCCGGGTGTTCCCAGCGGTGCCGGGCGACTCGTCGTTCGTCGGCAAGTTCACCCTGCTGGCCAAGAACGGGTTCCTGGTGAGCGCGGAGGGCGAGGCCGGTGAGACCAAGTACGTCGGCCTGCGCAGCCAGTGGGGTGCCACGGCGCGAGTCGTGAACCCGTGGGGTGGCCAGCAGGTGCGGGTGCGCCGCGCGTCGGACAACGCCATCCTGCTGACCACGTCCGCGGCCGAGCTCGAGTTCGCCACCGCGGCCGGCACCGTGTACGTCGTGGAACGGACGGCCAAGCCGCTCACCGACTACGGCCACGTCCGGCTCACCGGGACGCGGAACCAGGGCGCGAAGTCGTTGAGCGGCACCGCGTCCACCCTGGGTCTCGACGCCACCGCGGGCGGGCTCGTCAACGACACCGAGGGCACCTACGACACCGACTGGTACCGCACCACCAACCGGGGCTACGGCGACTACAACGACGACACCCACCACAGCACGGTGGTCAACGCGGTCGCGTCGTACACGTTCACCGGCACGGGGATCGAGTACCTGTCCGAACGCAACGGGGATATGGGCCCGGTGGACGTCTACCTGGACGACCAGTTCCAGGCCACCGTGGACCTGCGGGCGAGCGGTGCCCGCCAGGTGCAGCAGGTGGTCTGGCAGCGCGGCGGTCTGCCCCGGTCCCAGCACACGATCCGCGTGGTCAACCGCAGCACCTCGGTGGGCATGATCGACGCCTTCCGGATCGTCCCGTAGCGGGCGGAACCGCCGGGCCGGTGGGGCGAGAGCGCCGCGAGTCCAACGCTCAGGACCCGCGAGTCCAACGCTCAGGACCCGCCGCCCGGCGGCTACAGACCGACTCCGCTACCTGGTCTTCTTGCCGACGCCGGCCCAGACGACGGCATGGCTCGGGGTGTCGAAGGTGATCGGTGTGGCGTTCGGGCCGGTCTGCTCCGGGTGCCACTGCGGCGACCACACGGTGCCCGGCTCGACGAGCTCGAAGTCGCCGAACAGCGAGTCGATCTCGGCCCGGGGGCGCCAGATCACCTTGTTGCTGCTCGAGGTGTCGTACATGCGCTTGAGGTCTGCCAACCGCTGGGTGAGCTCGGACGGGGTTCCCTCATCCGTCGCGTGGGAGATCGCCAGGTACGAGCCGGGAGCCAGGAGCTCGCGGTAGCGGGCGAGCGACTGCTCGCTGATGTCGGTGCCGTCCGGGCCGGGCTGGAACACGTGCAGCACGGCGATGATCAGCAGGGCGACCGGCTCCTCGGGGTCGAGGACGCCGGTGGCGACGGCGTCGCGCCACAAGCCGTCCGGGTCGCGCAGGTCGGCGTGGATCACCGCGTGTCGGGTGGGGTCGCCCTCCTTGTCCAGCAGCAACTCGCCGTGCGCCACCGCCACCGGCTCGTTGTCGACGTAGACGACCCGGGTGTCGGGGGCGACCTCGTCGGCGACCTGGTGGGTGTTTCCCGCGGTCGGCACGCCCGCGCCGATATCGAGGAACTGGCGCACGCCGAGCTTGGCGAGATGCCGCACAACCCTGTTCAGGAACAGCCGGTTGGCCACCGCTATGTTCTTGACCAGTGGGAACCTGTCGAGAACTCGTTCGCCGAACTCGCGGTCGATCGCCCAGTTCGCGGTGCCGCCGAGATAGTAGTCGTAAACCCGGGCGACGCTGGGCCGGGTGAGGTCGACGCCTTTGGGTGGAATCGGCTCTGACGACTCAGGCACAGAAATCAAGTCCTTCCCACGGTTGGCCGGTTTCTCATGCTATCCGGTGTGGCCGCGGCGAGGAACCTACTCGTTGTCCGGCCACGTCCACCCGGCGCGCGTGTCGGCGACGAGGTCCTGGAGAAATTTCTTGCTGTCGTCCGGGCTGAGGGCGGCCTGATGCAACTGGGTCCACTTCGCGCGGCAATTCGCCACGACTTTCTGCGCGGTGGAGATGCGCGTGCTGATCAGGTTCTCGTTGTAGGCGAAGTCCGCCCGCGCACCGGCGAAACTCAGGATCGTGAAGTCCGGCTCGGCGAATGGGATGTCGGCTTCGAAGGTGAGTATCTGCAGGACAAGCCGTTCGTGGGTGTCGCAGAGCCGCAGGAGATGTTCCGCCTGGTCCACCACGAGCGCAGGCGTACGCCCGCCGGGCATGCGGTGCAGCGACGACTCGCTCAGCACGACCTGGTAGAGCGGCGGGTCCGCCACGGTGAAGATCACGGCGCGACCGAGCCGTCTGCGCAGTTCCGGGACCACGTTCTGCACGCCGTCGAGCGCGAACTGCTTGAGCATGTAGTGCTCGGACTGCAACGGGCCCGGAATTCGCTCCTGGTGCCAGGCCAGGATCTCGGTCGCGTCGGCCTCGGCGTCGAGGAGGCGCTCGAACGCGACCGGCTGCTTGCGACCGGTCCGGTTGCCCCGGCGGCGCCGGCCGGCCAGCGCGGTCAGCCGGGCCCGTTCCTGGCCGGTGATCCGGCAGAGATCCAGTATCACCTCGAGGTCGTCCCGCCCGACGGACTCGGTCGTGGAGTCCTCGATCTTCTGGATCTTGCCCTGCCCGCAGCCCAGTGCCCTCGCGACATCGTGCTGCGTCAGATCGGCGCGTTCGCGTGCCTTACGCAGTTCGCGCCCCAACTGGAACAGACGCTTAGTGGCCTTTTCTGCCACCCGATCTCCACCAATCACTCGGAAGAACGACAGAGTTCCCCGAGCGTAGGCGACGGTCGGTCACCGGACAAAATCATTCGCCACTCGGTCGTACGGCCGGACGTGGCGGGGATCAATCCAGGTTTCCCGGATTTCTTGATCAGCTCACCGGCTGCCACGGGCGAGAAATCCGATCCATTCCCGGCTGCTGAAGATCAAGATTTCGCCGCCGCCCGACTTCGAGTCCCGCACGCCGACGACGCCGTGGTCACCGTGGTCGCCGTGGTTGAGCTCGACGCAGTTGTTGCCGGACGGGCCGCACCGGCTGGCCCGGACCCAGCCGTCGTCGGAAAAGGTAGGCCGCCGCGTGGTGATGTTCATGGTCACTCCCCATCATGTTGGTCATGAACACGATTAATCCTGCCGGGCGACTAATCCGGGGACAACCCCGCGTGACAACATCGTTGCGCACCGCGACGGCCCGCGGAAACCCGGGAGCGGTTCGGAATGCGCCATCTCGGTTCCGATTAATCGGATTGGGTGCCGTTCAGTGCGGCTGTTCAGTCGCGCTGTTCGCGCCGAGCCATTCATCGTGGGTTTCGCACCGTTCGGCGCACGTGTTGATCGGCCGGAGAAGTCGATCACCCGTTCCGGCAATATGGAATTAGTTCGAATCTGACGCCTACCTGGGGGTGGCGTCAGCCGACAACCGAAAAAAGTGCGGCTCCCTGGTGGTTCAGGGAGCCGCATCGGCTGCTACTCGAAAATACGGAGTCAAGGAGCACCAACCATGTCGAGTATAGAACCCCAACCCCCGATTAATCCACCCGAGGATCGCAATGGCTGTCTTGCGCGCACGGTCGTCGTGATCCACCCTGGCCGGCACCGCGCGGGTGCCGACTCCTGGATGGATCTGGCGGAGCGGTCCCTGCAGTCGTGGCCGATCACGCTGCGCGTCGCGCTGCTGCTGGTGGTCCTGTTCACCGGCACCGCCGCGGTGGCCGCCGTGCTCGGCGTGGCCGGCCAGCTGGTGCTCGCCGCGCTCGGGCTCCGCGCGCACCAACGGCATCGGCGCAGGCTCGCGGAGCTCCGATCCCACATCGAGGACTGACGTGGCCGTGCATCATCGAGGTGTGGACGTCACGACCTGGTACCTCGAGCAGACCGATCCCTCCGCGCTGCGCCCGGCGGGCAGCGTCCCGACCCCCGTGACCCGGGCGGAGGTGGTGAGCCCGGAGCTGAACAGGTTCCTCTACACCTCGGTCGGCGGCGACTGGTACTGGATCGACCGGCTCGGCTGGACGTGGCGGCAGTGGCTCGACCGGCTGGACCGCCCCGGCGTCGAGACATGGGTGGCGATGGTCCAGGGCACCCCGGCCGGGTACGTCGAGCTCGACGGCGGCGTTCCCGACGGAGAGGTCGAGCTCGCGTACTTCGGCCTGCTGCCGGCCTTTGTGGGCAAGGGGCTCGGCGGCCACCTGCTCACCGAGGGGATCCGCAGGGCGTGGGGACTGGCCGACCGCTGGCCGGGGCACGCGCCGACGCGCCGGGTGTGGGTGCACACGTGCTCGACGGACGGCCCGGCCGCGCTGGCCAACTACCGGGCGCGCGGCATGCGGCTCTACCGGACCGAGCAGGTGACCGTCGAGCTGCCGGCCGTGCCACCCGGCCCGTGGCCCGGCGCCGGCCGGGGATGACCTGATCGTTTGTACTATTCCGGCACCCGGCGCGAGGAGGTCGACAGGTGACCGTGGTCGTGGGCGTCGACGGCGCCGGGCGGACGTACCGCCTGGGCCGGCTGGCGGCCGCGTCCGGGACGGCGGCCTGGTGGGTCACCGGCTCCGCCGACGGGTTGGCGGCCGCCCGCGCCGAGGGCTCGCTCGTCGTCGTGGACGACGCGCACCGGCTGCCCGCCGACACCTTGCGCGCGCTCGCCGCGGCGGCCCGGGACGGGGCGCGGATGGTGATGTCGCGCAGGCCCACCATCGACCGCCCGGAGCTGGCCGAGCTCGACGAGGCCGTGTCGGCCACCGGCGGCGTCGAGCTGATGGGCCCGCTGGGTCGCGACGAGCTGGCCGCGCTGGTGGCCACGGTGACCGGCCGGCCGGTGTCGCCGGAGACCGCCGCGGCCGTGCACGACGCGTCGGCCGGGCTCGCAGCGGTGGCCGTCGCCGTCGCCGCGGCCGAAGGCCCCGACCCGGCGCCGGCGCTGGTGGCGCGGGTGCAGCGGCGGTTCGCGATCCTCCCGCCGGACGTCGGCGCGGTCGGCCGGGTGCTGGCGCTGCGCCTCGACCTGACCGACGACATGCTCGCCACGGCCGCCGAGCTCCCGGCCGGCTCGCTGCCCGCGCCGCTGCGCACCCTGCGCGACGAGGGCCTGCTGGTTCCCGGTGGCGAGCGGATGATCCCGGCGGTCGCCGAGGCGGTGCTGGGCGAGCTGCCCGCGGCCGAGCGCCGCCGG
>NZ_WHTD01000187.1 GCF_009379765.1 Actinophytocola sp. | reverse complement strand
CCCGGCACCATGAACCCGTTCCAGCACGGCGAGGTGTTCGTCACCGAGGACGGCGCCGAGACCGACCTCGACATCGGCCACTACGAGCGCTTCCTCGATCGCGACCTGGACCAGAAGGCCAACGTCACCACCGGTCAGGTCTACTCGTCCGTGATCGCGAAGGAGCGTCGTGGGGAGTACCTCGGCGACACCGTGCAGGTCATCCCGCACATCACGAACGAGATCAAGGACCGGATGCTCGGCATGGGTGGTCCGGACGTCGACGTGGTCATCCACGAGATCGGCGGCACGGTTGGTGACATCGAGTCATTGCCGTTCCTGGAGGCCGCGCGGCAGGTCCGCCACGACGTGGGGCGTGACCGGTGCTTCTTCCTGCACGTCTCGCTGGTGCCCTACCTCGCGCCGTCCGGCGAGCTCAAGACCAAGCCCACCCAGCACTCGGTGGCGGCGCTGCGCAACATCGGCATCCAGCCCGACGCGGTCGTGTGCCGGGCCGACCGCGAGGTGCCGAGCGGGCTCAAGCGCAAGATCGCGCTGATGTGCGACGTGGACATCGACGCGGTCGTCGCCGCGCCGGACGCGCCGTCGATCTACGACATCCCGAAGGTGCTGCACACCGAGGGCCTGGACGCCTACGTCGTGCGCAGGCTCGGGCTGCCGTTCCGGGACGTCGACTGGACCGTGTGGGGCGACCTGCTGTCCCGTGTGCACAGTCCCAAGGAGACGGTGCGGATCGGGGTCGTCGGCAAGTACGTCGACCTGCCGGACGCCTACCTGTCGGTCACCGAGGCGCTGCGTGCCGGCGGGTTCGCCCACCGGGCCAAGGCCGAGGTCGTCTGGGTCGCGTCGGACACCTGCGAGACGCCGGCCGGTGCCGCGGCCGCGCTGTCCGGGTTGGACGGTGTGCTGATCCCCGGCGGGTTCGGCGTGCGGGGGATCGAGGGCAAGATCGGCGCGATCCACCACGCCCGGGTCAACCGGATCCCGTTGCTGGGCCTGTGCCTGGGCCTGCAGTGCATGGTGATCGAGACCGCACGCAACCTGGCCGGCCTCGCCGACGCGAACTCCTCGGAGTTCGACGAGACCACCGAGCACCCCGTGATCAGCACGATGGCCGACCAGGAGGACGTGGTCGCGGGCGAGCGGGACATGGGCGGCACGATGCGGCTCGGCGCGTACCCGGCGAGGCTCGCCGCGGGCTCGATCGTGGCCGCGGCGTACGGGACGCGGGACGTGTCCGAGCGGCACCGGCACCGGTACGAGGTCAACAACGCCTACCGCGGCAAGCTCGCCAAGGCGGGCGTGGTGTTCTCGGGCCTGTCGCCGGACGAGCACCTGGTGGAGTTCGTCGAGCTGCCGGCCAAGGTGCACCCGTTCTTCGTCGGCACGCAGGCACACCCGGAGCTCAAGAGCCGCCCGACCAGGCCGCACCCGCTGTTCGCCGGCTTCGTGAAGGCCGCGCTGGCCTACCGTGCGGCCGAGCGTCTGCCGGTCGAGCTGCCGGAGCCCCTGGGAGTCAGCTCGTGACCGAGCCCGGTCGGCACAGCTTCGATGTTCTGTCCACTGAGGACATCTATGTCGGACGGATCCTCGCGTTGCGGGTGGACGAGGTGGCGATGCCCGGTGGCGGCCGGGCCGCCCGCGAGATCGTGGAGCACCTCGGCGCGGTGGCCGTCGTGGCGCTCGACGAGGACGACCACGTGACGCTCATCCACCAGTACCGCCACCCGCTGGGCCGGCGGAACTGGGAGCTGCCCGCCGGCATCATCGACAAGCTGGGGGAGGACCCGGTCGAGACCGCGCGGCGCGAGCTCGTCGAGGAGGTCGGGCTGGCGGCGGGGGACTGGTCGGTGCTGGTGGACGTGGCGGTGTCGCCGGGCTTCACCGACGAGGTCGTGCGCGTCTTCCTTGCCACCGACCTCGCCACGGTGGAGCGCGTCATGGAGGGCGACGAGGAGGCGGACCTGGTGGCTCGCCGCTTCCCGCTCGACGAGGCGGTCCGCATGGCGCTGGCCGGCGAGATCGTGAACAGCGCCGCGGTCGGCGGCCTGCTCGCCGCGCACGCGGTGCGCACGCTCGCCGCCCCGACGCGCCCGGCCGACGCGCCGTGGCGGGACCTTCCGACCCGCCTGCCGGGCCGCCGCACCTGAGTCACCGTCGAAGCCGCCGCGCCGGTCGGTCGAGCCGGCGCGGCGGATGCGGGCGGTCAGCCGGCGGTGGGGCCGAGACCGACGACGTGGGCCACCACGTCGGCCTGGTGACGCCCGTTCAGTCCGGTGCGCGCAGGGCGGTGGCGATCAGCTGGGTGTCGGCGTACTCGGTGAGCTCCACCAGCTTCCCGTCGGTCAGTCGGCACACCCAGCAGTACGCGTTGTGGTAGCGGATGCCGTCCTTGGTGGTGTTTGCGTCCCTGCGCCTCGACGACGACGAGGTCGTCCTCGGCGACGAACCGGTTCGCGGTGATGATGTTGCGCCCCATCAGCTGCTCGTTGACCGGCCCCAACAGGTCCGCGAGCACCGCCTCCTTGCCGGCACAGGTGCCCGACCAGGCGGTGCTGCCGATGATCGTCCACCGGACGTCATCGCCGAGCGCCTCCACGAACGGCCGCGAGTTGCCCTTCGCCACCTCGGTGAACAGGTGCCGCATCAGCGTCTTGGAGCGGACTCCAGGTCAAGCAGCTCCTAGTCGGTCAGCTCGGACTCCGCCTGCTTGATCGCGGCGAACTCCTCCTCCGGGGCGTTGGCGACCAGGCGGTGCCGGCTGTAGACGAAGAAGTAGAGCAGCGCCACCACGAGGATGCCCGCGGTGACCGCCGCCGCCAGCTCGTCCACGAAGAAGGTCGCGGCCACCGCGGCCACCGCCAGCACCGCCGCGATGCCGGTGGTCACCACGCCGCCCGGGGTGCGATACGGGCGCTCCAACCCCGGCTCGCGGACCCTCAGCACGATGTGCGAGACGTTCAGCAGCACGTAGGACACGGTCGCACCGAACACCGCGATGTTGATCAGCAGCGCGCCGTCCATGGTGGCCGTCGCGAGGATGAAGCCGACGGTGCCGGGCACGATCAGCGCCAGGTATGGCGTCTTCCGCCTGCTCGTCACCGACATCCAACGCGGCAGGTAGCCCGCCCGGGACAGCGCGAACAGCTGCCGCGAGTACGCATAGATGATCGAGAAGAAGCTCGCCACCAGGCCGGCGAGACCGGCGTAGTTGACGAACTGGGCGAGGAAGTTGTCGCCGCCGTACGCCGCGCGGATCGCCTCGGGCAGCGGGTTGTCCGAGGCCGCGATCGTGCCGGAGCCGGCCGCTCCCGGGGCGACTATCAGCATCAGCGCGGCGAACACGAGCAGGATCGCCATCGCGGCGATGATGCCGCGCGGCAGGTCCCGCCGGGGCTCGCCAGCCTCCTCGGCGGCGAGCGGGACGCCCTCCACCGCGAGGAAGAACCAGATGCCGTAGACGAACGCCGCGAGCACCCCGGCGACGCCGAAGGGCAGGAACGTCGACGCGCCGGCCGCGTCGGTGGCGGGGATGTCGAACAGGTTGTCCGCGTCGAACTTGCCGACCATGCCGACGACGAACACGATCAGTGCGACCACCGCGATGCCGGTGATCACGAACATGACCCGCAGCGCCTCGCCGACACCCCACAGGTGCACGCCGATGAAGATCAGGTAACACACCAGGAAGACCGGCCACCCGCTCGTCAGCCCGAACAGCCCGAGCGCCTCGACGTAGCCGCCGATGAACACCGAGATCGCCGCCGGCGCGATGGCGTACTCGATGAGGATCGCGGTGCCTGTGGCGAACCCGCCGGTCGGGCCGAGCGCGCGGCGGGCGAACCCGTACCCGGCGCCGGCGACCGGCATGGCCGAGGCCATCTCGGCGAGCCCGAACACCATGCACGTGTACATGACAGCCATCAGGATCGTGGCGAGCAGCAGCCCGCCCCAGCCTCCCTCGGCCAGCCCGAAGTTCCAGCCGGCGAAGTCCCCGGAGATCACGTACGCGACGCCGAGCCCCGCGAGCAGCACCCATCCGGCGGCTCCCCGGCGAAGCTGGCGGTGTTCGAGGTAGCTCGAGTCGACGGTCTGGTACTCGACGGTCTCGTGGCGTTGGCCGGGGCGTTGATGCGGTGTCGACACAGGAAGCTCCCTGACATGTCCAATGGGCCAGCATCAGTCCTTTGAATCTGGTAGAGCGTGATCCTGTTCACCGGACGTGTCAATACCCAACCCATGCGTGCGAGCGAGCGGCGGTCGTTGACAGGTCGGGAGCACGCGTGTGGAATGGCCTCAATGGGTCAGGCCTGATCCTTTGGAGGTTGGTCTCATGGGACACCGCGACGGCTTGCTCACCGTCGAACGGCTGCGCGGACTGGTCGACGACGGCACTGTCGACACCGTGCTCGTCGGCATGACCGACATGCAGGGCCGGCTGCAGGGCAAGCGCTGCGCGGCGGAGTACTTCCTCAACGAGGTCGTGCCGCACGCCACCGAGGCCTGCAACTACCTGCTCGCGGTGGACGTCGAGATGAACACCGTCGACGGGTACGCGATGTCGTCGTGGGACCGCGGCTACGGCGACTTCGTGCTCCGGCCGGACATGTCGACACTGCGCCTCGTGCCGTGGCATCCGGGCACCGCGCTGGTGCTCGCGGACATCGAGTGGGTGGAGGGCGGGCTGGTGCCGGCGTCGCCGCGCCAGGTGCTGCGCCGCCAGCTGGACCGGCTGGCCGAGCGTGACCTCGTGGCCTACGTCGGCACCGAGCTCGAGTTCGTCGTGTTCGACGACTCCTACGAGCAGGCGTGGAACGCGGGCTACCGCGGCCTGACCCCGGCCAACCAGTACAACGTGGACTACTCGATGCTCGGCACCGGCCGGCTCGAGCCACTGCTGCGCGACATCCGCAACGGCATGACCGGCGCCGGCATGTACGTCGAGTCGGCCAAGGGGGAGTGCAACCCCGGCCAGCACGAGATCGCGTTCCGCTACGCCGAGGCATTGTCCACATGCGACAACCACAGCATCTACAAGACCGGCGCGAAGGAGATCGCCGCACGGCACGGCAAGAGCCTCACGTTCATGGCGAAGTACAACGAACGCGAGGGCAACTCCTGCCACATCCACATCTCGCTGCGCGGCACCGACGGCTCGACCGTGCTCGCCGGCGACAGGCGGCACGGGTTCTCCACGATGATGTCGCACTTCCTGGCCGGTCAGCAGGCCCTCCTGCGCGAGCTCACGTACTTCTACGCGCCGAACATCAACTCCTACAAGCGGTTCCAGCCGGGCAGCTTCGCGCCGACGGCGGTCGCGTGGGGCGTCGACAACCGGACCTGCGCGCTGCGCGTGGTCGGCCACGGCGACTCGCTGCGGGTGGAGAACCGGGTGCCGGGCGGCGATGTCAACCCCTATCTCGCGGTCGCCGCGCTCGTCGCGGCCGGCCTGCACGGCATCGAGAACGAGCTACCGCTGGAGCCCGAGTTCACCGGCAACGCCTACGCCGCCGACCGCCCGCAGGTGCCGCCGACCCTGCGCGACGCCGCTGAGCTGCTCGCCGAGAGCAAACACGCGCGCGCCGCGTTCGGCGACGAGGTCGTCGACCACTACCTCAACAACGCGCGGGTGGAGCTCGCCGCCTACGACGCGGCGGTCACCGACTGGGAGAAGGTCCGTGGCTTCGAACGGCTCTGACCCCCTGATCGGGATCAGCACCTACCTGGAACAGACCCGGTTCGGGGTCTGGGACGTCCCGGCGGCGGTGCTGCAGCGGGGATACCTCGACGGCGTGGTCGCCGCGGGCGGCACCCCCGTGCTGCTGCCCCCGATGGGCATCTGGGACGCCGGCCTTCTGTCGCGTGTGGACGGTCTGGTCATCGCGGGCGGTACGGACATCGACCCGTCCCGCTACGGCGCGCGGCGCCGGCCCGTCACCGGGCCCGCGCGGCCGGACCGGGACGGTGCCGAGTGGGCACTGATCGAGCTGGCCCTCGAGCGCGGGATGCCGCTGCTCGGCGTGTGTCGCGGCATGCAGCTGCTCAACGTCGTGCTCGGCGGCACGCTGCACCAGCACCTGCCCGACGAGGTCGGCAACACCGACCACCTCCCGCGGCCGGGCACCTTCGGCCGGGTGCTGGTGAAGGTCGCGCCGGGGAGCAGGCTCGCCGGCATCCTCGGCCAGCAGGTGGACGTGCACTGCCATCACCACCAGTCCCTGGACCGGCTCGGCGCCGGGCTCGTGCCGGTCGCGTGGGCGGGGGACGGGACGGTGGAAGCGGTGGAGCTGACCGACCGGTTCGCCGTCGGCGTGCAGTGGCATCCGGAGGAGGACGGCGGCGGGGACCACGCGGACCGGCGGCTCTTCGAGGCGCTGGTGGGGGAGGCGAGATGACACATGTGATCAACCCGGCCACCGAGCAGGTGGTCGCCACCGTGCCGGCCACGTCGGCGGCGGACACCGACGCGGCGATCGAGCGGGCCCGCCGCGCGTCCCCGGCCTGGCGGGCGGTCGCGCCCGGCGACCGGGCCAGGCTGCTGCGCCGGTTCGCCGACGCCGTCGACGCCGACGTGGACAACCTCGCCGCGCTGGAGGTGGCCAACTCCGGGCACACCATCGGCAACGCGCGCTGGGAGGCCGGCAACGTCCGGGACGTGCTGCACTACTACGCGGCCGCGCCGGAACGCTTGTTCGGCCGGCAGATCCCGGTGCCCGGCGGGGTGAACCTCACCTTCGCCGAGCCGCTCGGCGTGGTCGGCGTGATCGTGCCGTGGAACTTCCCGATGCCCATCGCAGGCTGGGGTTTCGCGCCCGCGCTCGCCGCGGGCAACACCGTCGTGCTCAAGCCGGCGGAGCTGACCCCGATGACCGCGATCCGGCTCGGCGAGCTCGCGCGCGAGGCGGGCATCCCGGCCGACGTGTTCCAGGTGCTGCCCGGCAAGGGCTCCGTGGTCGGCCGGCGGTTCGTCGCGAACCCGTTGGTACGCAAGGTCGTCTTCACCGGCTCCACAGAGGTGGGTCGGCAGGTCATGGCCGGCTGCGCCGCGCGGGTGAAGCGGGTGACGCTGGAGTTGGGTGGCAAGAACGCCAACATCGTGTTCGCCGACGCCGATCTCGCGGCCGCCGCGGCGAGCGCGCCGTACGCGGTGTTCGACAACGCGGGCCAGGACTGCTGCGCGCGGTCGAGGATCCTGGTGCAGCGCAGCGTGTTCGACCGGTTCCTCGAGCTGCTCGAGCCGGCCGTGCACGGCGTCGTCGTCGGCGACCCGGGCGACGAGAAGACCGAGATGGGCCCGCTGATCTCCGCGTCCCACCTCGCTTCCGTGACGTCCTATGTGGACTCCGACACCGATGTGGCGATCCGCGGCAGCGCGCCGGCAGGGCCCGGCTTCTGGTTCCCGCCGACGGTGGTCCTGCCCCGCACGCCCACCGACCGCACGGTCGTCGAGGAGGTCTTCGGTCCGGTCGTCACCGTGCAGTCCTTCGACGACGAGGCCGACGCGTTGCGGCTGGCCAACGACACCGAGTACGGGCTGTCCGGCTCGATCTGGACCCGCGACGTCGGCCGCGCGATGCGCGTGGCCCGCGGCGTCGAGGCCGGCAACCTGTCGGTGAACTCGCACTCGTCGGTCCGGTACTGGACGCCCTTCGGCGGTGTCAAGCAGTCCGGCCTCGGCCGCGAGCTGGGCCCGGACGCGCTGGACGCGTTCACCGACACCAAGAACGTGTTCATCGCGACGGAGGGGGCATAAGTGAAACGCCTGCAGGATCGGGTCGCCGTCGTGACGGGGGCGGCGAGCGGCATCGGGCTCGCCACCGCGCGGCGGTTCGCCGACGAGGGCGCTCGCGTCGTCGCCGTCGACCTCGCCACCGACGCGATCGAGACGCTCGCCAAGGAGCTCGACGGCGACGCGATCACCTGCGACGTCACCGACGAGGCCGCCGTCGGGGCGATGTTCGACCAGGTCGTCGCGACGCACGGCAGCGTGGATGTCGCGTTCAACAACGCCGGCATCTCCCCGCCCGAGGACGGCTCGATCCTCACCACCGGCATCGAGGTGTGGGACCGGGTGCAGCGGGTCAACCTCACCTCGGTGTACCTGTGCTGCAAGTACGTCCTGCCACACATGCGCCGGCAGGGCCGCGGATCGATCATCAACACCGCGTCGTTCGTCGCCGTCATGGGCGCGGCCACCTCGCAGATCTCCTACTCCGCGTCCAAGGGCGGCGTGCTCGCGATGACCCGCGAGCTCGGCGTGCAGTTCGCGCGCGAGGGGATCCGGGTCAACGCGCTGTGCCCGGGGCCGGTGAACACGCCGCTGCTGCAGGAGCTGTTCGCGTCCGACCCCGAGCGGGCGCAGCGCAGGCTGGTGCACGTCCCGATGGGCCGGTTCGCCGAGGCGACGGAGATCGCCGCCGCGGTGGCGTTCCTGGCCAGTGACGACGCGTCGTTCGTCACCGCGTCACAGTTCCTTGTGGACGGTGGCATCTCCGGCGCGTACGTGACGCCGCTCTAGTCCGATGGCGATCACCGTGCGGTCGGCATCAGCCGCGGTGTTCCGTCCGGTCCGGACGCGCAACGCGTTCGAGGAGACCGTCGAGCGGCTGCTGCAGGCGATCCGGCTGGGGGTGGCCGGACCGGGGGAGCGGCTTCCGGCCGAGCGGGACCTGGCGGCCCGGCTCGGGGTGAGCAGGGTGACCTTGCGCGAGGCCATCCGCGCGGTCGCCGACGCGGGCTACGTCGAGTCCCGGCGCGGCCGCTACGGCGGGACGTTCGTGGTCGAGGAACTGCCCGAGTCGCCGCGCCGCGATCCGTCCGGTGTGGACCTGGAGGACGTGCTGACGATGCGCCGGGTCCTGGAGTGCGGAGCCGCCGAGACCGCCGCGGGCCGCGCGCTGACCCCGGACGAGCGTCAGCACCTGATGGTGGCGCTCACCGAGGTCGACGCGGTGGGGACCGGGTCGGCCGAGCAGTACCGGCGCCGCGACTCCCGGCTGCACCTGGCGATCGCGGAGGTCACCGCGGCGCCGTCGCTGACCTCCGCGGTGGCCGACGTGCGGACCCGGGTGAACGAGCTGCTGGACGCGATCCCGTTGCTGGCGACCAACATCGAGCACTCGAACGTCCAGCACCGGGCGATCGTGGCGGCGATCCTGTCCGGCGACCCGGCCGCCGCCCACGCCGCGATGGACGAGCACGTGGAGGGCACGGCCGCGCTGCTGCGTGCCTTCCTCTGAGCCGGCCGGCTACCCGGAGCTCGGCTCCGACACCTCGGCCGAAGGCTGCTTGGGCTGGTAGAACTCGAGCATCGCGAGCACGAGGAACGACCGCGTGAGACATCCGAAGAAGGCGACGTAGGCGACCGCGAAGAAACCTTCGAACAGCGCGAAGTTCAAATAGTGCACGCCCTCGCTGCCGTCGCCGAGCTCGATGACGTTGTTGTAGGAGAACCCGCGGGCCAACAGGTAGACCGCTCCGGATGCCAGCCCGACGACGAACGAGATCCGCGCGACCCGGCCGATGCGGAGCCGGCGCGCCGGTTCGCGGAACCGCTCGCGCCGGCTGAACGTCGCGAACGTGATGAAGATGCAGACGACCATCGTCATCGCGGTCAGCGGTGCGGGGCGAAGCCCGTTGAACGGCTGGTTGAGCTCGTCGATCGGAATGACCGTGAGGAAGACGTTCGACAGTGGGAACAACAGGGAGATACCGGAGAGCGTGCCCCACAGGCTGGCCAGGAAACGCCGGAACTCCCGAAACTCACGGAGGAAGCTCTGCCCCTGGCTGGACGACACGTGCAGAGCGTAAACGAGCCCTCACCGGGTGCGCTACGGTCAGATCTTGAGCGGGCGGCCGTAGGCGTCGGTGCCGCCGCCGACCAGCATGACCACGCCGTCGATGATGCTCCAGATCACGCCGACGCCGATGAACATCGTGAACAGCTGCGCCAGCGCGATGCCCGTGTGTCCGGTGTAGAACCGGCCGGTGCCGAACGGCAGCACGATCTGCAGCACGCCCGCGACGATCCGGTAGCGGTCCGACGGCACGACCTGGATCGCGGTGTGCTGCGGGAACGTGGGCACCGGGACCGGCGCCACCTGACGCACCGGCGGCACCATGAACGCGGGGTAGGGCGCGGGCAGGTCGCGGAACAGCGGCCGCAGCTCGCCCCGGGTCTGGGCCTCGATGGCCTTGCTCACCCGCTCCTCGTACTCGCCCAGCGGCAGCCGACCTTCGGAGAAGTGGTCGCCGATAATCTTGATGGCGTCCTCGCGCTCCTGCGTGCCGATGCGGATCGCGTCCTGCTCGGTCGGTTCACCCACGCGCCCACGATACGGCAGTCGCGCCACGCCACTGCCGGTTCCCGCGAACCCGTCGGTAACCGGCATAGTCTGGCCGCTCCACTCGGAGGTGCCATGGTTGTGGGTCCGGTCGAGCGTCCGGTCGCGCCGGCCCTCGCCGGGGTGGTCGGCGGCTATCTCGATCACCTCGCGGTCGAGCGCGGCACGTCCCGCAACACGCTCGACGGCTACACCCGCGACCTTCGCCGCTACGCCGACCACCTGACCGCCGCCGGGGTGACCGAGCTGGCCGGGGTCGCCGAGGTGCACGTCTCGGCGTTCCTCGCCGTGCTCCGCGAGGGCGCCGCCGACCACCCGCCGCTCGCCGCGTCGTCTGCCGCCAGGGCGCTCGTCGCGGTGCGGGGGCTGCACAAGTTTGCCGTGCGCGAGGGGCTCGTCGAGTTCGACCCCGCGCGCGAGGTCCGCCCGCCCGCCGCCCCGCGCCGCCTGCCGAAGGCCCTGCCGGTCGCCGACGTGGAGCGGCTGCTCGACACCCCGGGCGACGGACCCGGCCCGCTGCGCGACCGGGCCTTGCTGGAGGTCCTGTACTCCACGGGCGCCCGGATCTCCGAGGCGGTCGGCCTGGACGTCGACGACATCGACGCCCATGAGCGCACGGTGTTGCTTGACGGCAAGGGCGGCAAGCAGCGCCTCGTCCCGATCGGCCGGCCCGCGCTCGACGCGCTCGACGCCTACCTGGTGCGGGCCCGCCCCGACCTCGCGAGGCGCGGCCGCGGCACGCCCGCGGTGTTCCTGAACGTCCGCGGCGGCCGGCTGTCCCGGCAGAGCGCGTGGCAGGTGCTGAAGGTCGCGGCGGAGCGGGCCGGCATCGCCGCATCGGTGTCGCCGCACACCCTGCGCCACTCGTTCGCGACCCACCTCCTGGAGGGCGGCGCCGACGTCCGCGTCGTCCAGGAGCTGCTGGGCCACGCCTCGGTGACGACGACGCAGATCTACACCCTGGTCACGGTCACCACGTTGCGCGAGGTCTACGCCACCGCCCACCCCCGCGCACGCGGCTAGTCCATCTGGAAGAGCGTGAGCTGCAGTCCGGCCGGGCCGGTGAGCCGGGCGTTGGTCGACCGGAACGGGGTCCGTCGCGGCTCGCCCAGTATCTCGGCGCCCGCCTCGGCCAGCGCGGCGGTCGTCGCGCGAGTGTCGTCGACCTCGAAGGCCACCCGGATGTGGCCGGCCACCCGGCGGCCGACCTCGACCTCGTCGATGTACTCGGCGGTCGACGGCTCGGCCAGCTCGAGGGTGGCCTGACCCGCGTCGAGGATCATCACCCGGCCGTTCGGGGACTGCACGGCATCCCGCTCGCCGAGCCCGAGGACGTCCCGGTAGAAATGCACCGCCTCGTCGTAGTCGGCGGCGGTGACGACGAGGCGAAGCTGGCGAACCGGCATGGGTGGAGAGGATAGGTCCGGGCTCTCTCGGCGCGCCTGTTTGGTACCTGGTCCAGGCCATCTCTAAGCTTCGGCGCACAGCGCGGACGACAAGGAGCTAGGTCGATATGTCGACATTTCATCCCTCGGAGCTCAGCATCGCCCCGCGAGCGGCCTCCGACGAGGACGAGGCGCTCGACGACGGTGGCCCCAACGGGGCACTCGGTCCCACCGGTCGTCCGAAGCGGCACATCCCCGAGCCGCCGCTGCTCAACGGGCACGGCCCGGCCAAGGTTCTCGCCCTGTGCAACCAGAAGGGCGGCGTCGGCAAGACCACGTCGACCATAAATCTGGGCGCTGCGCTCACCGAGTTCGGCCGGCGCGTGCTGATCGTCGACTTCGACCCGCAGGGCGCGCTGTCGGTCGGTCTCGGCATCCCCGCGCACCAGCTCGAGCGCACGATCTACAACGTCATCATCGAGCGGTCCGCCAGCGTCACCGACTCGGTCATCCGGACCGGCGTGGACAACATGGACCTGCTGCCGAGCAACATCGACCTGTCCGCGGCCGAGGTGCAGCTGGTCGCGGAGGTCGGCCGGGAGCACACCCTGGTCCGCGCGCTGCGGCCGGTGGTCGACCAGTACGACTACATCCTGATCGACTGCCAGCCCTCGCTCGGCCTGCTCACGGTCAACGCGCTGGCCGCGGCCGACGGCGTGCTGATCCCGCTCGAGTGCGAGTTCTTCAGCCTCCGCGGGGTGGCGCTGCTCATCGACACCATCGAGAAGGTGCGCGAGCGGCTCAACCCGAAGCTCGAGATCACCGGCATCCTCGCGACCATGTTCGACCCGCGCACGCTGCACTCCCGCGAGGTCATCGCGCGGGTGGTCGAGCGGTTCCAGGACATCGTGTTCGACAGCGTGATCAACCGGACGGTCCGGTTCCCGGAGACCACGGTCGCCGGCGCGCCGATCACCGTGTGGGCGCCGCGATCGGCCGGCGCCAAGGCATACCGCCATCTTGCCCGTGAAGTGATCGCCCGCGAAGTGGCGCTCCCCCGGTGAACCGTCGAGCCTCATTGCCGGGGGCGGCGGAACTGTTCAGACCCACCGCGCCGACCGACCGGCCCGATGAGGGCTGGCTCGATGGCGGCCGTCCCGCGCCCGCGAACCATCACGCGGCACACCACGCCGCGCCGGGGCCACGCCGGGGTACGCCCAGGCAGAAGCACACCTCGAAGATCACCGTGTACGTCTCCGACGAGGAACTGCTCGCGCTGGAGCACGCCCGGCTCGCGCTGCGCGCGATGCACGGCCTCATCGTCGACCGTGGCCGGGTGGTGCGCGAGGCGATCGCGGTGGTGCTCGCCGACCTCGAGGAACGCGGCGAGGACGCGGTGCTGGTGCGACGATTGCGTCATGACTCTGCTGATCGTGCCGCCGGGAAGTAGCGTTCGTTGATCTCATCGGCCTCCGACGCCCCGGAAGAGTCGACGCCAAACCGGTTCACCGTTCGGTTGTCGAACTTCGAGGGTCCCTTCGACCTGCTGCTGCAGCTGATCTCCCAGCACGAGCTGGACGTCACCGAGGTCGCGCTGCACCAGGTCACCGACGACTTCATCGCCCACCTGCGCGAGGCGGGCGACGACTGGAACCTCGACGAGACCACGGAGTTCCTCGTGGTGGCCGCGACGCTGCTCGATCTGAAGGCGGCCCGGCTGCTACCCACCGGCGACGTGGAGGACGAGGACGACCTGGCGCTGTTGGAGGCACGGGACCTGCTGTTCGCGCGGCTGCTGCAGTACCGGGCGTACAAGCAGGTGGCGTCGCTGTTCGCCGAGCTGGAGGCGGGTGCGCTGCGCCGGTACCCGCGTTCGGTGGCGTTGGAGGACCGGTTCGCGTCGCTGCTGCCCGAGGTCATGCTGGGGGTGAGCGCCCAGAAGTTCGCCGAGATCGCGGCGGCGGTGTTCCGCCCGAAGCCCCCGCCGACGGTGTCGATCGACCACCTGCACATGGGCAAGGTGTCGGTGCGCGAGCACGCGGCGCTGCTGCGGGTCCGGCTCGCGTCGTCGGGACGGGCCAGCTTCGGCGAGCTGGTGGCCGACTGCGAGCACAGCATGGAGGTGGTCGCGCGGTTCCTCGCGCTGCTCGACCTGTACAAGGAGGACGTGATCGCGTTCGAGCAGGAGGAGGCGCTGGCGGAGTTGCACGTGCAATGGACGGGCGGCAGCGTGGCGGACGCGGCCGCGGCGGACGCGAACGGCGGCGCCGATGAGGAGGAGTACGGGTGAGCGCACCCCAGGACCCGAACGAGGCGGCCACGGCAGCCGAGGTCATCGCCGACCCACCCACCGAGGTGGTCGAGGAACAGGTCGAACCGCCGGTCGACGAGGCGGCGGATGCGGATCGGTCCACCGAGCTGGTCGGGGACGACCGGGCCGAACCGCCGGTGGACCGGGCGGCCGATGCCGATCCCCCCACCGAGGTGGTCGCGGAGCGGGCCGAGCCCCCGGGCGACACCCTCGACGGGCCGCCCGAGGAGGAGACCGAGACCGACGAGTTGCCCGAGCTCTCCCAGGACGAGCTCGAGAAGGCCCTCGAAGCCCTCCTTCTCGTCGTCGACTCGCCGGTCGAGGAGGACGTGCTCGCCGCCGCGCTCGGCACGGACGTCGCCAGGCTCACCGAGACCCTCCACCGGGTCGCCGCCGAGCTGGCCGAGCAGGAGCGCGGGTTCGACCTGCGCCGGGCCGGCGGCGGCTGGCGCTACTACACCCGCGACAAGTACGCGCCCTACGTGGAGAGGATGCTGCTCGACGGGCAGCGCGCCAAGCTCACCCGGGCCGCCCTCGAGACCCTCGCCGTCATCGCCTACCGCCAGCCCGTCACCCGCGCGCGGGTCGCCGCGGTGCGCGGCGTCAACTGCGACGGGGTCATCCGCACGCTCCTCGCGCGAGGGCTGGTCGAGGAGACCGGCACCGACGTCGAGACCGGCGGTTTCCTCTACCGCACCACCGAACTGTTCCTCGAGCGCCTCGGCCTGTCCACTTTGGACGATCTGCCGCCGATCGCTCCGCTGCTGCCGGAGGTTGACTCCATCGATGAGATCTGACGAGGGAGTCCGGCTCCAGAAGGTCCTCGCCCAGGCGGGCGTGGCCTCCCGGCGCGCCGCCGAGGAGCTGATCGCCGAGGGGCGGGTCAGCGTGAACGGCGAGGTGGTCAACGAGTTCGGCCGCCGGGTCGACCCCGACACCGCGGTGATCCACGTCGACGGCATGCGCGTGGTCGTGCGCACCGACCTCGTGTACCTCGCGCTCAACAAGCCGCGCGGCGTCCACACCACGATGTCCGACGACCGTGGCCGCCCGTGCGTCGGCGACTACGTCCGCGACCACAAGGAACGCCTCTTCCACGTCGGCCGCCTCGACGCCGACACCGAGGGCCTCCTGCTCCTCACCAACGACGGCGACCTCGCGCACCGCCTCATGCACCCGTCGTTCGTCGTGCTCAAGACCTACCTCGCCGAGGTCAACGGCCCCATCCCGCGCACGATCGGCCGCCGGTTGCGGGACGGCATCGAGCTCGAGGACGGGCCGGTCCGGGTCGACGCCTTCCGGGTCGTCGACTCCTCCGGCGGGCGCGCGCTCGTCGAGGTCGTCCTGCACGAGGGGCGCAACCACATCGTCCGGCGGATGCTCGCCGAGGTCGGCCACCCGGTGCGCAAGCTCGTCCGCACCCAGATCGCCGATGTCCGGCTCGGCAGCCAGCGTTCCGGATCGCTGCGGGGACTGAACCGCCCGGAGATCGGCTCCCTCTTCGCCGCCGTAGACCTCTGACATGAGCTGGGTCCGGCCGATCGACCACGGGTGTAGTTCGTTTGGAGTGAGTTGGTTATGCGACCAGGACGTAGTCGTTGTGGCGGTGGGCGTAGCGGGTTTCGTGGCGGCGGTGGTGTTCTTTGAGCAGGTGGTAGGTCCAGTACTCGGCGAAGTCGCCGTTGATGGT
>NZ_WHTD01000118.1 GCF_009379765.1 Actinophytocola sp. | reverse complement strand
TCCGGCGGGAACGCCGCAGTCAGCACCCCGACCCCGACCAGATCCGGCAACCGAACCTGCGTACCCACCTTGACCTGCTGTCCCACTCTCGCCACAACCAAGATCATAACCCCACAGCACCTAAGTTAGCGGCATTGGGGCGTCGGGCAGTTCAATGCGCACATTGTTCGGGTCGAGGTGCAACTCATCGACGACGTCGGCGACTAGCTCATCCCATGTCGACATGTCGATCATCGATGGACCTCCACCAGCCTGAGCCTTGCCGTCACTACGATCTTGTCCACTTTAGTCGCATGTCTCTGCGGTTCAAGCTCTAGCGCGGTGGCAAACAGGTGTATTTGGGCTCGGCAGAGGTACGCTCACCGCCTGTCGTCTGCGGAGCTTGGAGTTGGCTTGGTCAACGTGCGGTCGACACAAACAAGTGCGGCCCCATGACGGGACCGCACTTGTCATGACAAAACCTATCTCAACGGGGAAGTACGAACTCGTCCCGCTTCGCCGTGTTGGTGAACGTTTCCCAGTTGTCCGACGAGAAGACGAGCGTCGGGCTGGACGGCCCGAGCTTGGTGTCGCGTACTGCGCGCTGGTGGGGAGCGGCGCCGACCTCGACACAGTTGTTGGGGTTGCCTGTGCTGTATGAGGACGTGCGCCACTGTGTGAACGTGGCCCGGGTCATGGCTGGTTGCTCCTTGCTGGGTCAGTAGCTGTCGGCCAGCCGGAGCAGCAGCTCTCTGGACTGCACCGGGTCCAGGGCCGCTCCGACGAACCGCTGCCACAAGTTACTGTAGGTCTCGACCGACTCGTGGTCGTCCCGATAACGCCCGTCGTCGTAATCTTCGAGGTAGACGTACTCCAGCGGGCCGGACTTGCCGGGTGACGGGATGCGGAACATGGTGAACGGGAACAAGCAGCCCGGCGGGTAGGTGCGTGCCTTGAACGGCAGCACCTGCAGGTGGACGTTCGGTAGTTCGGCCACCTCGGCGACATACCGGAGTTGGTCGCGCATGACAGTCTCATCACCGACCATCCGAAGGACGGCTGATTCCGACATGACGAAGCCGATCTGTGGAGCGTCCAACTTCGTGAGCACTTGCTGGCGCTCGGTGCGTGCCTTGAGCGCCATCTCCAGCGTCTGGTCGGTGAGCTGCGGGCCGCTGGCGGAGAAGACTGCTCGGATGTAGGCCTCGGTCTGGAGTAGGCCGGGGATCATCTCGCTCTGGTAGTGGTTGATGATGCTGGCGTCTTCTTCGAGGTCGACGGCCATGCGGAAGAACTTGCCGTAGATCGAGCGGTAGCCCGACCAGCGGCCACGCTGGTTGCAGTGCTTGGCGGTCTCCAGCGCCCAGGCCGTTTCTTCCTTGGTTGCGCCGAGAGTTTCGTACAGCACGCGGATGTCCAGCGTCCGAACGCTGGACTGGCCGTTCTCCAGGCGCGACAGCTTGGTGTCCTTGTTGCCCAACACCTCGACGGCTTCGGCCAGCGTCCAGCCGCGGGCTTCGCGAAGCCGCTTGAGTTCTTTGCCGAGCTGAAGCTGCAGCACCGTTGGCGTTGGCATGTCGATCAGCTTCCCATGCGAGAACCGAGACGGCGGCGCGGTCGCCGCTCGTTCAATGGTATCTCTCCGTAACATCCTACGGTTCACACGATTGGACCAGCAGCACGTCTCGATGAAATGTTACGGTGACATCGCTCGCACGACGACAGGATCTCACCGTGAAAGCTCACCGTAGTTGTCCGGCCTGCGCCGCCTGGTGGCGGGGCCGTCGTCTGCTGCGCCGTGTGGAGGCACCGCTCCAACGGCAGGCGCCGGCGGCGGTCGACCGGGCAGCTGTGTGCCGAGCGCTTCACGTGGGGTCCCGCATGGTCACCGAATGAACCTTCTCGGTGGCTGCGGCGGGCTCGGACAACCTGGCCTCTCGCGCCGGTTGTCTGGGCCTGCCGCCTCGGCATCGAGCTGCAAGCAGCGGCAGGGCCGGAGCCTGAACCACGTTCTCCTCCGGCTCTGCCGCCTCCATCAACGCGAAACGGGGGGAAGTACGACCATGTACGGCACCTTGGTCGTCAACTCATGGGTCGGTATCCATGAGGGCTGCGACATCAAGTACAGCGTCAACGGCAGCGATGGCGTCTACGTCACGGCGAGCGGCAAAGCACAGCCGTTCGAGTTCTTCTTCGATGCCGAAGCGCTCCGGAAGTTCCTCGAGCTCGGCGGCAAGGCGTTGGCCGAGATGGACGCCTTGGCCGCCAAGGAAGAGGCCGAGTGGGACGCCCGCGAGCGGGCCGAACTCGACCAGGCCGCGGAGCAGCTGGCATGAGCTCCAACCCGCCGGAGAAGTCCGTCTGGCTTGACATCCCCGAGGACTGCCGTATGCACGGCGAGTTCACCGGCGACGGCGACGTCCACGTCGTGTTCGGCGATCTCAACGACGGGGCGAACGTGCTGTTCGAGCGGTTGGCACTGGAGCGGTTCGTCCAGCTCGCCAACGAACTGCTGCGCTCCCGATCCCGGACGACCCGAAGGCCGATCTACCGAGGCTCCACGCCCAGGCCGTCTGAGGGGCCCTGATGAACACCATCCCACCCCTCGATGAGGCAGCCCACCAAGACAACGTGCTCATTGCCGAGGTAACGAGTGTCAACAACCAGCTCGGCCGCTACGTCCTGCGCTTCCTCGATGCCGACGCGGGACGGGCTGAGCCGCTGAGCACCGACGATGAGCGGGCGCTGGCTGAGCAAGTCGCCGAGGTCGCCGACGGCCTGCGGGCCCGAGCCAGCCGGCGTGACCAGCACGGCAACCCGCCGCCCCTGATTCGCAGTGCCAGGGACGAGGAGAGCTGAACCATGCCGAAGATCAAGCGGGAGCTGATCCGCACTTGGCTCGAAGACCACAACTGGTCGATCGGTCGGCTGGCCGAGGAGTGCAGCGTGCTCGGAGAGGACACCATCCCCGAGGGAACCATGCGCAACGTGATCAACGGCATCGAGCCGATGCGGCCGGGACGCATCAAGGCCATCTGCAAGGTGCTCGCCAAGTACGGAGATGGCATCCCGTACGACCGCCTGGTCATGGACGGCGACGGCGGGCAGGCGCGGTGAGCCATTGGACAGCGTATGGACAGTACTGCTGGCCGGGTCGCCGTTCTGGGCGCTCCTTCTCTGGGCGACCTGGTGGCTGGTCTCGGATGCACTCAGGGAACGGCGTCGGACCCGAGCTGCCGCTCGGTTCGCTACGCAGTTCGCGCGCAGACCGGATGAGCAGGGCGGCCGTGGGCAGGCATCGGCGGCGTGACACTGACGTGTTGCTGCCTGTCCGGCAGTACGAACAGCTCGTCGTCGCCCTCCAACCAGCACAGCGTGGAGATTCCGCATCGGTTGTTGGCGTTCGTGGAGCCGGCCACCTATGTGGGTGCGGCGTTCGATGACACTGGGCGTGGCAGTTTCACACTCTCGGGCACGCCGGTGACCGACGGTGAAGCGTTGTCGCAGATGGACATTCCTGGGCACGAGACGTGCGTGGAAGTAGCGATGAAGGAAGAGGTTTGGTTCGGTGGAGTTCCTACAGGGAGAGGCGTTTGATGGACTGTTCCGTACCTTCACCGATCGTGCGTTTCACCTGGAGGTGCAGGACAGCTACCACACCCCGGAGGAGGCTGGCCCGTTTCATACGTTTCTGACGGGTCAGCCTGATGATCTTTCCTGGCATGGGCCGTGGCTTGGCCTGGTGCGAGAGGTCACGCGGGCGGGCAAGCGCATCCATCGGGTACGGGTTGTCACTGTGCCGCATGTGGACTACACCCGGTGGGGTCTCACGATCGCCCCGCACAATATCGCTGCGGGAGAGGACATCAGGTGGCTTCCCCGGCACTTGGTGAACGCTGCCGATCTACCGGCCGATGATTTTTGGCTGCTCGATGATGATCGTGTGGTGTTCACCGTGTTCGAGCCGGGCGGCCGGTTCGCTGGCGGGGCGTCCACGGTTGACCCGACGATCGTGAAGTATTGCCGCGCGATTCGGGATCGGCTGTGGCAGCTCGCCATCCCGCACGTGCAGTATGTCTCCAACGAATCCGCTTCCGCGTAGAGCCGTTGCGTCGTGACGAGTTCGGCGCGTTCAGCCGGTTATCGACCGTATAGTGGGGGAACGCAGGTTCGAAGCGCGGTCGATTGTGGCCAAATGTCTACAAATGAGGCTTTGCCTACCCGGTGGGCACCGACACTTTCGGGTCCGCGCCTGCGGTCCTGTGGACAACCGGCGACTGTCCACGGGCCGCGCGGTCGGGCGGGACTGTCGGGGTTGCGCCCTGGTGTCCTGAGTCGCTGAGTCGCTGAGTCGTTGGCAGTAGGCGGGAACCGGGGATGCTTGAGCAGCGTCGCGTTCGCGGGCGTGGTCTCCACCGTGGTCACCACAACCTACAATCCGTGACCGCGACGCCAACGTATGCGCGACTCAAGACCCTAGATGGATACCGGGGCCGGAGGCCGCCGTCAGTGCCGGGCGCGGTTCAGGAGGCGTTCGGCGCGTTGGAGGACCGGGCGGTCGACCAGGTGGCCGTCCACCGCGATCGCGGAGCCGTCGGTGGCCGCGGTCAGCACCCGCCGTGCCCAGGCCAGCTCCGCCTCCGACGGGCGGAGCGCCTCGTGCACCGGGGCGATCTGTCTCGGGTGGACGCACAGCTTGCCCGTGAAGCCCAGCTCCACCGCGTGCTCCGTATCCCGGCGCAGGGCATCGGGGTCGTCCAGCGCCGCCGTCACGCCGTCGACCGGCGGCGCGCAGCCCGCCGCGGCGGCCGCCAGGGCCAGGGCCGACCGGGCGTGGAGCAGCGCGGTGTGCGAGCTCGGGTCGACGCCGAGCTGTGCGGCCAGGTCGATGCTGCCGAACGCCGGGCGCACCACACCCCGGGCCGCGCACAGCTCGGCCGCCGCCGTCACGCCGGCCGCGGTCTCCACCAGCGGGATCACGGCGGGGCCCAGCGCGAGGTCCGCCGCGCGTTCGGCCTTCGGGAGCATGATCGCCGGGGCCAGGGCGGCCAGTGCCGCCACATCGGCCCCGTGCCACGGGGTTCCCACCGCGTTGATCCGGACCACGGCCGAGTTGCCGGCCGTCAGCCAGGACACCGCGTGGGCGCGGGCCGCGTCCTTGGCCGCCGGTGCCACCGCGTCCTCCAGGTCGATCACCCACGGCGTCGGCGCCCGATGCCGCGGCCTTGGCGAACCGGTCCGGGCGGTCGCCGGGCACGAACAGCAGAGTCCTTGCCGCCGCGAGGCTCATGCTGTAACACCTGCCTCGCTCCGCTCGGCGTGGACGGCATTCGCGCGAAGCAAGGTGGTTGGTTTGGTCAGTCTGCTCATGCCGTGGCACATGCCTCGCTCCGCTCGGCGTGGACGCCATTCGCGCGAAGGAGGGTGGTTGGGTTGGTTGGTTTGCTCATGCTGTGGCACATGCCTCGCTCCGCTCGGCGTGGACGGCATTCGCGCGAAGGAGGGTGGTTGCGTTGGTTGGTTTGCTCATGCCAGCACCACCGTGAACCGCCAGTCCAGGACGGGGCGTTCCGCTGCCTCCACAATGGACCGCAACGACACCAGGCCACCGGACGGCAGCGGGTCCACACCCGTCACCTCGACCCGGCTGGACAGCGAGTCACCCTCGTGAACCGGGCCGGTGTGGTCGCAGGACGCCCAACTCGCCACCGTCACGATGTTCGGGATCGCCCGGCACGCCTGCGCCAGCGCGACGCCGATCGTGTGCCCGCCGTAAACCAGGCGCCGCCCGCCGGCCGACCGCGCGTCGTGGTGGGCCATCGCCGTGTTGACGGTCAGCCGGGCCAGCTCCGGCGCGCAGGACACGACGTCCGCGCCGACCACCTCCCACGACCGGCCCACGGCCATGTCTGCGAAGTGCTCGCCCGGCACCTGCTCGCGAAACCGCGCGAGGTCCCACCCGTCGAGCGGTGGGGGAGGAGCGGCAGCGGCACCCAGCGTCGACAGGTCGTCGCGGTGGCCGGTCGGTGAGGGGGAACGCAGCGGCAGCAGCGGCAGCATCGCGCAGCGCCAGAAGTCCAGCACCGGCCGGGCCGACTGGTCCACCGTCGTGATCCGCAGCGCGGCCAGCCCGGTCGGCGCGCGGTCCGGCTTCCGAGTGTTCTCCCGCAGCCCGACCACCTCGGTGACCGTGCGCAGCGTGTCGCCGATGACCGGGTACCGGCGGAACGCCAGCCCGCGGTAGAACAGGTTCGCCCGCACGTGCTGGGTGACCACAGTGGACTGTCCGATCGCGACATCCCAGGCCAGCGCCGGATGCGCGGGTGGCCCACCAGGAGCGACCGATGCGGCCAAGGCGTGGTCGAGCGGCAGCCGCAGCCGGTCACCCAGCACCGCCTGGTGCGCCGCCGCGTGCCCCTCGGTGAGCGTCACCCCGGGCGCGCCGTCGAAGCGGTCGCCGACCGACAGCTCGTCGAAGTACGGGCCCTCCGATTTATCCGGCCATATCATGCACGTCACCTTAGGGCGACCTTGACACCAAGGACAATGGAGAGTGATATTGGCCGTACATTTCGACGGACAAGGGGACCCGGATGACCTCGACCGCCGAACGGCTGGCCTCGTGGGCACACGAGTTCCGGCCGACCGACGCGGACCTGGAACTGGCGCGGCGCGCGTTGCTCGACACGGTGGCGGTGACGCTCGCCGCCCGGGACAGCCGCATGCGCACGCTCACCTCCGGCCTGCCCGACGCGGCGCGCTGGGCCGCGGTCGGCCACGTCCTCGACTTCGACGACCTGCACCTGCCGTCCACCGCGCACATCAGCGTCGTCTGCGTCCCGGCCACCCTCGCCACCGCGGGTGGCGCGCCCGCCTACCTCGCAGGCGCGGGCGTGATGGCCCGGCTCGGCACCGCGCTCGGCTGGGCCCACTACGCGAGCGGCTGGCACATCACCTGCACCGCGGGCGCCCCGGCCGCGGCCGTCGCCGCGGCGACGGCCCTCGGGCTCTCCGAACAGCAGACCGCGCACGCCATCGCGCTCGCCGTCCCGCAGGCGGGCGGTGTCCAGCGGGCGTTCGGCTCGGACGGCGAGGCCCTGCAGGTCGGCCTCGCCGCTGACGCCGGGGTCCGCGCCGCCCGGCTCGCCGCGGCCGGCGCGACGGCCGACCCGACCGCCCTGGACCAGTGGCCGGAGCTGGTGGGCGGCAACCCCGCGAGCCTGGACCTCGGCGGCCCGGCCGTCCCGGGCGGGCTCGCGATCAAGCTCTTTCCGTGCTGCTACGCCCTCCAGCGCCCGATCAGCGCGATCCGCGAGGCCCTCCCACGCCTCGACCCCGACCAGGTCCGCCGCGTGGTGGTCCGCACACCCGCGTCGAGTGTCCAGCCGCTCATCCACCGCCGCCCGACCACCGGCCTGCAGGGCAAGTTCAGTCTCGAGTACGCGGTCGCCGCGGCGCTGCTCGACGACCACCCGGGCTTCGCGAGCTTCACCGACGAGGCGGTCACCCGCCCTGAGGCCCAGCGACTGACGACCATGGTGGACGTGCGAACGGAACCCGGCGGCGAAGGCCTGCTCAACGGCGCCGTGGCGATCGAGCTGACCACGGCCGACGGCACCGAGTACACCGCCGACCTCGACCAGCCGCCCGGCTCACCGCGGCGACCGCCCACCGGCGCGGAACTCCGGGAGAAGCTCGCGGCCCGCGGCGCCGAGGACCTGGCCACGCTCGACTGGGACGGCGCCGGCGCGCTCCTGGCCCGCCGAGACGAGGCCCGATACGAGGCCCGCGACGAGACTTGCCACGAGGCAACAGCATGAGGCCGCTCGACGGGATCACCGTGGTCAGCCTCGAACAGGCCGTCGCCGCGCCCTACGCCACCCGCCAGCTCGCGGACCTCGGCGCGCGGGTGATCAAGATCGAGCGGCCCGGCGGCGGCGACTTCGCCCGCCGCTACGACGAGTCCGTGCTCGGCCAGTCCAGCTACTTCGTCTGGCTGAACCGGTCCAAACAGTCACTCACCCTCGACGTCAAACAACCGGCCGGACAAGGGATCCTGCACGAGCTCCTCGCCGAGGCCGATGTGTTCGTGCACAACCTCGGCCCCGGCGCCGCCGCCCGGCTGAGGGTCGACGCCACACCCCTGCGGGAGCGCTACCCGAGGCTCGTGCACTGCACCATCTCCGGCTACGGCAGCACCGGCCCGTGGGCTCACCGCAAGGCCTACGACCTGCTCGTCCAGTGCGAGACCGGGCTCGTCTCGCTCACCGGGACGCCCGGCGACATGGCCAAGGTCGGCATCTCGGTCGCCGACATCGCCGCCGGCATGTACGCCTACTCCGGTGTCCTCACCGGACTGTTGCAGCGCGCGAGCACCGGTGCGGGCACGGCGATCGAGGTGTCGCTGTTCGAGGCACTCGCCGAATGGATGGGGTCGCCCGCCTACTACACCCGTTACGGCGAACGCCAACCCGATCGGGTGGGCGCGCAGCACGCGACCATCGCCCCGTACGGCCCGTATCCCACAGGCGACGGCGACACCGTCGTGCTGGTCGTGCAGAACGAGCGCGAGTGGGAGGCGCTGTGCCGCCTGCTGCTCGACGACCCGGACACCGCACACGACCCGCGGTTCGCCACCAACTCGGCCCGTGTCGCCAACCGCGCGGCACTCAACGAGCTGATCTCGCACAGGTTCCGTGCGCTCGACACGAAGGCCGCGCTGGCACTGCTGGCGAAGGCCGGTGTCGCAAGTGGACGCGTCAACTCGGTCCAGGAGTTCCTCGACCACCCGGTCCTCGCCGAGCGCGACCGCTGGCGCACGGTCGGCAGCCCGGGCGGCGACATCGAGGCCCTGCTGCCACCGGCGAGCATCGACGGCGTCGAGGCGGCGATGAGCCCGGTCCCCGCTGTCGGCGAGCACACCGACCCTATCCTGCGCGCGCTCGGCCGCACCGACGCCGACATCGCCGAGCTCCGCGCCACCAATGCCGTCTGACAGGAAAACCATGCTGAGCCAAGAGGAACAGAGCATCGTCGACACCGTGCGGGACTTCGTCGACCGCGACGTCCGGCCCGTCGCGCGCGAGCTCGAGCACGGCGACACCTACCCGGAGAAGCTGATCGAGCAGATGAAGCGGCTCGGCATCTTCGGCCTCGCGATCCCGGAACCCTACGGCGAGGTCGCCGTGTCCGCCGCCTGCTACGTCGCCGTCACCGAGCAGCTCGCGCGCGGCTGGATGAGCCTCGCCGGCGCGATGGGCGGGCACACCGTCGTCGCCAAGCTCATCGGCCGGTTCGGTACCGAGGAGCAGAAGCGGCACTACCTGCCGCGGATGGCCACCGGCGAGATCCGCGCGACGATGGCGCTCACCGAGCCCGGCGGCGGCTCGGACCTGCAGGCACTCACCACGGTCGCTCGCCGGGACGCGGACGGCTACGTCGTCAACGGCACCAAGACGTGGATCACCAACTCCCGCCGCTCGCAGCTGATCGCGTTGCTGTGCAAGACCGACCCGAACGCCACCCCGCGGCACGCCGGCATCAGCATCCTGCTCGTCGAGCACGGTCCCGGCCTCACCGTCTCGCGCGACCTGCCCAAGCTGGGCTACAAGGGCATCGAGAGCTGCGAGCTGTCCTTCGTGGACCACCGGGCGCCGGTGGACGCGCTGCTCGGCGGCGCGGAGGGCCACGGGTTCGCGCAGATGATGAAGGGCCTGGAGATCGGCCGCATCCAGGTCGCGTCCCGCGCGCTCGGCGTCGCCCGCGCCGCGCTGGACGACGCGCTGCGCTACGCCCAGGAACGGGAGGCCTTCGGCAAACCGATCTGGAAGCACCAGTCGATCGGCAACTACCTGGCCGACATGGCGACGAAGTACACCGCCGCGCGCCAGCTCGTGCTGCTCGCCGCGGAGCGCTACGACGCGGGAGAGCGCTGCGACATGGAGGCCGGCATGGCGAAGCTGTTCGCCTCCGAGGCCGCCATGGAGATCACCCTGAACGCGGTGCGCGTCCACGGCGGCTACGGCTACTCCACCGAGTTCGACGTCGAGCGCTACTTCCGGGACGCGCCGCTGATGATCGTCGGTGAGGGCACCAACGAGATCCAGCGCAACGTCATCGCCGCGCAGCTGGTCGCGAGAGGCCTGTGACGTCGGTGCGCACCGAGGCGGCCTACGCGATGCTCGCCAGGACCCTGCGCGGGGCGATCCTGCAGGGCCGGTACGCCGACGGTGCGCGGCTGCCCACCGAGGCCGAGCTCGCGACCGAGTACCGGGTGTCGCGGCAGACCGTGCGGCGCGCGTTCCACGACCTCGTCAGCGAGGGCATGGTGCGGCGGGTGCCCGGCCGGGGCACGTTCGCCGCGCCACGCGGCGGGCAGTACCTGCGCCAGTTCGGGTCCGTCGAGGACCTGATGGGCCTGTCGCTCGACACGAAGCTCGAGGTGATCACGCCGCTGCGCCGCCAGGTCGACATCGACGCGGCGAGCAGGCTGCGGTTGGACAGCGACGTCGTGTACCGGATCGTGTTCCGCCGCCTGCACAACGATGTCGCGTTCTGCCTGACGACGGTGTACCTGCCGCCGGACATCGGCATGGTGCTCGCCGAGCTGCCGGCGCTGTCGACGCCTGGTGCGCTGAGCGAGGTCACCGTCATCGGCATGATCGACACGCATACCGGCAGCTCCGTCGCCGAGGCCGAGCAGAGCATCACCGCGGTCGCCGCGAGCGACCCGGTGGCACTGTCGCTCGACGGCCGCCCCGGTGACCCGCTGCTGCGCGTGGACCGCAGCTACGTCGACACCGCCGGGCGGCTCGTCGAGCTCGCGACCAGCTACTTCCTGCCCGAGCACTACTCCTACCGGGTCAAGCTCCGGCGCGGGCCCGCCTGACCGAACCACTCCGTCAGCGCCTCCCGCAGCCCGTCGGTGCCGCCGTCGGTGCTGCCGTTCGTGGCCCACGCGACGTAGCCGTCCGGCCGGATCAGCACGGCCTTCACGGGCGTGTCGGCGGTGGTGACGACGGTGTCGACCCGGTCTGCCCACTCCGTCCACGTCGCGGCCGCGACGCCCGCGCCCAGGTCGAGCAGGACGGGACGGCCAGGACGGAGCAGCTCGGCGACCCTGGACCCGTCGCGCAGGGCCAGGTCCGGCATCCAGCGACCGGCCATCGGGTGCGTGTCCGTTGTGCCGTAACGGATGTCGGCGCCGGCCATGAGGTCGGCGAGGTGCCTGCGGTTGCCCTGGTCGGCGAGCAGCTCGGTCATCAGCTCGCGCAGCGCCGTGGTGTTCGGGCCCGGTTGGAGCAGGGCCAGCTGCGCGCGGGTGTGCATGATCACGCGCTCGCCGACCGGGTGACGCTCGGCCTCGTAGGTGTCGAGCAGACCCGGCGGCGCCCACCCGTGCACCGCGGCGGCGAGCTTCCAACCGAGGTTGAGCACGTCCTGCAGGCCGAGGTTGAGGCCGGGACCGCCGACTCCACTGTGGACGTGTGCGGCGTCGCCGACCAGGAACACCCGGCCCTGCCGGTAGCGGTCGGCCTGCCGGGAGTTGATGCCGGCCGTGCGACGCAACGCCGGGTGCGCGCCGGGCGGCTCGCTCATCGGCAGCTCCGCGCCGAGCACCCGCTTGACCGCGTCCCGCAGCTCGGCCAGCGGCATGTCCTCGTCGGTGATGCCGGGGAAGTCGATGCCGCTCTGCTTGCGGACGACGCTCTGCCCGCCGTCGGCACCGACGAGGTACCGGGCGCTGACCTCGTACGTTCCCTCCGGACCGCGGACTTCGGCGGTAACCTCGTCGGAACCCTGTCGAACAGTGGTCACTTCCTGGCCGCGACGCACCAGGATGCCGAGCGACCGTGCCCGATCCTCCAACAGCTCCTCCAGCCGCCGCTGGGGGATCGGGAGAACGAACAGGTCATGACTGTCCAGTGTGGACAGATCGAGGGGCAGGGCGCCGAACTGGAAGCCCGGCATCCTGATCGGGGGTTCGGCGGCGCCGCTGAGCCGCTCGTGCAGGCCGCGGTAGTCCATGGCCTGGACGACCCGGCCGACGAGGCCGTTGGCCTTGGGCAGCGTCGGCCGTTCCCGGGAACCGTTCGAGGACCGTCGGCCGGACGCCGGCCAGGGCGAGCTCGCAGGCGAGCAGCAGGCCGTTGGGACCGCCGCCGATGATCACGACATCGTCGGGCATGAGGACGCCTCCTTACGCCGCCGAACCGTTGTGGCGCGGCGGGTTGTGGTGGACTATGCGCTAGGCCGACGGGTCGGGCAGCCCCGCGGCGAACTGGTTGACCGCTTCGGTGAGCAGCGGCAGGAGCGGCACCGGCGGGTCCGCGTTGACCCACTGCTCGATGGCGGCCTGGTTGGCCGCCATGACCGCGGCGGCCACGAGCCTGGGGTACATGTCGGTGGCGTTGGTGCCGGTCCGCTCCGCGATGGCGACCGTGACCTCCTCCGCGGCCTTGGCGTTGGCCTTGAGGTACTCGCCGAACAGTGCGGGCTCGGCCAGCATGATCCGCACCCCGGCTGTCCACTGTGGATCCGGCTGCCGGTGCTCGCCGCCCGCGTGCTGGAGGACGGCCTGGGTGATCGACTCCCAGAGCGGCTCGGCGCCGGGCCGTTCCCGGATGAGGTCGGCCGCCTGGCGGGCCCGGTTGAGATGCCGCCAGGCGATGGCCTCGGCCTTGCTGGAGAAGTAGTTGTTGAACGTGCGCGGCGAGACTCCGGCCTCGGCCGCGATGTCCTCGACGAGCACGTGCTCGAGCCCGCGTTCGACCGTCAGCCGCAGGGCCGCCCAGCTCAGGGCCTCCTGCGTCCGCAGCTTCTTCCGCTCCCGCAAACCGCTCACCCGGCTACCCTACAGTCAAACATGCGCGTCCCGCAAATTTGCATGTTCCGCAGATTTATCCGTTGAGACCGGTCTGGCTGGCAGGTGCGACGGCGTCGCGGGATGTCGTTCTGGACACGTCGGACGGCTACGGCCCTGGTGCGGTTGGTCCACTGAGAACACTCAGATGGTCGGGTCGTCCTTGCGGAGGCCGTCCAGGATGCGTTGCATCACGGTGTTGTTGAGGTCGGCCGCGTCGTCGATCTCGGCGGAGCGTCGCGGGGCGGCACGAGTGGTGCCGCGGCGCGGCAGCGGCACCACCGTCGCGTCCATGCCGGTCGGCAGGGGCAGCTCGCACCAGATGAGCTGGCGACCCCGGCCCATCGTGGTCACGCCGCTTCTCTTGCCGGCCAAGCTCCTCGGCACCGCCAGCTTGGGCGTCGGCCGGTCGTCCTCGACCTCGATGGCCACCGCGTCGCCGCGTAGTCGCAGCCGGACGGTCATCATGGTCGGCGGCGTGCCGTGCACGACGCTGCCGATGACGGCGTGTACCAGTTTCTTGGCCGTATCCGCCACGTCATCGAGCATCGATGGCACGTGCCACTCGGTCAACGTGAAGCGCACGAAGAGGTCGGCGCAGTTAACGGCGCTGGGCAGCGCGACGAGTCGTAGATCGTCGACCTGCGCGGTCTGATCGTGCACAGGAACCTTCCACCTCAACGGCAGATAACCCGGCAGATCCTGCCTCGAACTTGGCCCACATGCAACACTGCTGGTCAGCGGCCCGGGCGCCGAACGCGGAGCGTCACAACGGTGATCGCGGCCGGCGGCAGCGCCCCGCCGACCGCCCGGACCCACCACGGCGCGGCTGGTCAGCGAGCGAGCGTCCGGGTGGC
Source organism: Actinophytocola sp. (assembly GCF_009379765.1). Classification (GTDB taxonomy): domain Bacteria; phylum Actinomycetota; class Actinomycetes; order Mycobacteriales; family Pseudonocardiaceae; genus Actinophytocola. Next base: position 11,734 of record NZ_WHTD01000118.1, on the reverse strand, counting down.
CGCGCGGATCAGGTCGGCGTTGTTCGCCGGGACGGTGCCGTCCGGCAAGGTCAGCACGTCCTCCAGACCGATCCGGGTGTCCAGGCCCAGCTCGCCGGCCAGCGCGAGCACCGGCCAGGCGCAGGCGTCCTCACCGTGCAGCAGGATCGGCGTCGGGCCCTGGGCCAGTTCGGCCACCAGCGCTCTGGCGTCGTCGGTCGCCGTCGTCGGGTCCGGGGCCGTGATCTCGGCGAGCACGCGCAACACCCGCGGCGCGAGCGGCGACACCAGGAACCGGCCGGCCACACCGCGGCCGGAGAAGATCCCCGCCTCGATCCCGACGCCGCGGTCGAGCAGCGCCCGGGCCACCTGCTCGGCGCCGTCCTCGTGCCAGTTGACCGACGCGTGGTCGGGCAGCACGGTCCAGCGCTCGACCAGCCCTGCCCGCCGGGCCGGGTCGGGCTCGGCCCACGCCCCGGTCGTGACGCCGACCCGGATGCCGGGCACGGCCGCGCGGACCTCCTCGACCGCGGCCGCGACGGCCGCCGGCTCCAGCGTGTCGGTCCCGTCCGCGGACTTCGGATGAAGGTGGATCTCCTCCGCGCCGGCCGCCACCGCGGCCATCGCCTCGGCCGCGAGCTCGGCCGGGGACACGGGAAGCGCGGCGAAGTCGGCCTTGGACCGGGGCCCGTTCAGACACACCTGCAACATCGGCCGGTCACCGCCACGGGCGAGATGTCCGGGTCCGGTCGCCGGCCCACTGGCCGTGCACTCGGTCCACGTGGTCCACGGACGTACGTTAACGGCGATCGGATCGCGCCGGCGAGCCGCGCCGGGTGGCGGCGCGGACGTGCCGATTGGCCCAGTGGTGTGGCGGCGGGATTGGCTCTGTGGCTCGGCCGATCGGGGGTTCTAGCGTGTCGGGCATGACGACGGTGGACATGTGGTTCGACCCGAAGTGCCCGTGGGCGTGGATCTCGTCGAGGTGGTTGCTCGAGGTGGAGCGGGTGCGGGAGGTGGAAGTGCGGTTCCACGTGCTGAGCCTGTCGGTCCTCAACGAGGGGCGGGAGGTGGAGGAGTGGTACCGCGAGTGGCTGGACGAGGGCTGGGGCCCCGCGCGCGTCGCGAAGGCGGTCGAGCGGCGGTTCGGCCCGGCGGAGGTGCGGGCGGTGTACACGGCGCTGGGGAACCGGATCCACCTGGAGAAGCTGCCGCTGGGGCGCGAGCTGTACGTCGACGCGCTCGCCGAGGTGGGCCTGCCACCGGACCTCGCCGACGCGGCGTTCACGCCCGAGCTGGACGAGGCGCTGCTGGCGGGCAACCACGCGGGCCTGGACCCGGTGGGCGAGGACCTGGGCACCCCGGCGATCCACGTGACGCTGCCCGACGCGACGGTGCACGCGTTCTTCGGCCCGGTCGTGACCCCGACCCCGCGCGGCGAGGCCGCCGGCCGCCTCTGGGACGGCGTGCTGCTGGTGGCCGGCACCGAGGGCTTCTACGAACTGAAGCGCGCGAGGACCAGCTCGCCGGTGGTCGGTTGAGGCGCGGTCTTCGGACTGGGGCGCGACCTCCGGACTGGGGCGCGACCTCCGGACTGGGGCGCGACCTCCGGACTGGGGCGCGACCTCCGGCCCCCGAAATCCATGCTACCGGCGGGCACCGACAATCCCGTCCGAAGTCGATCAAGCCTGTGGACAGCTCCGGACTCGCGGGGGCCCCCCGCGTTCCAGTCTATTCGGGGGGACCGACAGTTTCGGGCTTCGTCGGCGCGGCTGTGGACAAACCGGGGTCACTCGCCCAGGAAGCGGGTGAACAGTGCCGCCGGGCGGAAGGGGCGGCCGGTGCGGTCCTCGCGGGTGTCGGCCACCGACATCACGCGCAAACCCGCGTTGATGCCCAGCCAGCGCAACGGTTCCGGCTCCCAGCGGCGGGAGCGGTGGCCCACCCACGGCAGCCTCGTCAGCTCGCCGGCCGTCCCCGTGACCAGGTCGGCCAGGGTGCGGCCGGCCAGGTTCGACGTGCCGACCCCGTCACCCACGTAGCCGCCGGCCCAGGCCAGGCCCGCCCGGCGGTCGAAGCCGACCGACGCGGTCCAGTCGCGGGGCACGCCGAGCGGGCCGCCCCAGCGGTGGGTGACCGGCGGCTTCGGGCCCAGTGCGGGGAACAGGTCCACCAAGGTCCGCTCGATCGCGGCGTGGACCCGACCGTCCCGCTCGAACGACGGCTCCACCCGCGAGCCGAAGTGGTACGGCGCACCCCGGCCGCCGAACGCGAGACGATCATCGGCGGTGCGCTGGCCGTAGATGATCATCCGGCGGAAGTCCGCGAACGTCTCCCGCCGGGCCAGGCCGGCCGTGGCCCAGAACGACGCGGGCAGTGGCTCGGTCGCCACCATCAACGAGTACAGCGGCACCAGCGTTCGCCGCTGACCGAACAGGCCGGGTGTGTAGCCCTCGGTCGCGCGCACGATCACCGGGGCACGCACGGTGCCGCGGTCGGTCACCACCGCGCCCGCGCGGAGCGACAGGGCGCGGGTCTGCTCGTACACCGTGACCCCGCGGCGTTCCACCGCCTCGGCCAGCCCGCGGGCCAGCCGCGCCGGGTGGATCGCCGCACAGGAGGGCGTGTAGACCCCGCCGCGCACGGACGTGGCGCCGCAGCGGGCCCGCGCCTCGGCGGCGGAGAGCCACGACGCGTCGACGCCGAACGACGCGGCCGAGGCGACCTCCTCGTGCGCCCGCGCCTCCTGCACCGGTGTCCGCGCGAGCACCACCGTGCCGCCCTTGGCGAAGTGGCAGTCGATCCCCTCGGCCGCGGCGACCCGGCCCACCTCGTCCACTGTGGACTCCATGGCGCGGGTCAGCGCCAGCGCGGCGTCCCGGCCGTGCCGGCGGGCCAGCGCCGCGGGCGAGACCGGGAACAGCGACGAGCACCAGCCGCCGTTGCGCCCGCTCGCCCCGAACCCGGCGAACCGCGCCTCCACGACCGCGATCCGCAGCGACGGGTCCGCCACCGACAGGTAGTACGCCGTCCACAGCCCGGTGTACCCGGCCCCGACGACCGCCACGTCCACCGAGGTGTCTCCGGGCAGCGGCGCCCGCGGTGTGAGGTCCAGTGTGGACAGCCAGAAGCTCAGAGCCGGCTCCACGCCTCCGAGAGCACCGACCGCAGGATCTGCTCGATCTCGGCGAAGTGCGCCTCCTCGCAGATCAGCGGCGGAGCGAGCTGTACCACCGGGTCGCCCCGGTCGTCGGCCCGGCAGTACAGCCCGTTCTCGAACAGCGCGCGCGACAGGAAACCACGCAGCAGCGCCTCGGACTCGTCGTCGTCGAACGTCTCCTTCGTCGCCTTGTCCTTGACCAGCTCGATGCCGAAGAAGTAGCCGTCGCCACGAACGTCGCCGACGATCGGCAGGTCGTACAGACGCTCCAAATAGGACCGGAAGAGATCGGAGTTCTTGCGCACGTGGGCGTTCAGGTCCTCGCGCACGAACAGGTCCAGGTTGGCCAGGGCCACCGCCGAGGCCACCGGGTGCCCGCCGAACGTCACGCCGTGCGCGAACCAGTTGGTGCCGTGCCGGAACGGCTCGGCCAGCCGGTCGCTCACCAGCATCGCACCCGCCGGCACGTAGCCGCTGGTCAGACCCTTCGCGCAGGTGATGATGTCCGGTTGGAACCCGTAGCGCTGCGCGCCGAAGTACTCACCCAGCCTGCCGAACGCACAGATCACCTCGTCCGACACCAGCAGTACGTCGTGCCGGTCGCAGATCTCCCGCACTCGCTGGAAGTACCCGGGCGGCGCGGGGAAGCAGCCACCCGCGTTCTGCACCGGCTCCAGGAACACCGCCGCGACGGTGTCGGCGCCCTCGAACTCGATGGCCTCCTCGATCCGGTCCGCCGCCCACCGGCCGAACGCCTCCGCGTCCGTCCCGTCGGGGCCCGCGGTGCCGGCGGGCGCGCGGTAGATGTTCGTGTTCGGCACCCGAAGCGTCGAGGGCACCAGCGGCTCGAAGTCCGCCTTCAACCCCGGCAGACCGGTGATCGACAGCGCCCCCATCGACGTGCCGTGGTACGCGATCGACCGGGAGATGACCTTGTGCTTGGTCGGCTTCCCGGCGAGCTTGAAGTAGGCGCGGGCGAGCTTCCACGCGCTCTCCACCGCTTCCGAGCCGCCGGTGGTGAAAAAGACCTGGTTCAGGTCGCCCGGCGCCAGCTCGGCCAGCCGTTCCGCCAGCTCGACCGCCTTCGGGTGCGCATAGGACCAGATCGGGAAGAACGCGAGCTCGCGGGCCTGCTTGGCCGCGGCCTCGGCGAGCTCCTCCCGACCGTGCCCCACCTGCACCACGAACAACCCGGAAAGCCCGTCCAGGTAACGCTTTCCGTTCGTGTCGAACAGGTAGGGGCCCTCGCCGCGGGCGATCGTGGGCACCGGCGCGTCCGCGTAGGACGACATCCGGGTGAAGTGCATCCAGAGGTGGTCGGCGGCACGGGACTCGATGCTGGCCATGACACGGTTATCGCACACAAATCCACTCGTGACAAGTGGCCGGACAAATGAATCCGCAGAAGAGGGCGATCTTCACAACGGATTTCGTACCGAGAGGCGTCTCGGTGTCATGGCGTGCCCCAGGAGTAGGTCTGCTTCCGCAGCTTCAGGTAGACGAACGCCTCCGTGGTCGTCACCCCGGGCACCGCGCGGATCTCCTTGAGGATCTCCAGCAGGTGGTCGTCGTTGCGTGCGACCACCTCGACGAGGAGGTCGAACGAGCCCGCGGTGATCACCACGTAGTCGACCTCGGCGATCGCCGCGAGCCGGTCCGCGGTCTCCTCCAGGTCCGCCGACGTCCGCAGCCCGACCATCGCCTGCCGGGGAAAGCCCAGCTGGAGCGGATCGGTGACCGCGACGATCTGCATCACCCCGGCGTCGAGCAGCCGCTGGACCCGCTGGCGCACCGCCGCCTCGGACAGCCCCACCGCGCGGCCGATCGTCGCGTAGGGGCGCCGGCCGTCCTCCTGGAGCTGCTCGATGATCCCCTTCGCGACGTCGTCGAGCAGCGCGTGCTGCACGCCCTCGCGCACGACGACCTTGCGTGCCTGGCCCTCCGGTGCGGATTCCGGCATCTGGACCCTCCCTCGTTACGCCCGTGAGTCTGGCGTATTTCGTTGCGTAGCGCGACCGTGACAACGGAATCCCTTGTGACGGGACTCACTCCGTGTCAGTATCAGTCGCCATGCGAATCAGGGCGAACAGCCGGCCGTCCCCCGGGGCGGTCGCCGTGCTACGGGCGATGACGGCGGGCACGTCCCGCCGGACCGTCCTCAGAGGATTGCTGGCGGCGGGCGCCTTCGCGGCCACCGGCGGCGCGGTCGCCGCGTGCGGCACGTCGGGCACCAAGCAGAGTGCCGAGAGCTGTGTCAGTGAGGACAAGTCGGGGGACGAGAAGAAGCTCGTGTTCTCCAACTGGCCGCTGTACATCGACATCGACGAGAACGACGAGAAGAAGCGGCCGACCATGGACGCCTTCTCGACCGAGTCGGGCATCCAGGTCACGTACCAGGAGGACATCAACGACAACAACGAGTTCTTCGGCAAGGTGCGCAACCAGCTCTCCGACTGCCAGGCGATCGACCGGGACATCGTCGTCCTCACCGACTGGATGGCGTCTCGGCTGATCCGGCTCGGCTGGGTGCAGAAGCTCGAGGCCGGCAAGATCCCGAACGTCACCGCGAACATGTTGCCGTCCCTGCGAGGCCGCTCGTGGGACGAGAAGAACGAGTACGCGGTTCCGTGGCAGTCGGGCCTGGCGGGCCTCGCATACAACGCGACGGTCACCAAGGAGATCCGCACGATCGACGAGCTGCTGACTCGGCCCGACCTCAAGGGCAAGGTCACGATGCTGTCGGAGATGCGCGACACGATGGGCCTGCTGCTCCTCTCACTCGGCCACGACCCGTCCGACTTCACCGAGGACCAGTTCGACGAGGCACTCGGCGAGCTGCGCACGGCCACCGAGTCCGGCCAGATCCGCCGGTTCACCGGCAACGACTACGCCCAGGAGCTCGCCAAGGGCGACATCGCGGCATGTGTCGGCTGGTCCGGCGACGTCATCCAGCTCAACTTCGAGGACGAGAACGTCAGGTTCGTGACGCCGGAGTCGGGCACCATGCTGTGGTCGGACAACATGCAGGTGCCGAACAAGGCCACGCACCGGGCCAACGCCGAGGCCCTGATGGACTACTACTACGAGCCGTCGGTGGCCGCCGAGCTCGCCGCGTACGTCAACTACATCTGTCCGGTGCAGGGTGCGCAGGCCGAGATGGAGAAGCTCGATCCCGAGCTCGCCGCCAACCCGCTCATCTTCCCGGACGAGGCGACGCTCAGTAACGCCAAGGTCTTCATGGCACTCGACGAGAACCAGGAACGCACCTACGAGCAGAAGTTCCAGCAGGTGATCGGAGCGTAGCCAATGACCGACGACCTCGTCCTGGACCGCGTCACCAAGCGGTTCGGACAGTTCACCGCGGTCGACGACCTGAGCCTGACGGTGCCCGAGGGCTCCTTCTTCGCGCTGCTCGGCGCATCCGGGTGCGGCAAGACCACGACGCTGCGTACGGTCGCCGGTCTGGAGGAGCCGACCTCCGGTGAGGTCCGGCTCGGCGGTGAGACCATCACGCACCTGCGCCCGTACCGGCGGCCGGTCAACACGGTGTTCCAGAGCTACGCGCTGTTCCCGCACCTCGACGTCATGGACAACATCGCGTTCGGGCTGCGCCGACGCGGCCGGAATGACGTGGCCGCCAAGGTGGCGGAGATGCTCGACCTGGTGCAGCTCTCCGGCTTCGAGCAGCGCAAGCCCGCGCAGCTCTCCGGCGGCCAGCAGCAGCGGGTGGCGCTCGCCCGGGCACTGGTCAACCAGCCGCGGGTGCTGCTGCTGGACGAGCCGCTCGGTGCGCTCGACCTGAAGCTGCGCCGGCAGATGCAGATCGAGCTGAAGCGGATCCAGACCGAGGTGGGCACCACGTTCCTCCATGTCACCCACGACCAGGAAGAGGCCATGTGGATGGCCGACACGGTCGCGGTGATGAACAACGGCCGGATCGAGCAGTTGGGCGCGCCGACGGAGATCTACGAGTTTCCGGCCTCGCCGTTCGTGTCGAACTTCCTCGGCCAGTCCAACCTGTTCGCCGCCGAGGTCTCCGGCAGGTCCGGTGCGGACCTCGTGCTCACCGCGCACGGCGAGCGGTTCGCCGCACCCGCCGGCCGCGCGCACGCGACCGAAGGTCGGGTCTGGCTGGGCGTGCGCCCGGAGAAGGTGCTGCTCGCCGCGCCCGGCGAGGACCCGCCGGCGACGCACAACCAGGTCCGCGGGGTGCTCACCGACACCTGCTACGCGGGCGTGAGCACCGAGTACCTGCTGCGCACGCCGTGGGGCCAGGAGATGTCGGTGTTCTCGGCCAACGCCTCGGCCGGTGAACCGATGACGCCGGGTACGGAGGTGGTCGCGCACTGGTACCCGGCGCACTCCTTCGTGCTGGCGCGGCCGGCCGGCGCGGGCGACGAGGCCAGCCGGTACGCCGCCGATCCCCTCGGCGTCGCGCCGTGACGGCTCTGGTCGGCGCCGCCACGAGCGGACCGGGAGCCCCGCCGGAGGTCGAGCCGGTCGACGAGCCGGTCGCCGGCAGGAAGCGGCGGCGCTGGGCGCCGTACCTGTTGCTGCTTCCCGGCGGGCTCTGGCTGCTGCTGTTCTTCGTCCTGCCGTCGGTGCAGCTGGCCGCGACGAGCCTGTACGACCGTTCCGGCAGCCTGGAAACCGGTTACCAGCAGGCGTTCGCGGTCGGCAACTACCTCGAGGCGATCCAGGCGTACTGGCCGCATCTGGTGCGCTCGGCCGTGTACGCCGGCATCGCGACGGTCATCTGCCTCGTGCTCGGCTACCCGCTCGCGTACGCGATCGCGCAGAAGTCTGGCCGGTGGCGCAACCTGTTGCTGGTGTGCGTGATCGCGCCGTTCTTCACCACGTTCCTGGTGCGCACGCTCGCGTGGAAGTCGATCCTGTCCGACAACGGCTGGCTGGTCGGGTTCTTCCGCGGCCTGCCGTTCGTGCCGGACGACTTCCGGCTGCTCGCCACGCCGGCCGCGGTGGTGTGCGGGCTGGTGTACAACTTCCTGCCGTTCATGGTGCTGCCGCTGTACGCGAGCCTGGACCGGCTCGACGGCCGGCTGCTGGAGGCGTCGCGCGACCTGTACGCGAAGCCGGCCGCGACGTTCCGGAAGGTGACGCTGCCGCTGTCGATGCCGGGCGTGATCGCCGGGACGCTGCTCACGTTCATCCCGGCGGCCGGCGACTACATCAACGCCGAGCTCCTGGGCACGCCCAACGAGTACATGATCGGCAACGTGATCGACTCGGCGTTCCTGGTGCGGCTTGACTACCCGCAGGCGGCGGCGCTGTCGTTCCTGCTGATGGCGACGATCCTGGTGATGGTGTTCTCCTACGTCCGGGCGGCGGGCACCGAGGAGGTGGTCTGAGGTGTACCGCTTCTGGCGCTGGGTGGCCGACCACTGGGTGATGACGATCGGGCTGCTGGTGCTCGCGTACCTGTTCCTGCCGATCGTCGTGGTGCTGCTGCTGTCGGTGAACCGGCCGTCGAACCGGCTGTCCTACGATCTTTCCGACCAGTGGACGCTGGAGTACTGGCTGCATCCGTTCAACACGGCCGGGATCGGCGACGCGCTGCGGGTGAGCGTCGGGATCGCCCTGGTGGCCACGCTGGTCGCGACCGTGCTCGGGACGCTGATGGCGTTCGCCCTGGCGCGCCACCGGTTCCGTGGCCGCGGCCCGACGAACGTGCTGGTCTTCCTGCCGATGGCCACGCCCGAGGTCGTGATGGGCTCGTCGCTGCTGGCGCTGTTCGTCACGCTGCAGGTCCCGCTGGGGTTCTGGACCGTCGTGGTGGCGCACATCCTGTTCTGCCTGTCCTTCGTCGTCGTCACGGTGAAGGCGCGGCTCGCCGGTCTGGACCCGCGGCTGCAGGAGGCGGCGATGGACCTGTACGCGAACGAGTGGCAGACGTTCCGTCGGGTGACGCTGCCGCTGGTGCTGCCGGGCATCGCGGCCGCGGCCATGCTGTCGCTCTCGCTGTCGTTCGACGACTTCATCATCACGAACTTCAACTCGGGCACCACGGTGACGTTCCCGATGTACGTGTGGGGCGCGGCGCAGCGCGGGATCCCGCGGCAGGTCAACGTGATCGGGACGGCGGTGTTCCTGCTGGCGTTCCTGCTGGTGCTCGTCGTACGGCTGCGAAGCCGGCGGCAGGCTCGGCTGTTGGGGGTCTCGTGATGCGGGTGTTGCAGGTCGGCGCGGGGAGCGTCGGCTCGGCCGCGGTGTCGATCGCGACGCGGCGGCAGTTCTTCTCGTCCTATGTGGTGGCCGACCACTCTCCCGACCGCGCGGCCGCGGCCGTAGCCTCGGTGTCCGACCCGAGGTTCTCCTCCGCCCGGCTCGACGCATCGTCCACTTCGGACGTCGCCGCGTTCTGCCAGGCGCAAGGGATCACGCACGTGCTGAACGCGGTCGACCCGCGGTTCGACATGCCGCTGTTCGAGGGCGCCCTCGCTGCCGGCGCGGACTACCTGGACATGGCGATGTCCCTGTCCACCCCGCACCCGACGCACCCGTACAGCCGAACGGGCGTGAAGCTGGGCGACGACCAGTTCGCGGCGGCGGAGGAGTGGACCTCGGCGGGCCGGCTGGCGCTGGTGGGGATCGGTGTCGAGCCCGGGATGTCGGACGTGTTCGCCCGATACGCGGCGGACCACCTGTTCTCGTCGATCTCGGAGATCGGCGTGCGCGACGGGGCGAACCTGGTGGTGGAGGGCTACGACTTCGCCCCGACCTTCTCCATCTGGACCACGATCGAGGAGTGCCTGAACCCGCCGGTGATCTGGTCGCGCGACCGCGGCTGGTACACGACGGAGCCGTTCTCCGAGCCGGAGGTCTTCGACTTCCCGGAGGGCATCGGGCAGGTCGAGTGCGTGAACGTCGAGCACGAGGAGGTCCTGCTGATTCCCCGGTGGGTGACGGCGGACCGGGTGACGTTCAAGTACGGGCTGGGCGACGAGTTCATCGACGTGCTGCGGACCCTGCACAAGCTGGGCCTGGACTCGACGTCGCCGGTTTCCGTGGGTGGCATGTCGGTGGCGCCGCGGGACGTCGTGGCCGCGTGCCTGCCCGACCCCGCAGGCCTGGGCCCGCGGATGACCGGCAAGACCTGCGCCGGGACATGGGTGCGCGGCCTCGGCCCGGCGGGCGCGCCGAGCGAGGTGTACCTGTACCACGTCGTGGACAACGAGTGGTCGATGCGTGAGTACGGCCACCAGGCCGTCGCCTGGCAGACGGCGATCAACCCCGTGGTGGCGCTGGAACTGCTCGCGTCGGGGGCCTGGTCGGGGACCGGGGTCCTCGGCCCGGAGGCCTTCGACCCCGTCCCGTTCCTCGACCTGCTGAAGGACTACGGCTCCCCGTGGGGACTGCGGAAGAGCTAGCGTCGAGGCTGCGCTTGCCGGGTCGGCCGGTGGTGCGCGTGGTGATCTTGGTCGGCACCGTTCCAGCAGGGCGCACACACCGGAGAAGTGATGGTGGGCAGTCCGATCTTGACTACGTACGCCGACGACGTCGTGGTCTGCTGCCATACCCGCAACAGGCCGAGCAGGTCAAGGCGCAGCTCGCCGAGTCGCTGACGCCCCGGGGGCTTGCCGTCAACGAGGAGAAAACGAAGATCGTGCACCTCACCGAAGGCGTGGGCTTCCTCGGATTCAATGTCCGCCGCTACGATGGCAAGCCACTGATCAAGCCGGGCAAGCAGGCGGTCAGGCGGCTCCGGGGAACGGCTCGCGACCGAGATGCGCGCTCTGCGCGGATCGAACGCGCTGGCGGTCATCGCCTGTCAACACGCTGGACGCCTACCTGTGGCGGCTCCTCTACAAGTGGGCTGCCACAGTCACCGGACAAACCGAAGAAGTGGATCGTTCCCCGTGCTGGCCGACTACTGGGCCAAGCGACGGCGACGGGTCAACCCCACAATCCCCACGCGAATGGGCTGCCCGACCGGGATACACCTTCCGCGGCGCCGTCCGCGTCGGCGGGTGGTTCAGGCCAGAGCGTTGCTGTGGGCTGGTGATGGTGGCGAACGGGGAGATCGCGCGTCGTTGCGAGGTGGATTCGGACACCGTGTGAGCGCTGGAGGAAACGGTTCACCGAGAAGGGCACTGACGGGGTCGGGGTGATCGCGAAGGGCAGGGGGCCGGAAGTCGTCGCTGCCGCCGGGCGTGGTGGAAGAGGTCCTGCGTCTGACGCACAAAGAACTGCCCGGGGGCGGTTCGACGCACTGGAGCACCCGCACCCTGGCCGCGCGGGTGGGGATCGGTAGGGACGCCGTCGCAGGGGTTTGGTCAGGCAACAACGGTTCCAGCCGAACCCACTCTTCATCGGACAGATCGTGACGATCAAGCACCAACACGGTCTACCGCATCCACCCGTCAAGATCCGCGGGACACGCCCGAGCGGACACGGTGGGTGTGTGCCTGTCTCGATGGGGTGAAACCGTTGCCGCACAACGGAAACCGCGCACGGTCTTCGGTAGACTGAGCATATGTGCGAACCGATTGTGGAGCTTCCCGAGGATGCTTCCCCGGAGGCAGCGCCGCTGGCGACGGCGTTCGGGTTGGCGCGGCTGTCCTGGCAGGCCGAGGG
>NZ_WHTD01000207.1 GCF_009379765.1 Actinophytocola sp. | reverse complement strand
CCGGTCGACCCGGTCGGCGACCGTGTCCGTGTCGACCGTCTCCGGCTCCTCGCCCGCGAGCCCAAGCAGGACCGCGCGGTGGCTGCCGTGGCCGTGCCCGGTGGCGCCGAGCGAGCCGAACAGCTCGGCACGGACCGCGCTCGTCGAGCCGAGCAAGCCGTCGTCGGCCAGGCCCAGGACGAACGTGCGAGCGGCACGCATCGGCCCGACCGTGTGCGAGCTGGACGGTCCGATGCCGACACTGAACAGGTCGAAAACGCTGATGGGCAACTACACGAACTCCTTGGAGGCGTCGACGAGCCATGCGGCCAGGTACGGCGCGAACGACCCCCGTACCAGCACATGGTAGGTCGGCTCGTCATCGAGCTGCCGGAGGATCACCTGCGCCCTGGCCAGCAGCGTCTGCGCGCACCGCCCGGGCCCGAACGCTCGCGGGTGCAGGTCGATCGGCATGCCCTTCTCGAGCACGTCGCGGGCGTGTGGCCCGGCCAGCTCGATCGTGGTGCGGTTGGCCGACACGTCCACGACGGAGTCCCCGGTGAGGTCGACCGAGTCGTCGAGTGGTCCGACGACGAGGAACTCGTCCGGGCCCAGCCACAGGATCGCCCGCTCCCCCGCGGTCGCCACCCGGTTCGGGCCGGGCGGCGAGACGCCGAGCAACTCGGCCGCGGTGGTGCGGACATTGATCATGGTGAGGAACGGGAGCTCGCGCACGCCCGAGACGCCTTCGAGCGGGCTGTGTCGAAGATCCAGGCGCGGGTCAGCCGTCACGGCGCGCCCCCTCCGGGTCGTAGAGCACGGGTTCGGTCACGGTGGCCGCGATCGTGCGGTCGCCCAGTGGCGCGTGCAGGACCTGGCCGAGCCGGTCACGGCCGCTCTTCACCAGCGCCAGGGCGAACGTGCGGCCGAGCGCGGCGCTGCGGTAGCTCGACGTCACGTGCCCGAGCATCGGCACGGGCGGGTTCAGCGGCACGTCCAGTGGTATGTCCGCAGCCACGAGCTGCGCGCCCTCGGGCAGCAGCGCGGACGGGTCGACCGGCAGCAGGCCGACGAGCTGCTTGCGGTCCGGGCGCGCAGTGTCCGGCCGCTGGAGCGAGCGGCGGCCCACGAACTGCTTGCGCTTCGACACGACCCAGTCCATCCCGAGGTCGATCGGCGTGACCGTGCCGTCGGTGTCCTGCCCGACGATCGGGTAGCCCTTCTCCGCGCGCAGCACGTGCATGGTCTCGGTGCCGTACGGCGTGATCCCGTGCGCCTCCCCCGCCGCGAGCACCGCCCGCCACACCGGCAGGCCGTACCAGCTCGCGACGTTGACCTCGAAGGCGAGCTCGCCAGAGAAGCTGATCCGCGCGATCCGTGCCGGTACGCCGTTCGCCAGCTCGGTGTCGAGGAACGTCATGAACGCCAGGTCCACCGCCGCGGGCGCCAGGGTGGCGACGACCTTCCGCGACAGCGGGCCGACGACGGCGATCGTCGCCCACTGCTCGGTGACCGACGTGAGGTGCACGCGCAGGTCCGGCCACTCGGTCTGCAGCCACTCCTCGAACCAGTCGAGCACCGCGGCCGCGTTGCCGGTGGTGGTCGTGGCGAGGAAGTGGTCGGCGGCAAGGCGCAGCACCACGCCGTCGTCGAACACCATGCCGTCGGCCGTGCACAGCATGCCGTAGCGGGCCGAGCCGACCGCCAGCTTCGCGAACGCGTTGGTGTACATGCGGTTGAGGAACTCCGCGGCGTCCGGCCCGACGATCTCGATCTTGCCGAGCGTGGAGGCGTCCTGCATCCCGACGCCGGTGCGGGCCGCGCGGCACTCACGCAGCACCGCGGCCGTCATGTCCTCGCCGTCGCGCGGGTAGAACCAGGGCCGCTTCCACTGGCCGACGTTCTCGAACTCCGCGCCGTGCTCGACGTGCCAGGAGTGGATCGGGGTGACCCGGACCGGGTCGTGCAGCGCGTCACGGTCGCGGCCGGCGAGCATCGCGAACGGGACCGGCGTGTACGGCGGGCGGAACGTCGTCGGCCCTGGCGGACCGGCCCCGAGCGCCTCCGCGATGACGCCGAGGGTGGTGACGCCCGCGGTCTTGCCCTGGTCGTGCGCGGTCCCGATGGTGGTGTACCGCTTGACGTGCTCGGCCGAGCGCATGCCCGCCCCGGTGGCGCGCAGCACGTCGGCCACCGTCGCGTCGCGCTGCGGGTCGACGAAGTGGGTGTCCCACCCGCCGCCCGGCGCCGGGATCGTCCACAGTGGCTGGTTCGGGTCGAGCTCGCCGTTCGCGGAGCCGACCGAGACGTGCGCCTGGACCGCGCGGTCCGGCACGAACGCGCCGAGCGACTCGTCGTAGCGCAGCGTGCCGCGGGCCTGACTGTGCAGGTGCACCACCGGGTTCCAGCCGCCCGACACCGCGACGAGGTCGCAGGGAACGGTCTCGACCGGACCGGTGCCGTCCGGCGAGCCGAGGTGTGCGGCGGTCACCTCGGGGTCACCCTCGGTGCCGACCACCGCGGTCCAGAACCGCACCTCCCCGCCCGCGGCCCGCACCCGGTCGGCCAGCGGCGAGCCTTCGCGGGTGTCCGCGACCAGAACGTCCACATCGGACGCGAGCAGGTCGAGCGCGGTCCCGTAGGCGCTGTCGTTGGTGGTGCAGACGACCGCGCGGGAGCCGACGCGTACCGCGTACCGGTTGAGGTAGGTGCGCACCGCGCTCGCGAGCATCACGCCCGGCCGGTCGTTGTTCGCGAACACCAGCGGCCGCTCGTGCGCGCCGGTGGCCAGGATCACGTGGCTCGCGCGCACGTGCCACAGCCGGCCGCCGCCGGGCCGGCGCTCGGCGATGGTCAGGTGGTTGTGGTCGTAGTAGCCGAACACCGTGGCCCGGGTGAGCACCCTGGTCTCCTCGAGCCCGGCCAGCTCGGCCAGCGTCTGCGCCAGCCACGGCCAGCGGTCCGGAGTGGACAGCAGCGAGCCGCCGGGCTCGGCCTGCTCGTCGGCCAGGATCACCCGCGCGCCGGACCGCCCGGCAGCGAGCGCCGCCACGAGCCCGGCCGGTCCGGCGCCCACCACGAGCGCGTCGCAGTGCCGATACTTCTTGTCGTACTCCCCCGAGTCGGGCTCGACGAGCCGCCCGCGCCCGGACAGCGTCTCGGCGACCAGCCCGTCGTACAGCTCCACCGTCGTGGCCGCCAGCATCGGCTCCGCGCCGACCTGGAGCAGCGCGTTGGGCTCGGCCACGCCGGCGTCGACGATCCCGCGCGGCCGGCCGAGGTGGATACTGTCACCGACCCGCCGGACCCCGTTGGCCAGCAACGCCGACGCCACCGTGTCGCCGCGGTACCCGATGTGGGACACGCCGTCCACGGTGAACCGCAGCGGCGCCGACCGGTCGATCCGCCCGCCCCGCGCGACCCTCATGACCGGCCCCCGAACTCGTGGGTCACCGTGTCGCGCACGGCGTCGAACCACCGCCGGCACCCGCTGCTGTGCACCCAGCGCTCGGCGAACGGGCCCTTCGGGTTGTCCCGCACGAACACGTACTCGCCCCACTCCACATCGGACAGCGCGTCCGGGTCGGCCGGGTAGGCCACCCCCGCCGCCCCGCCGTAGGAGAACTCGACCTCGTCCCGGTCGCCGCACCACGGACAACGGATCAGCAGCAAGGAGACCTCCCTCAGTGCGCGACGGCGGCGGCGCCGTGCTCGTCGATCAGCGCGCCGGTGGTGAACCGGTCCAAACCGAACGGTCTGTTCAGCTCGTGCGGGGTGCCGGTCGCGATCGTGTGCGCGTACACCCAGCCCGACGCCGGCGTGGCCTTGAACCCGCCGGTCCCCCACCCGCAGTTGACGTAGAGGTTCGCGAGCGGCGTGGGCCCGATGACCGGCGACGCGTCCGGCGAGACGTCCACGACCCCGCCCCAGGTCCGCAGGACGTGGGCGTGCCCGAAGATCGGGAACAGCTCCAGCGCCGCGGCGAGCTGCCGCTCGATGACGTGCACCGAGCCGCGCTGGCCGTAGGAGTTGAACGGGTCGATGCCCGCCCCCATCACCAGCTCGCCCTTGTGTGCCTGGCTGACGTAGACGTGCACGTGGTTGGACATCACGACACACGGGTGCACGGGTTCGAGCAGCTCGGAGACCAGCGCCTGCAACGGGTGGCTCTGGATCGGCAGCCGCAGCCCCGCCAGCGCAGCCAGCACCGACGAATGCCCGGCCGACGCGAGCGCCACCGCGCCGGCCCGGATCGGTCCGCGGGACGTCTCGACCCCGACGACCCGGTCCCCGTCCCGCACGAAACCGGTGACCTCGCAGCCCTGGACGAGGTCGACGCCGAGCCGGTCGGCACCCCGCGCGAACGCCCACGCGACGTGGTCGTGCTTGGCGATCCCGCCGCGCGGCTGCAGGGTGGCGCCGAGTACCGGGTAGCGCACGTCCGGTGACGTGTTGACGATCGGGCAGAGCTCCTTGACCTGCTCGGGTGACAGCCATTCCGCGTCCACCCCGTTGAGCCGGTTGGCATTGACCCGGCGCACACCCTCGCGCACGTCGCCGAGCGTGTGCGCCAGGTTGAGCACGCCGCGCTGGCTGAACAGGATGTCGTAGTCGAGCTCCTCGGACAGCCCCTCCCACAGCTTCATGGCGTGCTCGTAGATCGCCGCGCTCTCGTCCCAGAGGTAGTTGGAACGGATGATCGTGGTGTTGCGCGCCATGTTCCCGCCGGCGAGCCAGCCCTTCTCCAGCACCGCGACGTTGGTGATGCCGTGGTTGCGCGCGAGGTAGTACGCGGTGGCCAGCCCGTGCCCGCCCCCGCCGACGATCACGACGTCGTAGGACCACCTCGGCGCCGGGTTGCGCCACAGGAAGTCCGGGTGCTGCGCTGTCACGCTCAGTCCCCCAGCTCGCGGCGGCGGCGGGTGACGTAGTCGGCCAGCTCCTCGCGGACCGCGTCGTCCAGCGGCGGCTGCTCGTAGTCGGCGAGCTTCTTCCGCGCGATCTCGGCGGCCCGCGCGGCGGTGTCCCGTGCGCCGCCCCGCATCCACCGCTCGTAGTTCTCCGAGCTGGACAGGAACGGCCGGTAGAAGCACGTCCGGAACCGCTCCAGGGTGTGCGCCGCGCCCAGGAAGTGCCCGCCGTGGCCGACCTCGGTGTGCGCGCCGAACGCCAGCGACTCCTCGGTGATCTCGAGTGGACGGAACTCCTGCTGCAGCATCTCCAGCACCTGCACGTCGATCACGAACTTCTCGTACGACGCCACCAGCCCACCCTCGAGCCAGCCCGCGCTGTGCATCACCCAGTTGATGCCGGCGAGGAACGTCGGCAGCATCGTCATCAGGCCCTCGTAGGCCGCCTGCGCGTCCGCCACCTGGCTCGACGTGAGGCCGCCGCCGGAGCGGACCGGCAGGCCGAACCGGCGCGCGATCTGCCCGGTGCACAGCAGCCCGACCGCGGACTCCGGCGTGCCGAAGCAGGGCGAGCCGGACTGCATGTCGATGTTGGACAGGAACGACCCGAAGATCACCGGCGCGCCGGGCCGGATCAGCTGGGACAGGGCGATCCCGGACAGCGCCTCGGCCATCTGCTGGGCCAGCGTGGCCGGAATGGACACCGGCGACATCGCGCCCATCAGCAGGAACGGCGTGAGCACGACGGGCTGGTTGGCCGAGGTGTACTCGAACTGCGCCTCCAGCATCCGGTCGTCCCAGCGCAGCGGGGAGTTGCAGTTGATGAGCGAGATCGTGGCCGGCGTCTTCTCGATGGCCTCCCGGCCGCCGAAGAGGATCTCGGTCATCCGGATCGTGTCGGCCGCGTTCACCGCGGACACCACGTTGCCCATGTAGAACTTGTCGGTCAGCGTCTGCAGCGCGTAGGTCATGTCGAGGTGCCGCGAGTCCAGCGGCGCGTCGTTCGGCTCGCAGATCACGCCGCCCGCCGAGTCGAGCGCGGGGAAGCTCTGCGCCAGCCGGGCGAAGTTCTCGAAGTCGGCCATCGACGCGTCCCGGCGGACCTCGCCGTCACGCACGAACGGCGGCCCGTAGACGCCGCCGAACACCATGTTCTCGCCACCGATGTGGACGTTGTTGGCGGGGTTGCGGGCCTGCACGTCGAACTCGCGCGGCGCGAGTGCCACCTGTTCGAGCAGGAAGTCCGGGTCGAACCGGACGTTGTTGTCCTCGACCTTCTGCCCCGCCTTACGGAACAGCTCCAGCGCGCGGTCGGACAGGAACTCCACCCCGATCTCGGACACGATCCGGCGCCAACCGGAGTCGAGCACCTCCATCGCGTCCGCGGACAGGATCTCGTAGCGAGGCAGCTGGTTGCGGAACATCGCTCTCCCTTGACGCTCTCCCTTGACGCTGGACCGCGCCGAATCCTACGCTCGTGTTATGGAACTGTGGTTCCATATTATGAAACTCTATGGACGAAGCGGACGAATGGAGACCACACGTTGACCGTGCCGGCCGGCAGCCAGGCGGTGGACCGAGCAGCGGCATTGCTCGGGCTCGTCGTGGAATCGGGCGAACCTCGCACGTTCACCTCATTGGTGGACGAGCTCGGCCTCGCCAAGTCGACGACGTCGCGCCTGCTCCAAGCGCTCGAGCGCAACCGGCTCGTCCGCCGAGACCGCGCGGGCTCGTTCCGCCCCGGCCCGCTGTTCGCGATCTACGCCACCCAGCACGACACCACGCAGGACCTGCTGGAGCTGTCCCAACCGGTGCTCGACGAGATCAGCGAGTACACCGGCGAGACGGTGAACCTGGCCGTGCCGCGCGGCGAGGAGGTCGTGCAGATCGCCCAGGTCGACTCCGACTACATGATCGGCGCCACCAACTGGCTCGACGTGTCCGTGCCGCCGCACTGTTCCGCGCTGGGCAAGGTGTTCTACGCCTACCGGGCCATGGCGCTGCCGGACGGTGACCTCCCCGATCCGCCGCGTGGCCGCCCGCTGTCCCGCCGCCGGCTCGAACGCGACCTCGCCGAGGTGACCCGGCGCGGTTGGGCACTTGCGTGGGAGGAGCTCGAGGAAGGCCTGGTCGCGGTCGCCGCGCCGGTGCACACCCGCGACGGCTCCGTGGTGGCCGCGGTGTCGGTGTCCGGGCCCACCACCCGCATCACCAAGGCCGACGCCGCCCGCATCGGCGCCCGCCTCGCGACCGACGCCCGTTCCGTCTCCGCCCAGCTCGGCTACAAGACCCGCCAATGAGAGAAAGAGAGCCGCCGTGAGCCCCGACGAGATCCTCAAGGCCCTGTACGACGAGACCCTCGTCGGCAACGCGCCACGCGTGCTCGAACTGACCAACCTCGGCCTCGAGCAGGGGATGTCGCCCGAGACGATGCTCTTCGACGCGCTCATCCCGTCGCTGGAGGAGGTCGGCGCCCGGTTCGAGCGCGGCGACTTCTTCGTGCCGGAGATGCTGATCGCCGGCAAGGCCATGAGCGGCGCGCTGAACGTCCTGCGCCCGCTGCTCGCCGAGACCGGCGTCGAGACCGTCGGCACGTTCCTGATGGGCACGGTCAAGGGCGACGTGCACGACATCGGCAAGAACCTGGTCAACATCATGCTGGAGGGCGCGGGCTTCCACGTGATCGACCTCGGCGTGCAGGTGGCGCCGGAGAAGTTCGTCGCCGCGATCCAGGAGTACCAGCCGGACGTCGTCGGCTTCTCCGCGTTCCTCACCACGACGATGCCGATGTTCAAGGCCAACATCAACGCGCTGCGGAAGGCGGGCCTGCGGGACAAGGTGATCGTGATGGTCGGCGGCGCGCCGGTCACCCAGGAGTACGCCGACGCGGTGGGCGCCGACGGGTACGCCGCCGACGCCTCCGCCGCGGTCAAGCGCGCCAAGGAGCTCATCCACCAGCGCCGCACCGCGGCCGCGGTCTGAGAGGGGCGGCCATGCAGACCGTGCTGTCCTCGGCCACCAAGACCGTCGCGATCGGCCCCGACGAGCCGTTCTGCGTCATCGGCGAGCGGATCAACCCGACCGGGCGGTCCAAGTTCCAGGAGAAGCTGCGGGCCGGCGACCTGTCGCGCATCGAGGTCGACGTGGCCGAGCAGCTCGCCGGCGGCGCGATGGTCCTCGACGTCAACATGGGCGTGCCGCTCACCGACGAGGCCGAGCTGCTGTGCGCGGCGATCAAGATGGTGCAGGGGCTCACCGACCTGCCGCTGGTGATCGACTCGTCCGTGGTCGGCGCGCTCGAGGCGGCGCTGGAGGTCTACCAGGGCAAACCGCTGGTGAACTCCGTGACCGGCGAGCGGGAGCGGCTCGACGAGATCCTCCCGTTGGTGCGCCGGTACGGGGCGGCGGTCATCGCGCTGCCCAACGAGGAGGACGAGATCCCGGACGACCCGCGCAAGCGGCTCGACATCGCCCGCAAGATCATCGACGTCGCGGTCGGGCAGTACGAGATCCCGCTGGCCGACATCGTGATCGACCCGCTCGCGATGCCGATCGGCGCGGACACGACGCTGGTGAACAAGACGCTCGACACGATCTCGCTGATCCGCGAGGAGTTCGGCGTCAACATGACCCTCGGCGCCGGCAACGTCTCCTTCGGCATGCCCGACCGCGACGCCCTGGGCGCGACGTTCCTGCCGATGGCCATGCGCTGCGGGCTCACCTCGGCGATCATGGACGCCCGCTCGCCGGTGATGGTCGAGTCGGTGAAGGCCGCTGACCTGTTGCTGGGCAACGACGACTGGGGCGCCAACTGGATCGCCGCGCACCGCGCGAAGCTGCGCGCCGCCGCGGACGCCGAAGCCGCCGGGTCATGACCCCCCTAGTGTCCCCGCCGCGTGTTTCCCAACCGCACCTAAGGGGAACGGGACGCAAACCGACCACAAGTACGTGGTCAACAGGAACGTCATATCCGAATGAGACCAACAGGGAAAAATCCGGGGAGGCGGAATGAGCCGGGTCCGGATCTCGTTCACCCCCAACGATCGCGAGGTTCGGGTGCCGGCCGGGGTGACCGTGTTCGACGCGGCCAGCTGGCACGGCATCGCCATCGACTCGACCTGCGGCGGGCACGGCACCTGTCGCAAGTGCCGGGTGCGCATCGACGGGCCGGTCGAGGTGTCCACATCGGACCCGCGGGCGTTCTCGCCGGACGAGCTCGCCGCGGGGTGGCGGCTCGCCTGCCTCGCGCAGGCGTCGGCGGACCTCGCGGTCGAGGTGCCGCCAATGGTCACCCGGCCGAAGGCGGCGACGGTGGGGGTCGGCCGGCAGGTGATCCTGCGGCCGGCGGTGCAGAAGCGCTGCGTGACGCTTACCGAGCCGTCGCTCGCCGACCAGCAGTCCGACGTGGAGCGACTGCTCGCCGCCCTGGACGACCTGTCGCTGTCGGTCGACCTGCTGGCGGTTCGGCACCTGCCGAAGGCGTTGCGGGACAACGACTTCACCGTCACCGCCGTGGTCGTGGACGACCGGCTGGTCGACGTCGAGCCGGGCGACACCAGCGGCGAGCGGTACGGGATCGCGTTCGACCTCGGCACCACGACGGTCGTCGCGACGCTGCTCGACCTGTCCACCGGCACCCCCTCGGCGGTGGCGTCGATGCTGAACGCGCAGCAGCCGTTCGGCGCGGACGTGATCACCCGGATCAGCGCCACGATGCTCGACCCCGCGGCGCTCGACCGGCTCACCGCGCGGGCCCACGAGACGCTGTCCACGCTGGCCGCCGAGGTGTGCGCCGAGGCCGGCGTGGACCCGTTGCGGGTGTACGAGATCGCGCTCGCCGGCAACGCCACGATGACCCAGCTGGCGCTCGGCGTCGACCCCGAGCCGCTCGGCGTCGCGCCGTTCGTGATGGCCACCAGGACACTCCCCCGGGTGTTGGCCTCGGACCTGGGCGTGCCGGTGCACCCCGGCGCGCCCGCGTACACGTTCCCCGCGCTCGGCGCCTACGTCGGCGGCGACATCGTGGCCGGGATGCTCGCGTCCGGGATGGACCGGGACAAGCGCTTGCGGCTGTTCGTCGACGTCGGCACCAACTGCGAGATCGTGCTCGGCGACGGGTCCCGGCTGCTGGCGACCGCCGCACCGGCCGGACCCGCGTTCGAGGGTGCGGCGATCCGGTGCGGGATGCGGGCCGCCGAGGGCGCGGTCGAGGTCGTCAAGATCGACCAGGAGGACGTGCGGCTGCAGGTGATCGGCGACGTCGAGCCGGCCGGGCTGTGCGGCTCCGGGCTGGTGGACGCGGTCGCCGAGCTGGTCGCCATCGGACTCCTCGACTCGTCGGGGCGGCTGCTCGCGGTCGACGCGGCGCGGGAGAAGTTCCCGACGCTCGCCGACCGGCTGTGCGAGGTGGCCGGCGAGCGGGTGTTCGTCCTGCACCGGAACGGCGCCGAGCCCGCGGTGTACCTGTCCCAGCGCGACGTGCGGGAGCTGCAGTTCGCGAAGGCGGCGATCGCGACCGGCTGGCAGCTGCTGGTCGAGGAGCTGGGTGTGTCCGAAGGGGACATCCAGCAGGTGCTGCTGGCCGGCTCGTTCGGCTCGTACCTGTCACCGGCCAACGCGGTCCGGATCGGGCTGGTGCCGAACATCTCGGTGCTGCGGATCGTCAGCGCGGGCAACGTGGCGGGCGAGGGCGCGAAGATGGCGCTGCTGTCGATGCGCGAGCGGGCGGGCGCCGCGGCGTTGCTGGAGGAGGTGCGCTATGTCGAGCTCTCCGACCGCCAGGACTTCAACGACCGGTTCATCGAGCAGCTCGCCTTCCCGGCCTGACTCCGTCGCGGTGGTGGCGTGCGGGGCGCTGGCCGCACACGTCGCCGAGATCGCCGCGCGGCGGGGCTGGTCCGTGCACGTCCACCCGCTGCCGCCGCTGCTGCACAACCACCCCGCGCGGATCGCCGGTGAGGTGGAGGCCGCGCTCGACACCCTCGTGGGCTATGACCGGCTGGCCGTGGCGTTCGCCGACTGCGGCACCTACGGCGCGCTGGACGAGGTGTGCGCCCGCCGCGGCGTGGCCCGCCTGGGCGGCGCCCACTGCTACGACGTCTTCGCCGGCACCGCCCGGCTTCGCGCGCTACTCGAGGCCGAGCCGGGAACCTATGTCCTGACCGACTTCCTGGTCCGCTCGTTCCGCCGCACGGTCGTCGCCGAGCTGGGCCTGGACCGGTACCCCTCGCTGCGGGAGGGCTACTTCCGGCACTACCGCCGCGTGGTGTGGCTGGCGCAGCGGCCGACCCCCGAGCTGCGCGCGCGGGCCGCCGACGCGGCCGCCGTGCTCGGCCTGCCGCTGGAGGTCGTTCCGGTCGGTGACGTCGGCCTGGAGCGGGAGCTGGCCGCGCTCATCGCCTGAGCAGCTCGGCCCGCCACCGTTCCGTCTCGGCCACCTGGTTGAACGTGAACACGTGCAGCCCGGTCACCGCCAGGTCGGGCTCGGACAGGTCCGCCGCCACGCGAGCCAGCAGCCGGCCCGGTGAGTACGAGGTGGCCAGGCGGGCAAACCAGGACAGGTGCTTGCCGAGGAACCGCGCCGACTCCGCGACACCGATCTTGCCCGCCATCGACAGCAGCTTCGTCCGCTCCACCGGACCGGCCAGGCCGATCCGGATCGGCAGGTCGACCCCGCGCCGGCGCACCCGCCGAACCCACGCGGCGAGCGCCTTCGCGTCGAAGCACAGGTTCGACACGATGTAGGTGGCGTGCGCCCGCTTGTCCCACATGGCCTGCACGACGATGTCGTCGTCGATGGCGGGGTGGCTCTGCGGGTAGCCGGTGATGCCGACGTGCCGGAAGGGCCGGCCGAGTGCGGTGAGCTCCGCGAGGAGCGGCAGCGTGCCGTCGTAGCGTCCGGCGGGTGGGTCGGCGTCGCCTGCCGGGACGAACACGTCGTCGATGCCGGCCGTGGTGAGCCGGTCGACGATCTCCTTGAGGTGCCGCTCGTCGACGACCAGGCGTGCGGACAGGTGCGGCACCACGCGGTAGCCGCGCTCGGCCAGCCGCTCGGCGAGGTCCAGGGTCGGGCCGAGGCCCTTGGTGGGCGACGCGGTGACGGTGATGGTCACCTCGAGCGGCACCGACTCGGCGACCCGGGCCTCGATCGTGTTCGTGGGAATGACCTCGTAGCGGACGTCCCGCAGCCAGTCGACGTTGCGCATAGCCAAACTCGATTCGTCATACGCAATGGCGCTGCCGATGAGCGTAGCTCCCGGCCGGGAGCCGGACAAGGAGCTGAAGCGTTCGCGACAACGCTTATAGTTTCGCCATGAGCAACAAGGAGGCCGGCACGGGAGTCCAGTCGGTCGACCGCGCGATCAGCGTGCTGGAGATCCTGGCGCGGCAGGGCGAGGCGGGCGTCAGCGAGGTCGCGGCCGAGATCGAGGTGCACAAGTCGACGGCGTTCCGGCTGCTCAACGCGCTCGAGACGCGGGGGCTGGTGGAGCAGGCGGAGGACCGGGGGAAGTACCGGCTGGGCTTCGGCATCGTGCGGCTCGCGGGGGCGGTGTCCGGCGGCATGGACGTGACCCGGCACAGCCGCCCGGTGTGCGAGCGCCTCGCGCGCGAGCTGGGCGAGACGGTGAACATCGCGGTCGGCGAGGCGCACTACGCGGTGAACCTGGACCAGGTCCGCGGCAACTCCGCGGTAACCGCGCACAACTGGGTGGGCAGGCTGACCCCGTTGCACGCGACCTCGAGCGGCAAGGTCCTGTTGGCGTACCGCAGCGAGAAGCGCCGGACGGAGCTGCTGTCCCACGGGATGGAGCGCTTCACCCCGCACACGGTGACGACCCGCAAACGGCTGACCGAGGACCTGGCGGCGGTGCACGAACGCGGCTACGCGGTGGCGGTCGAGGAGTACGAGATCGGCCTGAACGCGATCGCCGCCCCGATCAGGGGACACGACGGCAAGGTGTTCGCGGCGGTGAGCGCGTCCGGCCCGGCCTACCGCCTGACCGAGTCGCTGATGCACGAGCAGGCCACGGTCCTGATCCACGGCGCCGACGAGATCAGCCGCCGCCTCGGCTATCTCGGCTGAACGCCACCGTCTGGGGCGTCCCGGAAGATCATGGCGCGGTCAGGTTTCCGTTGCGCGCGACCGGGTATCCGCCGGGCACCCGGCTCGGGCGCGGTGGCCCGGCCACGACGTGCGGAGTCGCCATGCTCAGCCACGACGAGGACAGGCAGCTCAGAGCAATCGAGCAATGGTTCGAGGAGTCCGACCCGGTCTTCACCCGAATGCTCCGCAACGCCGAGCCCCCGAAACCCACCCACCAGCGCCTCGCGGCCCGCATCGCCGTGGACGTGACCGGCGGGGTCCTCTTCACGATCGGCGCCCTCACCGCGACCGCCGGTCTCCTGGTGATCGGCTTGCTGGCGATCACCATCGGCGCCTGCCTCCACGTCGCCGCTCGCGGGTGACGACCTGATGGGGTGGGTGTCCCTCCGGTCCAAGAGAGTCGCAAGCCAGTCAGAACACGGTGAGCTCGCATCCGAGGACGAATACCAACTGCGGCCATTGTTGCCGCGCCTTCTCGCTGGAGCGCTGAGACAGGACGGGGCCGACACGTCGATCCGTTCACTTGCGGCCGATCTCCGCCGACGCTCTGCGAAGGCAACTCGGGATCGGAGCCAAAACGGGCTGACGGTTGGTTGCTCTTGCGTGCGTTGAGAGCCGGGTGCAGGTCGCGAACGAAGTCGGCCCCGACGACGACGGCGGCTCGGGTGCGACGCTCGCTGCTTGGCTGTTCATGCGGGCATTGCTCAGGTAGGTCAATCTGACGGCTTGACCCCATCAGGGGATAGCGGGCATCAAGGAACTCCTGGCCGGGCACCGGGCCAATGCCGCTAACTTAGGGCGCGTAGTGAATCAAGTCAGGGTGGGTTGGGCGTGTCGCGTGTCGGGCGGAGGGTGTAGTTCCAGTCGCCGTGCCAGGTGTCGCGGGTGATCGGGAGTTCTTTCATCTGTCGGTCGCTGAT
>NZ_WHTD01000075.1 GCF_009379765.1 Actinophytocola sp. | reverse complement strand
CGGCGCGGTGCCGCCCGGCGACCCCGACGGCGGCGCGTCCTGCCAGCCCGCCGCCGCGGTCACGCCCGACGGCAACCAGGGCGCGCACACCAACCACTTCGTGGTGAGCGACAAGTGGGGCAACGTCGTGTCGTACACGAACACGATCGAGCAGCTCGGCGGCAGCGGGATCGTCGTGCCGGGGCGGGGTTTCCTGCTCAACAACGAGCTGACGGACTTCAACTTCGCGCCCACGCAGGGCAGCGCGCCCGACCCGAACCTGGCCGCGCCGGGCAAGCGTCCGCGGTCGAGCATGTCGCCCACCATCGTGTTGCGGCACGGCAAGCCGTTCATGGCGGTCGGCTCGCCCGGTGGCGCCTCGATCATCACGACGGTGCTGCAGATCCTGGTCAACCGGGTGGACTTCGGCATGACCCTGCCGGACGCCATCGCCGCCCCGCGCGCCTCACAGCGCAACGCGGCGACCACCCAGGTCGAACCCGCGTTCCTGCAGGACTCGGCGGTGCCGGGGCTGCAGGCGCTGGGCCACGAGCTCGAGGTTCGCGACACGTCGCCGCTCGACCCGAACATCAAGATCAGTCCCGACATCGGTGTCGCGTCGGGACTGGAGTTCGTGGGCCACGGCAAGGTGATCGCCGCCGGCGAGCCGTCCCGCCGGGGCGGCAGCGCCGCCGGAGTGGTGCACCCCGCGCGCTGACCGAGATCGCGAGTGGCCGGGCTGCCCCTGCGGGTGGCCCGGCCGCCTCGTGGCCCGGCCGTGGCCTCCGGCCCCCCGGAATCCAGCCTACTGAGTGGCACCGACAGTTTCGGACCACAAACGCTGAGGCTGTGGACAACCGCGGCGGTGCCACCGGGTGCGCGGACTCGGCGGGACTCGGCGGGACTCGGTGAACTGAGCGGACTCAGCGAACTGAGTAGGCTCAGCGGACGGTGACCGGGACCCGTTGGACCATGTTGTTGGCCATTCCCTGCATGTTCCACGGCGGGTCCACCGGCTGGTCGCCCTCCGCGTCGGTGGCTCGGGCGCACAGCTCGTACTCGCCCGGGGCCGCTTGCCACGTCGCGGTCCAGGAGTGCCACGCGTGCCGTTCCGTCGCCGGGCCCAGCGTCGCCGTCGTCCACGACGCGCCGCCGTCGGTGCTCAGGGAGACCGCGGTCAGCGGGGCTCGGCCGGACCAGGCTCGACCGGACAGGGTCACCTGGCCGGCGTCCAGCACGCGGCGGCGGGTCATGAAGTCGGGGAAGCCGGGCGGGATCACCAGGGCGCGCGGCTGGATCCGGGTCACCGGCTCGCCGCCGCCGGGGGAGTCGGCGGACTGGCGCAGTCGGTAGGCCACCGCGTTCTGGAAGCCGGTGAACGGCGCGTCCGACACGGTGATCTCGCGCAGCCACTTCACGTGCGCCATCCCGTACCAGCCGGGAACGATCAGCCGCACCGGCGCGCCGTGCTGCGGCGGCAGCGGGGCGCCGTTCATCTCGTAGGCCAGCAGCACGTCCTCGGACAAGGCGTCCGGCAGGGACAGCGCGCGCTGGTAGTCCTGCTCCACGCCGCGCTCGGTGCCGTGGTCGTGGCCGGTGAACGCCACGTCGACCGCGCCGTCGAGCACGCCGGCCTCCCGCAGCAGCGGCGCCAAGGAAGTGCCGGTCCACCGCGCGGTCCCGACGGCCTCGTCGAGCCACGGTTGGCTCACCGGGCGGGGGACCAGCCGCGCCCGGCCGTTGCCGGCGCATTCCAGGGTCACGGTGCGCGACACCGCCGGGCGAGCCCGCAGTGCCGCGAGGTCCAACACCAGCGGCGACCGGACGTGGCCGCCGACCCGGAGCTGCCAGGAGGCCGGGTCGATGAACGGGATGTCGTAGTGGACCAGCAGGTAGTGCAGCCCGGGCGGCGTGACGTCGTAGCGCAACGCCTCCAGCGGCATCCCGTGGTTGCGGGCCGCCAACCGGAGCTCGTCCAGGGACACGGCCTCGTCCGGTGCGGCGATGCGCGCCGCTTCGCCGGCAACAGTCATGCGGCCAGACTCTCACCCGGAAATGCGGTCAGGAAGGGTTCTGGTGCAGCAGCACGTCGATCGCGGCCGCCTCGTCGGCCGGGAAGACCAGGATCCGCAGGCCGACGCCGTCCTCGGCCGGGACCGTGGTCGCGGCGACGCCGGCCTCCTTGAGCTGCGACTCGACCACGCGCGCCGCCGTCGACGACGGCACCTTCGCCACCTCGCGCAGCAGGCCGTAGTCCTTCCGGTGCGCCCTGTCCGTGTCGAGACTGGACGCCCACCGCAGGACCAGCGCCAGCAGGCCGAGGACCACCAGCAGGATCAGCAGGGTGTAGTAGCCCACGCGGACATTGTCGCAAGAGCCTGCGGCGTTCACCACAACATCTGCCGCCGGGGTTACCGGCCAGTACTCTCAGGAGACCGACGGGTCAACGGAGGTGTCCGATGCCGTATCCGACCGACGACGAGCGGGACCGCCCGTGGGTGATGCGGACCTACGCCGGCCATTCCTCGGCCGCGGCGTCCAACCTGCTCTACCGGCGCAACCTCGCCAAGGGGCAGACCGGCCTGTCGGTCGCCTTCGACCTGCCGACGCAGACCGGCTACGACCCCGACCACGTCCTGTCCCGCGGCGAGGTCGGCAAGGTCGGCGTCCCGGTCAGCCACATCGGCGACATGCGCCAGCTCTTCGACGGCATCCCGCTGGCCGAGGCCAACACCTCGATGACGATCAACGCCACCGCCATGTGGCTGTTCGCCCTCTACGTCTCGCTCGCCCAGGAGCAGGCCGACGCCGACGGCGCGGACTGGCACGAGGTCGTCGCCGAGCTGGCCGGCACCACCCAGAACGACATCATCAAGGAGTACCTCTCCCGCGGCACCTATGTCTTCCCACCCGGCCCGAGCCTGCGACTCATCACCGACATGGTCGCCTGGACCGTCGCCAACGTGCCGAGGTGGAACCCCACCAACATCTGCAGCTACCACCTGCAGGAGGCCGGCGCGACGCCGGTCCAGGAGGTCGCCTACGCGATGTGCACGGCCATCGCCGTGCTCGACGCCGTCCGCGACTCCGGGCAGGTGCCGCGGGACAAGATGGGTGACGTCGTCGCGCGCATCTCCTTCTTCGTCAACGCGGGCGTGCGGTTCGTCGAGGAGATGTGCAAGATGCGTGCCTTCGCCGAGCTGTGGGACGAGGTCACCCGCGACCGCTACAGCGTCGAGAACGCCAAGCACCGCCGGTTCCGCTACGGCGTGCAGGTCAACTCGCTCGGCCTCACCGAGGCGCAGCCGGAGAACAACGTGCAGCGCATCGTGCTCGAGATGCTCGCGGTCTCCTTGTCCCGCAAGGCCCGTGCCCGCGCGATCCAGCTGCCCGCGTGGAACGAGGCGCTCGGCCTGCCCCGCCCGTGGGACCAGCAGTGGGCGCTGCGCATGCAGCAGGTGCTCGCCTACGAGACGGATCTGCTGGAGTACGAGGACATCTTCGACGGCTCGCCGGTGATCCAGTCCAAAGTGGACGAGATCGTGACCGGCGCCCGCGCGGAGATCGCCCGGGTGCAGGAGATGGGTGGCGCGGTCGCCGCGGTCGAGAGCGGCTACATGAAGACCCAGCTCGTCAGCTCGCTGGTCGAGCGGCGCCGGCGCATCGAGGCCGGCGAGGAGGTCGTCGTCGGCGTGAACCGCTTCGACACCACCGAGGAGAGCCCGCTCGAGGGCGAGGGCGTCATCGAGACGATCAAGCCAGAGGTCGAGCGCGAAGCCGTCGAGGCGATCGAGCGCTGGCGCGCCCAGCGCAACGAGTCCGAGGTGGACAAGGCGCTGGAGCTCCTGACCTCCGCCGCGCGCACCGACGCCAACCTCATGGACGCCACCCTCCAGTGCGCCAGGGCCGGGGTCACCACCGGCGAGTGGGCAGGCGCGCTGCGCGACGTGTTCGGCGAGTACCGGGCGCCGACCGGGGTGTCCGGCGCGTCCGCGGGCGGCGAGGCCTCCGGCGAGCTCGCCACCGTCCGCGACCGGGTCCGCGCCACCGGCGACGAGCTCGGCGGCCGGCTGCGCATGCTCGTCGGCAAGCCCGGCCTCGACGGCCACTCCAACGGCGCCGAGCAGATCGCCGTGCGCGCCCGCGACGTCGGCTTCGAGGTCGTCTACCAGGGCATTCGGCTCACCCCGGAACAGATCGTGGCCGCCGCGGTGCAGGAGGGCGTGCACGTCGTCGGCCTGTCGATCCTGTCCGGCTCGCACCTCGCGGTCGTGCCGCAGGTGGTCGACGGGCTGCGCGCCGCGGGTGCCGGGGACGTGCCGGTCGTGGTCGGCGGCATCGTCCCGCCCCAGGACGCCCAGGTCCTGCGCGAGCGCGGCGTCGCTAGGGTGTTCACGCCCAAGGACTACGAGCTCACCGAGATCATGAACGAGATCGTGGACGTGGTCCGCGCGGCGAACGGCATTCCCACGACCTCGGGGTGACCACATGGCCTGGACGCGGCGCCAGTTCCTTTACCGCACAACGGTTCTCGGCGCGGCGGCTGCGGCGGGCTGCTCGTCGCGGGTCGGCGGCGACCCGGTGGCCGACCCCGCGGCCCGCCCGGCCGGGCCCGAGCCGACGAGCTCCGAACCGTCGGCCCCGGAGCGGACCACCATCGGCATCCTGTCCTACCGGCCTTACACCGTCGAGGACGGCGGCGAGGTCGCCGGTCCGGTGCCCGAGGTCGCCCGCGCGGTGCTCGACGCGCTCGGCGTGACCGACGTCAAGATCCAGGTCGTGCGGGACGAGGCCGTGCTCCAGGCGGGCATCGCGGCTGGGCAGTTCGACCTCGTCGGCGGCCTCACCATCCGCCCCGACCTGTGCGGTGACCTGGAGTTCTCCGTGCCCGACCACGTGTCGCTCACCGCGTTCGTCGTCCCGGCCGCCAACCCCAAGGGCCTGAAGACCTACGCCGAGGTGGCGGCGACCGGCGCCAAGCTCGGCGTCATGGGCGGCCTGCCCGAGGAGCAGGACGCGCGGACGGGCGGTGTGCCGCAGGCGAACATCGTGGCGCTGCCGGATCCGGCCGTGCTGCTGAACGCCGTGCGCAGCGGCGAGGTCGACTGCGCGGCGTTCGACGACATCACGCTGCGCGACATGGTGAAGACCCAGGGTGAGGGCGTGGCGGTGACCGACCCGTTCCGACCGCCGGACCGGTTGCCGTGGGTAGGTGCCTACGCGTTCCCCGAGGGCTCCGAGCTGCTGACGTCGTTCAACAACCGGCTGCGTGACCTGCACGAAAGCGGCGTCTGGCTGCAGATCGTGGCGCCGTACGGGTTCACCGAGCACAACGCGCCGCCGGCCGATCTGACCACGGAAAAGGTCTGCGCGGGCGGCTGAGCGGCGAACCGTCAGCATTTCGCAAGATTGTCCGTGGACGCGAGGTCTCGGTTTGCTAACGGCCTTCTTTGATCTTTCGTCGGCCTTTGACCCGTTCAGACGATGCCCCTACGTTCGGTGGTCTCCAAACGATGCATACGCGCGCTGGGTACGAAAAGGACTGACGAACGATGGCGATGGCAAATTGGACACGGCGGGACTTCTTCAGGTTCAGCGCGGTGACGGGTGTGGTCGCCCTCGGCGGCCCGGCGGTGCTGGCGGGCTGCTCGGAGGTGCCGGAGGCCGGTGCGGGCGGGACGCTGCAGCGGGTCAAGGACGCCGGTTCGATCAAGGTCGGCATCGCCGGCGAGGTGCCCTACGGCTACACCGAGGGTGACAAGGTCACCGGCGAGGCGCCCGAGGTCGCGAAGGCCGTGTTCAAGGCCATCGGCATCGACAATGTCGAGGCCACCCAGGTCGAGTTCGGCCAGCTGATCCAGGCGCTCAACGCCGGTCAGTACGACATGGTGGCCGCCGGCATGGCGATCCTGCCCGACCGCTGCGAGAACGCCCAGTTCTCCGCGGTCGACTACGTCACCCCGACCGCGTTCATGGTGCCGAAGGGCAACCCGAAGGGCATCAACAACTTCGACGACCTCAAGGCCAAGGGCGAGACGATCGCGGTTCTGTCCGGCACCGTGGAGCAGTCCGTGGCCGAGGCGCTCGGCATCCCGTCCGACAAGATCCAGCCCTATGACGGGCAGCCGGAGCTGTTCCAGGCGCTGAAGGGCGGCCGGGCCTATTGCGGCGCGCTGACCGACATCTCGCTGCGCCGGCTCCTGGAGGACAACTCGGACGCGCCGTTCGAGGTGACCGAGGGGTTCGTGCCGACGATCGACGGCAAGGAGCAGATCCAGGCCGGCGGCTTCGTGTTCCGCAAGGGCGACGACGACCTCGTCGACGCGTTCAACACCGAGCTGACGAAGCTGCAGGAGAGCGGCGAATGGTTGAAGATCGTCGAGCCGTTCGGGTTCACCGCGGACAACGAGGTGCCTGACGACGTGAAGACCGAGAAGCTCTGCGAGGCGGCCTGAGGCGCACGGTAGACGCGGATCATGTTTGACAACGTGCCCCTGTTCGTCGAGACGATTCTCGACGGGCTGCTGCTGACCCTGGAGGCGACGGTCGGCGGCATCCTGATCGCGGCCGTGCTGTCGTTCGTGTTCGGACTCGCGATGCTGTCGCGGTCCCGGACGGTCCGCGTGGTCGCCCGGATCTACGTCGAGGTCTGGCGCGGCACGTCCGAGGTGGTCCAGCTGATCTGGATCTACTTCGTGCTGCCGGTGCTGGTCGGCTACCAGATCGTCCCGCTGGTGGCCGGCATCGTGGTGCTGGGCCTGAACTTCGGCGCGTACGGCGCCGAGGTCGTCCGCGGTGCCGTCAACGCGGTACCCAGGGCCCAGTACGAGGGCGCGATCGCGCTGAGCCTGACGCCGGCGCAGCGGATGCGGCGGGTGATCCTGCCGCAGGTACTGGTCGATATGGTGCCGCCGTTCAACAACCTGTTCATCCAGCTGCTCAAGGGCAGCGCGCTGCTGACGATCATCACCGTGCACGAGATGACCTACCAGGCCCGTGAGGTGCTGGTGGAGAACTTCATCTCGCAGGCGTGGCTGATCTGGCTGTTGGTGCTGCTGTTCTACCTCGTCCTGGCGGTCCTGATCACCACCGGAATGAAGTACCTCGAACGGCGCGCGGGCCGAATCGTCGGCCGCCGGCCGAGCAAGCAAGCTCGTGCCAAGGCCCTCGCGGTGCCGGCCGAGGCCGGCGCCGGAGCCGGAGCCGGCTCGTTGGGGGGGACGCCCTGATGAACGAGACCTGGAGCTGGGACAACGCCTGGGAGGTCTTCCCCGATATCGTCGGGCAGGGGCTGCTGGTCACCATTCAGGTGACCGTGCTCGCCTCGATCGTGGCCTACGTGCTCGGCCTGGGGCTCGCCCTGCTGCGCCGGTCGCGGCTGCGCGTCGTCAGCCGCGTCACCTGGGCGTTCATCGAGTTCATCCGCAGCACGCCGCTGATCGTTCAGGTCTTCTTCATGTTCTTCGTCCTGCCGGACCTGGGTCTGAAGTTCGACGCGGTGACGACCGGGGTGATCACCATCGGCCTGCACTACGCGACCTACACCGCGGAGGTGTACCGAGCCGGGATCGAGGCCGTGCCGCCGGGACAGTGGGAGGCGGCGACCGCGCTCAGCCTGCCGCGCGGCCGGACCTGGACCAAGGTGATCCTGCCGCAGGCCATTCCGCGAGTGCTCCCCGCGCTGGGCAACTACTCGATCTCCCTGCTCAAGGAGACGCCGATCCTGCTGACCATCGGCGTGCTGGACATCGTCGGCGCGGCCTACCAGGCCGGGTCGCGGGCGTTCCGGTACGTCGAACCGATCACCATCGCCGGTGTCCTGTTCCTCGTGCTGAGCCTCGCAGCATCCCTACTCGTCCGATGGTTGGAGCGCCGTGTCGCAGCAAGGCCCTGAGGTCGCCGGCGGTGCGACCGACGTCATGATCCAGTTCGACGGCGTGGTCAAGAGGTTCGGTCCGGTCACCGTGCTCGACGAGCTGAACTTCTCGGTCAGGCCGGGGGAGTTCGTCACGCTGATCGGGCCGAGCGGCTCGGGCAAGACGACGATCCTGCGGCTGCTGATGACCCTGGAGACGGTCACTGGCGGCGCGATCTACGTGGACGGCGAGTGCCTGAGCCACATGCGCCGCGGCGACCGGATGGAGCCCGCCGACGACAAGCACCAGCGGGTGGTCCGCAAGCGGATCGGCATGGTGTTCCAGCAGTTCAACCTGTTCCCGAACATGAAGGTGCTGCAGAACCTCACCGAGGCGCCGATCCGGGTGCTCGGCCTGTCCCGCGCGGAGGCCGAGGAGCGGGCGCGCGAGCTGCTGGACCTGGTGGGGCTGAGCGAGAAGGTCAACGCGCACCCCAGCCAGCTCTCCGGCGGCCAGCAGCAGCGGGTGGCGATCGCCCGCGCGCTCGCGATGCGGCCGGACGTGCTGCTGCTCGACGAGGTGACCTCCGCGCTCGACCCGGAGCTCGTGGCCGGCGTGCTGGCGCTGCTCAAGGACATCGCGCGGACCACGGACATCACGTTCCTGTGCGTGACCCACGAGATGAACTTCGCGCGGGACGTGTCCGACCGGGTGCTGATGTTCGACGGCGGCCAGATCGTCGAGGACGCGCCGCCGGACAAGCTGTTCACCGAGCCCGACCACGAGCGGACGCGCACGTTCCTCCAGGCGGTGCTCGGCCGGGGCTAGACGGCTACCGTCGGGGGCATGTACGAGCACCTGCTGGTCAAGACCGACGGGGACACGGTCCGGATCACGATGAACCGGCCGTCCCGGCGCAACTCGCTGTCGTTCGAACACCTGACCGAGCTGCTGGCGGCGTTCCGCGACGTCGGGTCGTCGCCGGCGACCGGGGTGGTGCTGGCCGGCGAGGGCCCGGTGTTCTCGGCCGGTCACGACTTCGGCGACGTGGCGTCCCGGGACCTGGTCGGCGTGCGTGACCTGCTTCGGCTGTGCACGGAGCTGATGCGCACGATCCAGTCGGTGCCGCAGGTCGTGATCGCCCGGGTGCACGGCTTGGCCACGGCCGCGGGCTGTCAGCTGGTGGCCTCCTGCGACCTCGCCGTGGCGTCGTCGTCAGCGGGTTTCGCCCTGCCCGGCGGCAAGGGCGGCTGGTTCTGCCACACGCCCGCGGTGCCGGTGGCCCGGTCCGTCGGCCGCAAGCGCCTGATGGAGCTGGTGCTGACCGGTGACGCCGTCGACGCGGCGACCGCGCTGGACTGGGGCCTGGTGAACCGCGTGGTGTCCGACGGCGACCTGGACGCCGCCGTCGACGACCTGCTGGCCCGGGCGACCCGGGGAAGCCGGGCGAGTAAGGCGATCGGCAAGCAGACCGTCTACGCCCAGCTCGACCGCCCGGAGGCGGATGCGTACGCCGTCGCCCTCGAGGTGATGGCGGCGGCGTCCCAACTGCCCGGCGCCCGCGAGGGCATGGCCGCGTTCCTGGAGAAGCGCAAGCCCGACTGGCCCGACTAGCGCGCCGGCATGCCCTGAACGACGCGCTCAG
The DNA here is from genome assembly GCF_009379765.1 of Actinophytocola sp. GTDB lineage: Bacteria > Actinomycetota > Actinomycetes > Mycobacteriales > Pseudonocardiaceae > Actinophytocola. The sequence continues at coordinate 28,238 of NZ_WHTD01000075.1, read as the reverse complement.
GGCGCTCGACGTCCCGTGCGACGCGTTCGAGGCGTCGAACCCGCGCCGAGCGGGTCCAGGCGGCGGTGCTCGCGAAGGATGCGGGACTGGTCGGCTAGCCTGCGCTGCGTGCGTCTCGTGATCGCTCGCTGCCAGGTCGACTACGCCGGCCGGCTCACCGCTCATCTGCCCATGGCGACCCGGCTGCTGCTGGTGAAGGCCGACGGCTCGGTGTCCGTGCACTCGGACGACCGGGCCTACAAGCCGCTGAACTGGATGAGCCCGCCGTGCTGGCTCACCGAGGAGCCGGGCACGTGGACCGTGGCCAACAAGGCGGGCGAGAAGCTGGTGATCACGCTCGAGGAGGTCGTGCATGACTCGGCGCACGAGATGGGTGCCGAGCCGGGACTGGTGAAGGACGGGGTGGAGGCCCACCTGCAGGCGCTGCTGGCCGAGCACATCACCACCCTGGGCGAGGGCTACTCGCTGGTCCGCCGCGAGTACCCCACCGCGATCGGCCCGGTGGACATCCTGTGCCGCGACTCCGGCGGCACGACGGTCGCCGTGGAGATCAAGCGCCGCGGCGAGATGGACGGGGTCGAGCAGCTGACCCGCTACTTGGACCTGCTGAACCGGGACCCGCTGCTGGCGCCGGTGCAGGGGGTGTTCGCCGCCCAGCAGATCAAGCCCCAGGCCAAGACCCTGGCCGAGGACCGCGGCATCCGTTGCGTCACCCTGGACTACGACGCCCTCCGCGGCATGGACTCCGACGAGTTCCGCCTCTTTTAGCCGCGGCCGCTCAGAAGGCCCACTCCCAGCCGCCGAAGCTGTCTCCCGGCAGCTGCAGCAGCTGCAGCAGCAGGATGGCCGCTGGTGCGCATCGAGTCGACGGTCACGCCGACGTACTGCGACCACGGCGCCGTCCCGCCCATGGGGATGAGGTCTGAGCCGCGGAGGCAGGTGTAGACGCCGATCCCCGGGTCCGCGGTCTCGGTGATGCCATCGGGGCCGACGACCTGGATCCTGTCGATGGTGACGGTGACCGCCACGAGTGCACGGCGTCGGTGCTGGCCCCGCCTGCGACCCGGGCCTCGCCGGGGTCGTGGTGGCGCAGCCGGCGAGCAGCGCGACGAGCGCGGTCAACGCGTAGGTGAGTCGTCCGGGCAAGGGGCACCGTCCTGGGTCGTCGCGGGGGCGGTCGCTCCCGGGCTGCCCGATGTGTCAGTTCCGCGGGTCGGCGCACACCATCGACGTCTACTGGATACGGTGCACCTGTGAGGGGAACCCTGCTGGCCGCGACGGCCGTCGCCGTCATGGTGGTCGTCGCCGGGTGTGGGGGTGACGTCGACACGACCAAGGTCACCTACACTCGCACCACCGTGCCCGCGGGCCAGGCCAACACCGGCGGCGCCACCGAGACCGGCACGCCGCGGTCCGACGACCCCGCCTTCACCATCGACAAGCTCCGCCTGGTCGAGCCGTGCGAGCTGCTGACCGAGGACCTCCTCGCGAGCGTCGGCAAACCGGCCGACAACACGCGCGGCGGCTTCAGCGAGTGCTCCAACTACATGGAGGACGCCGACGGCGAGGACCTCAGCATCACGCTGACCCTCGGCGACAGCGTCACCAACGCCGCCGACGCCGACCAGAACATCGGCGGGCTGCCGGCGATGGAGAGCAAGCTCGACTCCGGCGACGCCTGCTTCATCACCGTCGTCACCTCGACCTCGCCCAACTTCGGACTCGTCATCCAGGCCGGCGGCAGCGCCAAGGACCTCTGCAAGGCCGGTCGGACCGTCATGGCCGGCGTCGTCGAGGCGATCCGCGCCGACCCTCCAGAGTACGACGCGGCCAAGGGCACGCTGCTCTCCGTCGACCCGTGCGCGGCGCTCGACGAGGCCGCGCTGACCGCCGCACTCGGCGCTGACGACGAGGGCGCTCCGTACAACCTGCACTGGTGCAACTGGTCCGGCGAGTCCGCCAACCTCGGCCTCTGGTTCCGCCTCGGCTTCGACCCCGAGGAAGGCGGCTCCGACGCCAAGCCGGTCGACCTCGGCGGTGGCGTCACCGGCTACCAGGAGGCCACCACCTCCGACGTCGCGAGCTGCGAGCTCCAGTTCGCGCACCGGCCGTTCGACAGCGAGGACAGCGAGATCGTCCACCTGTTCTACGACAAGTCGGAACCCGCGAAGGGTGAGGACCCGTGCGTGGCCCCGCAGGCGCTCGCGAAAAAGCTGATTGCCACCCTGCCGAAACCCTGACGTGGGACCATTTCCCTACGGTACGAGCGGTAGGGACGTGATCTGGTTGGCGAAGTCTGGATTGGGCGCGGTGCTCGCCGTGGCCGTGCTCGGGGTGTCGGCCCTCGCCGGCTGCAGCGCTCGGGTCGGCGGCGAGCCGGTGGCGGCCACCACGATCAGCGAACCGCCCGAACCCACCGCCGAGAACGTGCTGGGCGACCTCTCCACGATCGATCCGTGCAGCCTCACCGACCCGGAGGCGTTCGAGTCGTTCGGCACCACCGAGCTCGCCACCCCGGAGTCGCTCGACTACTGCGCGATCTCCATCGAGCCCTCGGCGGATGTGCAGGTCATCATCTCGGTCGGCCTGCTCGGCGAGCTCAGCGACACCCCGGAGCTCGAGAGCAAGAAGAGCGACGAGCTCGACAACGGCTTGTACACCGCGCGCCGTGACGACAGCCCCGGCTTCTGCTCCCAGGCACTCGTGTTCGTCGACGAGATCACTCTCGACGTCGGCAGCTCGACCTACCAGGGCGACTCGCCGGACACCTGCCCCATGGTCGAGGCCGGCATGGCGAAGGTCCTCGAGGTCATCGACGAGAACGGCGTGAAGCACCGGGAGCCGGAGCCGGACTCGCTGGTCTCGGTCGACCCGTGCGCACTGGTCGACGACGAGACGGTCACCGCCCTGCCCGGGTTCGCCGCGGCGAAGCGCCGCGAGTACCCGGCCCACCACCAGTGCTACTGGGAGACCTCGTCGGACGAGAGCCGGCTGAGCGTCCGACTCGTGTTCGGTGCCGGCCCGCAGCCCACCACCTGGGCGCCCACCGGCGCGAACAGCGACCCGATCGCGGGCAGGCCGTCGGTCACCAACCCGTTCCCGGAGGCCGGGACCTCGGCGTTCTGCTCGGTGGACAGCGGGCACATCCCGTTCGAGGAGGTCGACGTCACGGAGGACATCGTCGAGCTCGCGTCGGTGTTCGTGCGGACGCCGACGGGGCAGGTCGACGCCGGCTGCCAAGCCGCGGTCGCGGTCGCCACGAAGGTGTGGCCCCGGCTGCCGACCCCGTGAGCCCCGACACGACCGTGCGCGGCCGTTGTTACTGACAGGTAGCATCCGGCCTACCCGGTTTGTCGGTCTCCGGAGGTAGCGATGACGCGCGAGCTCGGATGTGTCGGAGTGGTCGGGCTGGGCACCATGGGTGCCGGGATCGCCGAGGTGGTGGCCCGGACGGGCATCCGGGTGATCGGGGTCGAGCTCGACCAGGACTGCGTCGACCGGGCCCGCGAGCACCTCGAGTACTCGACCGAGCGCGCGCTGTCCGGCGGCAAGCTCGACGCGGCCGCGCGCACCGCGCTCCTCGACCGGATCAGCTTCACCACCTCGCTCGCCGACCTCGCCGACGCGGACCTCGTCGTCGAGGCGATCCCGGAGAGCCTCGAGCTCAAGGCCCGGGTGTTCACCGAGCTGGAGGAGGTGTGCCGGCCGGACGTGATCCTCGCGTCGAACACGTCCTCGCTGTCGGTCACCGAGATCGGGGTGCACACCGGCCGGCCGGGCAAGGTCGTCGGGCTGCACTTCTTCAACCCCGCGCCGGTGCTCAAGCTGGTGGAGATCGTGCGCACGGTCGTCACCGAGCCGGACGTGGTCGCCGACGTCGAGGCGTTCGCGCGCAAGCTCGGCAAGGAGCCGGTGGTGATCGGCGACCGGGCCGGGTTCATCGCGAACGCGCTGCTGTTCGGCTACCTCAACCACGCGGTGTCGATGTACGAGTCGCGTTACGCCACCCGGGAGGACCTCGACGCGGCGATGCGGTTCGGCTGCGGCTACCCGATGGGGCCGCTGGCGCTGCTGGACCTGATCGGGCTGGACACCGCCTACGAGATCCTCGAGACGATGTACCGCCAGTCGCGCAACCGCTTGCACGCGCCCGCGCCGATCCTGCGGCAGATGATCACCGCGGGGCTGCTCGGCCGCAAGTCCGGGCGCGGCTTCTACACCTACGACGGGCTCGACTCGCCGGTCGTGGTGCCCGACGTGCTCACGCCCGCGCCGGCGGGGGGGACCGAGGTGTCCACACGGGACGTTCAGCGGGTCGGCGTGGTCGGCACCGGCACGATGGCGACCGGCATCGTGGAAGTGTTCGCCAAGAAGGGTTTCGACACGGTGCTGCGAGCCCGCACCGCGGACAGGGCCACCGCGGCGCTCGCCGCGGTGCGCAAGTCGCTGGACCGCCAGGTGGTCAAGGGTCGTCTGTCCGAAGAGGACCGCGAGGCGGTGCTGGGCCGGATCCGCGGCGTGGTCGACCTCGACGAGCTGGCCGACTGCGATCTCGTCGTCGAGGCGGTGGCCGAGGAGCTGTCGATCAAGCGGGCGGTGTTCGGCGCGCTGGACGAGGTGGTCAAGCCCGGCGCGGTCCTCGCCACCACCACGTCGTCGCTACCGGTGATCGAGTGCGCGGCGGCGACCTCGCGGCCATCGGACGTCGTGGGGCTGCACTTCTTCAACCCGGCGCCGGTGATGAAGCTGGTGGAGATCGTCTCCACGATCGCGACCGCCGAGGATGTCGTCGCGACCGCGCGAGCGGTGTGCCGGAAGGTCGGCAAGCACCCGGTGCACTGCTCGGACCGGGCGGGGTTCATCGTGAACGCGCTGCTGTTCCCGTACCTGAACGACGCGGTGAAGATGCTGGAGGCGCACTACGCGGACGCCGACGACATCGACACCGCGATGAAGGTCGGGTGCGGGTTGCCGATGGGCCCGTTCGAGCTGCTGGACGTGGTCGGCCTGGACGTGTCGCTGGCGATCGAGCGCACGCTGTACTACGAGTTCCGCGACGCCGGGTTCGCGCCCGCGCCGCTGCTGGAGCACCTCGTCACCGCGGGCCGGCTGGGTCGCAAGACGGGGAAGGGCTTCCGGGACTACAGCTGACCCGTCTCGGTCAGCCGCAGCCGCATGCGCCACCGCAGCATCCGCCACCGCCACCGCCGCCCACGGGCATGCGCGCCCCCTCGCCCCCGGCGGCGCCGGTGAGCGCGATGGTGGAGAGCAGCTTGACGGTGTTCGGGTGGCCGTCCGGGCAGGGCGCGGGGTCGGCGGAGGCGCTCATGGGGCGCTGGACGTCGAAGGTCTGCGCGCACTCGTGGCAGCGGAACTCGTATGTCGGCACGGGTCCATTGTGCCCTGCCGCTACCGTGGCTTGTCGTGCCTCGTCGTAACCGGGACCGGCGCGCCCGCCGCCCGGAGCCATCTCCCCCTCCCTCCGCCGGCTGGCAGCAGCTCGAGGCGGCTACGGACGGCGACTGGCTGGTCCGCCGCATCCCCGGCACCCAGACGACGAAGACGTACCGCTGCCCGGGCTGCGACCACGAGATCCGCCCCGGCACCGCCCACGTGGTGGTGTGGCCCGCGGACGACACAGGAGGCGTCGCGGACCGCCGCCACTGGCACGAGTCCTGCTGGAACGCCCGGCACAGGCGCCGCCCGACGAGCAGGTTCTGGTAGCTCCCGGGCCTATGTAAGAGCGGGGTGCTCCTCTCTCCTGCCGCGCCGGCCTGGCCGGTCACGGTGACCCGGGCGACTGGACCCCCAATCGACAATCGCCCGGACCGGCAGGAGAGATGCGCGCTGCTCGCGCTGTGTAGTTGTGCTGCTTCAGGATGCCTCAGGTTCGGTACTTCGGCACGCTCTCGCCGAAAAATCTTGAAGCCGGATGTCTTTCCGGCCGTCGCTGCTTCGACGTATCTGTGATGGAGCCCGACGGCACAGATCGGAGAGTCCGGTGTCTCACCCACTCGGTTCGCTCGCGGACAACCTGACCGCCTACGCGATCTACGCGACCGCGCAGGCCGAGATGCGGCACGCCTACTCGCTGATCGACGCCGGCGACTACCTCGCCGCCGCGGCGGCGATCGACTCGGCGGCGAGGGCCGCGGAGGTCCTCGCCAACGTCAGCGCCTCGGCCGCCACGGAGCGGACCGCGCACTGGCGGCGCGTCACCTCCGCCCGGCGCCAATTCGCCACGCGGGCCAGGGCGCACGCAGGCCAGGCCGCCCGACCCCAGCTGGTCGCCGCCTGACCCACCCTCGCCGAGTGAGCCGCGACCCTCGTTTGACCTGCGGAAACTACGGTGAGAGTGCGGCGACCGGCCGCGGCATGACCACTCCCGCGGAAGGGACGACCCAGCCATGACCGCCACCCTGCACCCCACCGAAGCCACCGCCGCCACCAGTGCCACGACACCGAAGCTGCAGGCCGGCGTCCTCGGCGTGACCCGCGTGGTCGTGTCGTTCCTGTTCGTCTGCCACGGTCTGGTCGGCCTGCTCGGGCTGTTCGGCGGCCTCGACGGCCGGGGTGGCGCCGCCGCGCTCGGCGCCTGGCCGGGCTGGTGGGCGGCCGCGGTCGAGGTGCTGGCCGGCGCGCTCGTCGGCCTCGGCCTGCTCGCCAGGCCCGCCGCCGTGCTCTGCTCCGGCGCGATGGCCTACGCCTACTTCACCGTCCATCAGCCGGACGCGCTGCTGCCCATCGCCAACCACGGCGAGCCCGCCGCGATGTTCTGCTGGGTCTTCCTGCTGTACGCGGTCCTCGGCCCTGGCGCGTTCGCGCTCGACAACCTGCGGAGCAAGCGGCTCAGCCGGTGAACGAGCGGGCTGCCGCGAGGAACGCGTCGTTCTCCTCCGGCAGCCCGACGGTCACCCGCGCGCCCTCGCCGACGAACGCGCGGACCACGACCTTCTGCTCCAGGCAGTGCTCGTTGAACGCGGCGGTCCGCTCGCCGAGCGGCAGCCACACGAAGTTGGCCTGCGACGCCGGCACCTCGAAGCCCATCTCCAGCAACGCCGCGTGCACCCGCTCGCGCTCGACCGTCACCGGCTCGCACCGGGCGAGCAGCTCGTCGGCGGCGTCCATGGCGGCGACCGCCGCGGCCTGGGCCACCCGCGAGACCGAGAACGGGATGCCGACCTTGCGTACCCCGCTCGTGATCTCCGGCGACGCGACCGAGTAGCCGACCCGGATGCCGGCCAGCCCGTAGGCCTTGGAGAACGTCCGGATCACGGCCAGGTTGTCCCGGCCCTCGACCAGCGCCAGCCCGTCCGGCAGGTCGGCGGCGGTGACGAACTCGCGGTAGGCCTCGTCCAGCACGACCAGCACGTGGTCGGGCACCGCGTCGAGGAAGCGCGCCAGCTCGGCGGTGTACAGCGCGGTGCCGGTGGGGTTGTTCGGGTTGGCGATGAACACCACCCGCGTGTTGTCGGTGATCGCGGCGAGCATCGCGGCGAGGTCGTGGCGGTAGTCGGCGGTCAGCGGCACCCGGACCGGCACGGCGCCCGCGATCTGCGTGACGATCGGGTAGGCCTCGAACGAGCGCCACGCGAACACGACCTCCTGGCCGTCCGTGCACATGGCCTGCACGAGCTGCTGGCACAAGCTCACCGAGCCGCAGCCGATCGCGAGCCGCTCCTCCGGCACGCCGACGTACGCGGACGTCCTGGCGAGCAGGTCGTCGTTGGCCATCTGCGGGTACCGGTTGGCGCCCGCGGCCGCCTCGGCCATCGCGGCGAGTACCGACGGCGGCGTCGGGGTGGAGACCTCGTTGCTGGACAGCACGATCGCGCCGGGGATCTTGCGCCCGGGGATGTAGTCCGGGAGGTTGGCGAGGTCGGCTCGGACGGTAGGGGCCATGCCCCGCATCATGTCATTCGGCGGTGTTGGATGTGACGTGCACATGAGTGACCCTGTCGTGTTGTTGCACGCGTTCCCGCTCGACTCGCGGATGTGGGACGGCCTCCGATCCGCCACCGGCGATCGGATCATCACGCCCGACCTGCCGGGCTTCGGCGCCGCGCCGCCGGTCGGCGGGCCCGACCTCGGGCTCGCCGCCGCCGCGCTGCTCGACGACCTCGACCGGCTCGGCGTCGAGCGGGCGGTCCTCGGCGGGTGCTCGATGGGCGGCTACGTGGCGATGGCGGTGCTGCGGGCCGCGCCCTCGCGGGTGAGCGGGCTGGTCCTGGTCGACACGAAGGCGACGGCCGACACGGAGGCCGCGCGGGAGAACAGGGTCGCGGTGGCCGCGCGGGCCGAGGCCGAGGGGATCGGCTGGCTGGCCGACTCGATGCTCACCAACCTGCTCGGCGCCACGACGCTGGAGAAGCGCCCGGACGTCGAGGTGACGCTGCGCGCGCTGATCGCCGACCAGGACCCGGCGGCGGTCGCCTGGGCGCAGCGGGCGATGGCCGCCCGCCCCGACTCCCTCGACCTGCTGCGCGCGTCCGGCGTGCCGGCGCTCGTCGTGCGCGGCGCCGAGGACGCGCTGATCCCGCGCCAAGAAGCCGTGCTGATGGCCGACGCGCTGGAGGTCGAGCTGGTGGAGATCGCCGGCGCCGGGCACCTGGCGCCGCTCGAGACCCCGGACGAGGTCGCGTCGGCGGTCGCCCGCTGGCTCGCCGGCCCGATGCCCTGAACGACGCGCCCGGGACGTCGAACGCCCCGAGTGCGTCGTTCAGGGCATGCCCGACTCGATCAAGCCCGGTCGTGCCGGCGGCGGCGCCGTGCGCGGCGGTGCCGGTCGTCGTCCGGTTCCAGGGGGATGTGCGGCTCTTCGTGCTCGTCGGTGTGGTCGTCGGTGTCGCCGACCAGGGCCAGCAGCTCGGCGGTGAGCCGCTGGGCGGACTCGGCCAGCGAGGGCGGCTCGTCGCCGGCGCGGCGCAGGCTCGCCGAGCGCAGCCGGGCGTAGCCGCGGACCGACACCGGCCGGCGCGGGCGGACCGCGTAGCCCTCCTCGTCGGCGAGGACCTCGGACAGCTCGCGGTCGACCAGCACGGTGCCGGGGCGGGCGATGCCGGTGAGCCGGCTCGCGATGTTGACCACCGAACCGTAGACGTCGCCGAACCGGTTGAGCACCCGGCCGAGCGCGAGGCCGGCCCGCAGCGACGGCACATCGGGGTCCTGCTCGGCGCGTTCCAGCAGGGTCAGCGCGATCTCGGCGCCCTCGGTGGGGGAGTCGGCCACGAACAGGACCTCGTCGCCGAGCATCTTGACGATCCGGCCGTGGTTGTCCGCGACGACCTCGGCGGCGAGCGCGTCGAAGCGGTCGACCACGGCGACGAGCTCGGCCTCGGTGGAGCGCCGGGTGAGGCTCGTGAAGCCGACCATGTCCGCGAACCCGACGACCTGCCGGCGCTCGTCGATGTCCTCGTCGGACGACACGAGCATCCGCACCGAGTACGCGGCGAGGTGCCGCCGCCACACGAAGTCCTGCAGCTGCTCCAGGTCCGGCGCGAGGTGCTCGACGAGCCGGGCGAGCTGGCGCTCGTCGGCGAGCTCGGGGTTGGCGGCCACGACGTCACGCAGCATCAGGACCTGGGACTCGGCGAGCCGGGACATGTGCTGGCCGATCATCCGCGCGCTGGAGATCGCCACTGCGGGGTCGATGATGCCGGCCTGGATCAGCTCGTTGGCGATGCGCAGCGCGCGGATGTCGCCGTCGGTGAACACCGCGGCGTCGTCCGCGGCGGTGGCGAAGCCGAGTGCGCGCCACAGCGCGGTGGCGCGCTCCGCGGGTACGCCGGAACGCTCGGCGACCTCGGCGCGGGTGTACTGGCGGGCGCCGCCGAGCAGGATGCGCTCGATGCGCTGCTGCAGGGCCTCCAGCCGCTCGTCGGCCCGCGGTTCGGTCACGTGGTGTGGACGATGAGGACGTCGACCTTCGACTTGCGGGCCGCCTCGGAGGGGACCGAGCCGAGGATGCGCCCGGCGAGCGTGTTCAGCCCGCGGTTGCCCACGACGAGCAGGTCGGCGGACCGCTCGACGACCACCTTGGACAGCGTCGGCACGGGCTCGCCGTCCACGACGACCGTGTCGATCTTGGTGGCGCCCACCTTCCTGGCCCGCTCGGCGGCGGTGCGCACGGAGTCCTCGGCCGGCGTGGACCCGACGACCTGGTAGGCGGCGTCCGGCCCGAGCTCGTCCTGCGCCTTGGTGACGTCGTCCGGCCGGGCGGGGTGGTAGGCACACGCGATGACGAGCGTGGCGCCACTGTCCGCGGCGATCCGCGCGGCGCGGTCGACCGCCGCGTAGGAGGAGTCCGAGCCGTCCGTGCCGACGACCACGGTCTGGTAAGCCGCCATGTTGCCTCCGGTTATCTACTCGCGGGTAAACCTACCGTGCCGGGCAACCCGATCGCAGAATGAGGCATGGATCTTGCGGGGATGCTCGACGTGGCGGTCGACGAGGCGCGGCGCGGGCTCGACGAGGGCGGGATCCCGATCGGCGCGGCGCTGTTCGGCCCCGGCGGGGAGCTCCTCGGCCGCGGCCACAACCGCCGCGTGCAGGACGGCGACCCGTCGATGCACGCCGAGACGGCGGCGTTCCGCAACGCGGGCCGGCGCCGGCACTACCGCGACACGACGATGGTCACGACGCTGTCGCCGTGCTGGTACTGCAGCGGCCTGGTCCGCCAGTTCGCGATCGGGCGGGTGGTCATCGGCGAGGCGACCACGTACCACGGCGGCCACGACTGGCTGGCCGAGCACGGGGTGGAGATCTCGCTGGTGGATGACGCGCGGTGCGTGGAGCTGATGACGACGTTCATCGCCGACCACCCGGACCTCTGGTTCGAGGACATCGGCGAGTAGCACTGCCCGAACGGTCCTGAACGTTGGACTCGCGGGTTCTGGCGGTTGGACTCGCGGGGGTTGTGGGTCAGCGGGTGAGGCGTCGGGTGGCGGCTTGGGCCACCTCGGCGGGGAGGTCGGCCGGGGCGTCACTGCCCGTGCCGCCGGCCTCCCAGTGCTCCTTGGGCGGGCCGGGCAGCGGGTTGCGCTCCCGGGGCGCAGGGCTGGGCTTGTCCGCGGTGACCGTGTCCTTCTCCTCCGGCAGTGCCTCGAACGCCGGCGCGGCGATGTCCAGGTGCTCGTGCGCGTCGGCGACCAGGTCGCGGGCCGAGGCGAGCTGCTCGGCCACCCGGGTCCGCAGCTGGCGCAGCGCCTTGACCCGCTGCGCGGCGTGGCTGATCCGCCGGTTGGACTCCTCGGTGGCCTCCCGGACCCGCCGGTGCGCCTCGTCCGACGCCTCCTGCAGGCGGGCGGTGGACTCGGTGATGGCCTCGTGCCGGCGCCGGTTGGCCTCCTCGGTTGCCTCGCGCACCCGGCGCTCGGCCTCCGACTTGGACGTGGCCTCCTGCTCGGCGAGCGCGCGCATCGACTCGGTGCGCCGCGACGCCATCGCGATCTCGAAGTCCTCCTCGACGGCGACCCGGCGCTGCTCGCCCTCGGCGTCGAGCCGGGTGCGCTCGGCCTCTGCCGTCGAGGTGATCTCGGCCGCCTCGGCCTCGGCCTTCTCGATGACCTCGCGGTGCTCGGCCTCCATGGCCGCGCGCCGCTCGGCGAGCTCGGCCAGCTGCTTCTCGTACTGCTGGCGCAGCTGCGCGGCGTCGGCCTCGGCCTTGGTGCGGATGTGCTCGGCCTCGGCCGCGGCCTTGGCGTTGACCTCCTCGCGCTCCTCCTGGGCGAGGCGCAGCATGCGCTGCAGCCGCTCGGACAGGCCGGCCATCGTGGTCGGCGGCAGCGACAGGCGTTCGATCTGACCGCGAAGGTCGTCGATGCTGGTGCGGGCCACCTCGAGCTGCGCGGTGAGCTCGGCCGCCTGCGCCGAGGCCGCGTTGCGGTCGGCGGCGAGCAGCTTCAGCTGACCGTCCAGCTGCTCGAGGTGCTCCTCCACCTGCATGCGGCTGTAACCCCGCTTGGTGATGTCGAAGCCGGCACCCAGCGGTACGAGATCGCGCTCCTCACCTAACGCCATGCGCCCACGCTACCCTGCGCCGCTCGGCGAGGTGACGTGTGTAGGAAAGACCCTTACCCGCCGCGGAAACGGTTGATCTCCGTGAGATGCCGCTCACGCAGCTCGGTGTCGTGCACGCCGAGACCTTCCTCGGGGGCGAGGCAGAGCACGCCGACCTTGCCCTGGTGGGTGTTGCGGTGCACGTCGGTGGCGGCCTGCCCGGTCTGTTCCAGTGGGTACACACTGGACAGTGTGGGGTGGATCTTCGCCTTTGCGATCAACCGGTTCGCCTCCCACGCCTCGCGGTAGTTGGCGAAGTGCGAGCCGATGATGCGCTTGAGGTTCATCCACAGGTACCGGTTGTCGTACTGGTGGAGGAACCCGCTGGTCGACGCGCAGGTCACGATCGTGCCTCCGCGCTTGGCGACGAACACGCTCGCGCCGAAGGTCTCCTTGCCCGGGTGCTCCAACACGATGTCCGGGTCGTCGCCGCCGGTGAGCTCGCGGATCCGGGCGCCGAACCGCTTCCACTCCTTGGGGTCCTGGGTGTGCTCGTCCTTCCAGAACCGGTAGCCCTCGGCGTTGCGGTCGATGATCAGCTCCGCGCCCATCTTGCGGCAGATCGCCGCCTTCTCCGGCGAGGACACGACGCACACCGGGGTGGCGCCGCCGTTCAGCGCGAACTGTGTCGCGTAGGAGCCGAGGCCGCCGGACGCGCCCCAGACGAGGACGGTGTCGCCCTGCTTCATGCCGGCGCCGTTGCGGGAGACCAGCTGCCGGTAGGCGGTCGAGTTGACCAGGCCGGGGCAGGCCGCCTCCTCCCAGGTCAGGTGCGCGGGCTTGGGCATCAGCTGGTTGGACTTGACCAGCGCGAGCTCGGCCAGGCCACCGAAGTTGGTCTCGAAGCCCCAGATGCGCTGCTCGGGGTCGAGCATCGTGTCGTTGTGCCCGTCCGGGTGCTCCAGCTCGACGTTCAGGCAGTGCGCCACGACCTCTTCACCCGGCTGCCAGGCGTTGACCCCCGGACCCGTGCGCAACACGACGCCGGCCAGGTCGGAGCCGACCACGTGGTAGGGCTGGTCGTGCCGCTTGGCCAGGGGAGACGTCCGGCCGTAGCGGCGCAGGAAGCCGAAGGTGTCCATCGGCTCGAAGATCGACGTCCAGACGGTGTTGTAGTTGACCGCGCTGGCCATGACGGCGACGAGCGCCTCGCCCGGCCCGAGCTCGGGGGTGGGGACATCGTCCACGTGGAGTGACTTGCGCGGGTCTTTGTCCTGAGTGGACTGGCCGGCGAACATCGCCACCTCGTCGGCGTGGACCGTCACGCCCCGGTAGGACTCGGGGACGGGCAGCGAGCCGACCGCGGCCAGGTCACCGGCGAGTATCGCGTCGAGGATCTTCCGCATGCGCAGCGACGCTACCGACCGGTAACGGTACAGAGCCAGCGAGGTGAGGGGCGGGTCACTCGATGGTTCGAGATGTGGCCCCGGCCGTGCCGCGGGGGCCACCCGGAGTGTGACCCACATGACGCCGAACCGAGTTTGACCGGCCGGCCAATCAAGTGCATTATCGGTGCTGAGGCACAACACGGAGGTGGTCTCGATGACGAATCCATCCGCAACCGTCCGGCCGTGGACCAGGCCGCACGACTGGGCGGAGGTCGTACTGGGTGTCGTGGCGCTGTTGTCGCCCTTGTGGATGAACACGGACAACGCCGCGATGTGGACGATGATCATCCTGGGGGCGCTGGTCGCCCTGGACGGTCTCGCCTCACTGGCCGTGCCCGGCCAGGTCTACGGGGAGGGGATCCAGATCGTGCTCGGGGTGCTCATGTTCATCTCCCCATGGGTGATGAGCTACACCGAGCTCGGCGGCATCTCGTGGTCCTCGTGGATCATCGGCGCGCTGACGGTCATCGCCGGCGCGGCGGCGCTCCCGGTCGCCCAGGCGGCACACCGGGCCGGCACCGGAATGGCCGGCCAGCACTAGTGTCGGTGCGTCCGGCGGGCCGAACGACCCGCCGGGCGTGCGCAGGGCTGACCGACCCCTTCGATAACCGCACGCGGTCCATGGCGTGGCCTTCGGGGTTACGTTATGGACCGCGCGCCTGCGAGAAGGGGCAGCACGATGCGGCTGACGAAGAAGAAGAGCGACGACCCGTCCGCGCGCGAGCGGATCCTGGCCGCGGCCGAGGAGCTGTTCGCCGAGTCGGGCTTCGACGCCACCCCGACCTCCCGGATCGCGACCCGTGCCGGGGTGCCCAAGGGCCTCGTGCACTACTACTTCCAACACAAGCCCGACCTGCTCACCGCGCTGGTCGCACGGCTGCCCGACGAGCACGTCGAGCCTTCGGGCGTGGTCGTGCCGGGGGACGTCGCGGCCAGCCTGCGCCGGCTGGTCGCCGAGCTCGACGCCCGGCTGCGGGCCTCCTACCTGCTCTCCCACCTGCTCTGGCGCGAGGCCGACACGCACACCGCGGTCCGCGACGCGCTCCAGGCGCGGTTCGGCACGGTCGTCGACCAGGTCCGCGCGGTGATCACCGCGGCGAGCACCGGCAGCCTGCCGGTCGCCGCGGTCGACACCGCCTCGGGGCTCCTCGCGCTGGCGGTGAGCTACCGGCACTCGGTGGCGCGGCACGGCGACACCGCCGACGTGGCGAGCGCGGAGACCATGGACCGCGAGGTCGACTTCATCGCGGGCGCGCTCACGGCCGGGTCGGCGCCGGCTCCACTAGCTCAATGAGCACGCCGCCCGCGTCCTTCGGGTGCACGAAGTTGGTCCGGCTGTTGGCCGTACCCGCGGCGGGCTCGTCGTATATCACCCGCAAACCCTTGGCGCGCAACGCTTCGCTGGCCGCGTCGAGGTCGGAGACCCGGTAGGCCACCTGCTGCACGCCGGGTCCCCTGCGGGCCAGGAACTTGCCGATCGTGGTGTCCGGGCCGAGCGGCGCGAGCAGCTGTACGGCCGTTCCGGCGGCGTCGCCCGGCGGGTGCATCATCGCCTCGCGCACGCCCTGTTCCTCGTTGACCTCCTCATGGGTGAGCTCGAAGCCGAGGACGTCGCGGTAGAACGTGATCGCCTCGGCCATGTCCGGCACGGCGATGCCCACATGGTCGACGGCGGTGACGTACGGCTTCAGCTCGTCCATGTCAGACAAGGTAACGCCGGAGATCGTCCGGCGCCTGTGCGGCTACTCACATCACGCGGGGTCCGCGGGCACCGTCCCGAGTATCGTCCGAAGTTAACGACCGCTAGCCAATGGAGGACTCGTCGTGTCCGGTTCCGTCATCGTCGCCGGGGCACGTACCCCGATCGGCCGCCTGCTCGGCTCGCTCAAGGACTTCACCGGCGCGCAGCTCGGCGGCGTCGCGATCAAGGCCGCGCTCGACCGGGCCGGCGTCGCGCCGGAGCAGGTCGAGTACACGATCATGGGGCAGGTGCTGACCGCGGGCGCCGGGCAGATTCCCGCGCGCCAGGCCGCGGTCGCCGCCGGCATCCCGATGGACGTGCCCGCGCTGACGATCAACAAGGTGTGCCTGTCCGGCCTCGACGCCATCGCGCTGGCCGACCAGCTCATCCGTGCGGGCGAGTTCGACATCGTGGTGGCCGGTGGGCAGGAGTCGATGACCCAGGCGCCGCACCTGCTGCCGAAGTCCCGCTCGGGCTTCAAGTACGGCGACGTGTCGATGATCGACCACATGGCCCACGACGGCCTGTTCTGCGCCTTCGACCAGGTGGCCATGGGCGCGGCGACGGAGAAGCACAACTCCCGCTACGGGCTCACCCGCGAGGAGCAGGACGCGTTCTCCGCGCGTTCGCACCAGCGCGCGGCGGCCGCCATCTCCGGCGGGCTGTTCGCCGAGGAGATCGCGCCGGTGTCGGTGCCGCAGCGCAAGGGCGACCCGATCGTGTTCGACACCGACGAGGGCGTGCGCGGCGACACCACTGTCGAGAGCCTCGGCAAGCTGCGGCCCGCGTTCTCCTCGGACGGCACGATCACCGCGGGCTCGGCGTCGCAGATCTCCGACGGTGCCGCCGCGGTCGTGGTGACGAGCAAGGCGAAGGCGCGGGAGCTCGGCCTGTCCTGGCTGGCCGAGATCGGCGCGCACGGCGTGGTCGCCGGGCCGGACGCGAGCCTGCACGAGCAGCCGGCCAACGCCATCAAGGCGGCGCTGGCCAAGGCCTCGCTGTCGGCGTCGGACCTCGACCTGGTGGAGATCAACGAGGCGTTCGCCGCGGTCGGCGTGGTGTCGACCCGGCAGCTGGGCGTCAGCGAGGACATCGTGAACGTCAACGGCGGCGCGATCGCCCTGGGTCACCCGATCGGGGCGTCCGGGGCGCGGTTGGCCGTGCACCTGGCCCACGAGCTGCGCCGCCGCGGTGGCGGGCTCGGCGCGGCCGCGCTGTGCGGTGGGGGCGGGCAGGGCGACGCCCTGCTGCTCAAGGTCTAGCTTGTCCCGTGTGGACATCCCGGCGCTGGTCGCGGACGCCCGGTCCGGTCAGGCGCGGGCGGTCGCGCGGCTGATCTCGCTCGTCGAGGACGAGAGCCCGCACCTGCGTGCGGTGGCGGTCGCGCTGACGCCGTTCGTGGGGCGGGCGCGGGTGCTGGGCCTCACCGGACCGCCCGGCGTCGGCAAGTCGACCGCCACGTCGATGCTCATCGCGGCGTTCCGCGCGCGGGACCTTCGGGTGGGTGTGCTGGCGATCGACCCGTCGTCGCCGTTCTCCGGCGGGGCGCTGCTCGGCGACCGGATCCGGATGCACGACCACGCCACGGACCCGGCGGTGTTCATCCGCTCGATGGCCACCCGCGGCCACCTCGGCGGGCTCGCCACCGCGACCCCGCAGGCGCTGCGCGTGCTGGACGCCGCGGGCTGCGACGTGGTGCTGATCGAGACCGTCGGGGTTGGACAGTCCGAAGTGGACATCGTGGGGCTGGCGGACACCACGGTCGTACTGCTGGCGCCGGGCATGGGCGACGGCATCCAGGCGGCCAAGGCCGGCATCCTCGAGATCGCGGACGTGTTCGTGGTGAACAAGGCCGACCGGGACGGCGCCGAGCAGACCGTGCGCGACCTCAAGCACATGATCTCGCTCGGCCGCCGCTCGCTGGGGCCGGCGTGGCGCCAGCCGATCGTGGCGACGGTGGCGTCGGCGGGGGAGGGCGTCGACGAGGTGATGGCGGCGCTCGACACGCACCACGACTGGCTGGTCTCGCACGGCGAGCTCGACGCCCGCCGCGCGCGCCGGGCCGAGCGGGAGATCGAGGCGATCGCCGTGGCGTCGCTGCGGTCCCGGCTCGGCGGCGTGCGGGGCGGCGAGGCGCTGTCCGGCCTGGCGAGGCGGGTGGCGGCCGGCGAGCTGGACCCGTACGCGGCGGCGGACACCCTGATCGCCGGCACGTGACACCATCGCCCGATGCGTGCCGAGATCAACCTGGGCTGGGCCATGGCGTGGCGGGCGACGCTCGGTGGGCTCGTGCTGGGTGGGGGCGGGCTCGCGCTGTGCGTCGCCGCGGTGGTGGGGCCGCCCGGCCGCGACCCGAGCCAGCGGGCGCTCGCGGTGCTGTTCGGGCTGGTGCTGCTGCTCGTCGGGGTGGGGGTGCTGGTCGCCGTGCGGACGAGCGGGCTGCGGATGCGGCTCGACGAGGACGGCGCCACGGTCCGGCACCGCACGCACGGCGGGTTCTCGGTGCGGTGGGATGAGCTCGCGCGGGTGCGGCTGCTGCGGGAGAACCGGTGGGTGGGCCGGGGCCGGGCGTGGCACTACACGCTGGTGCTCGAGCCGGCCGGCGCGGACTTCGGCGAGCGCAACCCGGACCTCGACCTGTGGCGCGAGGGCGCCGACTACCGCTACGAGCTGGGCCGGCTGGGCCTCGCCGGCCGGCGGCTGGACCGGGAGCTGGCCCGCCGCTGCCCGCACACCTACCGAGGCCTGACCCGCGTCGACTAGTCAGGGTTAGCCAGGGTGGGTCGCCCCCGATCGCCCCGGCGGCGTCGGTGCCCGCCGCTACCATCGGCCGCGTGACGATGCCGCCAGGGGGACCACACTTCCAGCCGCCGTACGGCGGACCGCCCGGCCAGCCGGGCCCGCGGGGCTACGGCCCGCCACCGGGATATCCGCCGCCGGGCCACCCGCAGCCCGGATACCCACAGCCCGGATACCCACAGCCGGGTGGCTACCGGCCACCGCCGCCGGGCTATCCGGCGGCCGGCTATCCCCCCGGCGCGCCGGGTCCGGCCGGTCTCGCGCCGATGGCTCCCGGTCCGATGGGGGCGGGTCCGATGGGGGTCGCGCGGGGGTACGGGCCCGGCGCGGTCGTCATCGATGTGGGGAGCACCGACGGCAGGAAGGCGGTCATCGGGGCCGTGGTGGCCGGGGGGATCGGGCTCATCGCGGTCGTCTCGGGGCTCATCGGCGCCGTCGACGGGGGCACCGGCGCGGCCATCGCGGCCGTCGCCATCGGGGCGCTGTTCCTCGTGCCCGCCATGTTCGTCGTAGCCAAGCGGGACAAGGTCTTCCGGCCGCGCCGGCTGGTCTTCGAGCCCGCCGGCATCCGCTGGGACGACCCGCAGGGCGCCCCCTGGGCGGTGCCGTGGGCCGAGCTCGCCGCCGTCTCGATCTCCAAGCACGTCCCGGTGGAGCTCAACCAGAGCGTCAGCGACAAGATCGCCGGCGCCGCCACGGACAAGATCGCCGGCGAGCGCGCGTACGTCCGCCTCGACCTCTACCCCGCCGACCCCGGGTTCGCCGGCCGGCACCCCGAGATGGCGCACCTCTGGGAACGCCAGGGCGTGCGGAACGGCTACCGCATGCCGCTCGGCAGCAACGTCAAGTTCATCCCGCTCGTCGCCCAGGGCGTGGGCCGCTTCGCCCCGCAGATCTACCGCGGGGTCAACAACACCGAGGGCTTCATGGGGCTCAGCTAGGGGACGGCGGCAGGCAGCGCAGCGCCACCACGTCCCCGGACACCGTGGCCGCGCCCGCGCCGTGGGGCACCACGAACGTGTCGCCGCGGGCCACCGGCCCGTCGCCGGCGTGCTCGGTGTGCAGCACGCCGGCCCCCGACAGCGCCACCAGCACCCCGAACGACGCCGCCAGCTCGGCCCCGCCCTGGACCCGCTCCGCGCGGAAGAACCCCGACGCCGACTCGCCGAACAGGTCGCGCACCGGCGCGCCCGTGTCCTCCTGGCGGCGCCCCAGCGTGCCCAGCCGCCCGCCGCCCCAGCCGCTCAGGTCCACGCAGCCCAAAGCCTTCTCGAAGCCGATGCCCAGGTGGCCGCCCGCCGCGTCGGACAGGAAGCCCTGCCACTCGAGGGTCACCGACAGGTCCGTCGGCTGCTGCAGCTCCACGATGAACACGCCCGCGTCGATCGCGTGCGGCACCCCGGCCGGCACGAACACCGTGTCGCCTGCCCGCACGGTCGTCGAGTTGAGCGCGCCGAGCATCGCCGCCGCGTCCTGCCGGGCCACCCAGTCGGCCACCGCGCTCGGCGACACGTCGTCGGTGAATCCGATGTGGACGGTCGCGCTCGGGCCCGAGGTGCCCACGACGACCCACGCCTCGGTCTTGCCGTACCGCGACCCGAAGTGGGCCGCGGCGAACTCGTCGGACGGGTGGCAGTGCACCGGCAGCCGCTGGCCCGCGTCGAGCAGCTTCACCAGCAGCGCCGAGTCCGCGCCGAACCGCGCGACGTGCGCGGCGCCCAGCCAGTCGTCGGGGTGCTCGGCGACCGCCTCGCGCAGGAGCCGCCCGTCCGGCAGCACGGTCAGCCCCAGGTCGGGCGAGCCGTGCAGCGTCGTGCACGACGCCACCCAGTCCTCCGGCCCGAACTCGCGGACCTCGTACTCGCCGCGCAGCGCCGCGATGGCCGCCCCGCCGCGGTAGAACCGCTCCGGCTGGTTGGCCGGCAGCCGAACGGGCAGCAAGCCGTCGAAAGCAGTGTCGGTCACGGGCCAACCTCTCCGGAGCCACGGGGTACGAGCCGGACCGGGAGCACGATCCGGCGGGGTGGCGAGCCGTCGCCGTCCAGCCGCGCGAACAGCAGCTCCGCGGCCGCCTTGCCGAGCACGCCGGGGTCCAGCGCGACCACGCTCACCGGCGGGTCGAGCAGGTCGGCGAGCTCGAAGTCGTCGAAGCCGACCAGCGCCGGCCGGGTGGGCGCACCGGCCAGCGCGCGCAGCGCCAGCACGGTGATCCGGTTGTTGCCGGTGACCAGCGCGGTGGCCGGGCTCGGCCCGTCCAGCACCTGGCGCAGCGCGGCGGCCACCCCGTCCGCCGTGGGTGGGCCCATCGTGACCAGCCGCTCGTCGAAGCGGAGGCCCGCGGCGACACAGCCCTCGCGGAACCCGCGCAGCCGCTCGCCCGCGGTGAAGATCGACGGCGCGTCGCCCAGGAACGCGATCCGCCGGTGACCGTGCCGGGCGAGGTGCGCGACGGCGGACGCGGCGCCCTCGACGTTGTCCACCAGCACGGTGTCCATGACGACGTCACCGGGCGGCCGGTCGACGAACACCACCGGCATCCCGGACGCGATCTCCGGCATCAGGTACCCGTGCCGCGCCCCGGCCGGGACGACGATCAGCCCGTCCACCCGACGCGCGCAGAACTCCAGCGACAGCTCGCGCTCGCGGGCGGGGTCCTCGTCCGACGACCCGGTCAGCACCTGGCGGCCGAACCGGCGGGCGACCTCCTCGGCGGCGCGGGTGAGCCCCGAGTAGAACGGGTTCGCCACATCCTCGAGCACGAGCCCGATCGTGCCGGTGGAGGAGCCGCGGCGCAGGTTGAGCGCGCCGATGTTGCGCCGGAAGCCCAGCCGCTCGATGGCCGCCAGCACCCGCTCGGCGGTGTCCACGTGCACCCCGGGCTCGTCGTTGACCACCCGGGACACGGTCTTGATCGAGACGCCGGCCAGCCGCGCCACGTCGCTCATCGTGGCCCGGCGCACCTTGCGCGATCGGTGGTTGGACAACGTTGTCATGATGCCGGCGATTCGACTACGCCGCGGCCGCGGTTGTCAACGCTTGACGGACCTGGGGACTTTTCGGAAGGTGGTCTAGACCGCAGGTTCATCCCGACAAGGTTGTCAGGACCACCGGATGCGTACTTCCCTGCATCGCAGAAGGTTCCTCGGACTGCTCGGCGCCGCCGCCGGGCTCGGTGCGGCCGGGGAGGTGAGCGCCCCGCAGGCGTTGGCCGCGCCCGCAGCGACGTCAGCACGATGGCGGCCGTTGGCCGACGACGTCCGCGACGAGACCCGGTGGGCCTGGCGCAACTACGTGGCCAAGGCGTTCGGGCACGACCAGATCAAGCCGGTCAGCGGCGGCTTCGAGGAGTTCTTCGTGCCGGGCCACCCGGTCGGGCTGACGATCGTCGAGGCGCTGGACACGCTCTGGCTGATGGAGCTCGACGCCGAGGTGGCGCAAGGCGTCGAGTGGGTCGAGGCCAACCTCCGGTTCGACATCGACGCCCCGTTCCAGGTCTTCGAGACCAACATCCGGATGGTCGGCGGCCTGCTGTCCGGCTACCACTGCATTGGCGAGCAGCGGCTGCTCGAGCCGGCCGCGGACCTCGCCGACCGGCTGCTGCCGGCGTTCCCGAAGTCGCCGAGCGGCGTGCCGTACCGGTTCGCGAACCTCGCGACCGGCGCGGTGAGCGGGCCGGAGACCAACCTCGCCGAGACGGGCACCTACGTCACCGAACTCGGTGCGCTGTCGGAGTGGACCGGCGACCGGAAGTACGTCGACGCCGCCAAGCGGGCGTTCGAGGTGACCTTCGCCAAGCGAAGCCCGCTCGACCTGCTGCCCTTCGCGGTGCACGCGGAGACCGGCGAGTGGCTCAACACCACGGCGACCGTCGGACCACCCGCGGACTCCTACTACGAGTACCTGTGGGACGGCTGGAAGCTGCTCGGCGACCCGGACCTCAGGTCGTGGTACGACACGCTGGTCGACGCCATCGTCGCCCATCAGTCCGAAGTGGTCGATGGGCGAGCTGGGCTCGTTCTTCGCGGGCCTGCTGGCCGAGGGCGGCGACGCGGCGACCGGGCGGCGCTACCACGACTCGTGGAACGTGGTGCAGGATCGCTACGGCGTGCTGCCCGAGGGCATCGAGTACTCGACGCTCGCGGCCACCAGCAGGGGAAACCAGCTGCGCCCGGAGTTCGCCGACGCCGCGTTCAGCCTGTGGCTGGAGACCGGTGACGAGCTCTACCGGCAGCGGAACCAGAAGCACTTCGCGCAGATGAGACGCACCTCGAAGGTCCGACACGGCTACCCGATCCTCACCGACGTGACCACGAACCCGGTGGGGCGCGGGGACTTCTGCCCCGGCTACTGGTGGTCGGAGCAGCTGAAGTACTACTGGCTGACCTTCGGTGACGCGCGGCGGTTCGACTACGGCGACCACTACCTGTCGACCGAGGGCAACCTGCTGAAGGGAGCCCGCAAGTAAGGCGAACCGGGTGCGCGCCGCCGGCGCGCACCCGGTTCCATTCACCGCGGGAGATCTGTAGCCGGGCAGATCAGGCGGCGAGCTGGGGGATCAGTAACCGGTGCCGGTGTCCGTGTCCGGCTCTGTGTCGGGTGCCGTGTCCGCGGGTGCCTCGGCCGGGGCCTCCCGCGGCTGGACCGGGGCGGCGGACTTGCAGCCGGCAGGCTCGATCACGAACCACGTGCCGGCCACGCCGTGGCCGTTGGTCTGGCCGGCATCGGTGTCGCCCTCGTACCGGTACACCGGCCAGCCGCCGACGGTGACCTGCTCGGTGCCGTCGTCGCGGGTCACCGAACCGATGATCGCCTTGTCCAGGCCGGTCACCTGCACGTTGCCGTCGTCGATCACCGGCGGCCACTTCTCGGCGCACGCCCCGTTGCATACCGACTTCGACGGTGCCTTGGAGTCCTTGGTGAACAGGTAGAGCGTCTGGCCGTCCTGGTCGGTCAGCGCGGGCCCGAAGCCGGGCAGCTCGGCGGCGACGACCTGGACCGGCCCGCTCTGCTCGGGCTGCGCGCCCGCCTTGCCGCCGTCCGGGGTGACCGCGAACCACGTGCCGTTCACGCCCTGCCCGTTGACCTCGCCGGGTGCGGCGTCGTCGGCGAACTTGTACACCGGCCAGCCGTTGACGGTGACCTGGTTCGTGCCGTCGTCGCGGGTCACCGTGCCGATGAGGCTCCGGTCGACGCCGCTGACCTCGATGTCCACCTCCGAGGTGAGCGGCGGCCACTTGGCCGCGCAGGCGGTGTCGCAGTTGGACCTCGGCGGCTCGGCGGAGTCCATGGTGAACCGGTAGAGCGGGTAGCCGTCCTGGTCGGTGAGGATCTGGCCGAGGCCGTCGACCTCGACCGCGCTGAGCGTCACGTCCGCGGCCTGCTGGACGCCGGCGGCGGCGACCTTGGTGGGCGGCGGTGCGTAGGTGTCGGTTGGGGACTGCGGGCCGCAGGTACAGGCGCTGAGTGTGACCAGACCGATGGCCGCGGCTGCCATCGTGACTACAACGTGCTTGCGAGACACGGTGTTCCCCTCGCTTCGGCTGCGGCCTCCCGCGCCCGTCTCGCGAAAGACCTTCGCTCTCCTACCCGAGAACGGCGCGCCGCCGGTTCACGAGATTTTCGACCCACTCACGTTCGGGCGAACCGGTCGAGCGCGGCCAGGAGGGTGCCGGCCATGCCGGGGGTCGCCGTCTCGTGCGCGGCCTCGTCGACCACGGTCAGCTCCGCGTCCGGCCACGCGTGCGCGAGCAGCCACGGGCCGCCGTCGAGGTTGCCGAAGTCCAGCCGGCCCTGCGCGAGCACCCCCGGGATGCCGGCGAGCCGGCCGGCGTCGGCCAGGAGCACGCCGTCGGGACCGAGGAAGCACCCGTTGCTCCAGTAGTGCGTGACGATCCGGGCGAACGCGAGCCGGAACCGCGGGTCCTCGTAGCGCGCGCTCGGCGGCATGGTCGGCAGCATCGCGTCCTCCCACTCGCACCACGCCGCGGCCGCCGCCTCCCGCTCGGCCGCCGACTCCGACGCGAGCCGCCGGGCATAGCCGGCGGGAATGTCCGATGATGTCGCGGCCGCCCGGAACGTCTCCCACGCCGCCGGGAACAGCGGGCCGAGGCCGCGGGTGAGCAGGTCCACCTCGGCCTGCCTGCCGGTCGCCACCGCGAACAGCACGAGCTCGCTCACCCGCTCGGGAAACCGTTCGGCGTAAGCGAGTCCGAGGACCGATCCCCACGAGCCGCCGAACACGAGCCAGCGGTCGATGTCCAGCGTCGTGCGCAGCAGCTCCAGGTCGGCGAGCAGGTGGCCGGTGGTGTTCGTGGTGAGGTCGACGACCGGGTCGCCCGCGTGCGGGATGCTGCGGCCGCAGTTGCGCTGGTCGAGCAGCACGATCCGGTACCGGGCAGGGTCGAACCAGCGGCGGTGGTCCGCGGTGCAGCCCGAGCCGGGGCCGCCGTGCAGCACGACCGCGGGCTTGCCGTCCGGGTTGCCGCACTGCTCCCAGTACACGAGATTCCCGTCGCCGACCTCCAGCATGCCGTCGGCATAGGGTTCGACCTTCGGATACATCCCACTCTCCTTTGGTGGCGAATGTCGTTGTGGCCGGACGTTCTCGGCGTCTGCTCGGCTATGTTCACGCACGTGATCGACACAGCGAACGCCGCGGTGTTGGTCGAGGACATCCACAAGGCGTATGAGGACCTGAAGGCGGTGGACGGCGTGTCGCTGTCCGTCGCGGAGGGGGAGTTCTTCGGCATCCTCGGCCCGAACGGGGCCGGCAAGACGACGATACTGGAGATCATCGAGGGGCTGCGCGAGCCCGACGCCGGGACGGTGACCCTGCTCGGCGAGTCGCCGTGGCCGCGTCAGGTCGCCCTGCTGCCGCGGATCGGCGTGCAGCTGCAGGCGTCCGCGTTCTTCGAGAAGCTCACCGCGCGCGAGCAGCTCGAGACGTTCGCCTCGCTGTACGGCGTCGGCGCCGCGCAGGCGCACGGCATGCTCGAGCTCGTCGGCCTCGCCGACAAGGCGGACACCCGCGAGGACAGGCTCTCCGGCGGCCAGCGCCAGCGGCTCTCGATCGCCTGCGCGCTCGTGCACGACCCGGACGTGGTGTTCCTCGACGAGCCGACCGCGGCGCTGGACCCGCAGGCCAGGCGCAACCTCTGGGACGTGCTGCGCGCGATCCAGGACCGCGGCAAGACCATCGTCTACACCACGCACTACCTGGACGAGGCGGAGATCCTCTGCGACCGGGTGGCGATCATGGACAAGGGCCGGATCCTCGCCATGGACCGGCCGGCGGCGCTCGTCCGCGGGCTGGACGCGCCGACGCACGTGATCCTCGAGCGCGGCTTGCTGTCCCCATCGGACGCTTCGGCGCTGCCAGGTGCCGACGACGTCACCGAGGACGAGCTGTCGCTGACCATCTCCACCCGCAAGCCCGCCGACGTGCTCTCCTCGCTCACCGAGCGCGGTTCGCTCGCCGGGCTGCAGGTGCGCACCGCCACCCTCGAGGACGTCTTCCTCGACCTGACCGGACGGGAGTACCGGGCGTGAGCCCCCAACGCGACGTGCCCGGCAGGACCGGTGCGAATGCCTTTCACGCCGAGCGGAGCGAGGCCGGTCGACGCAGCGTGACCGCGTTCAAGAGCCTCGCGCTCGCCATGCTCAAGGGGTTCTACCGGGACAAGGCGACGCTGTTCTTCACGTTCGTCTTCCCGCTGATGTTCCTCGTCGTGTTCGGGCTGCTGTTCCGGGACGCGGGCGCGGAGAAGATCGACATCGGGGTCGTCGGCGAGGGTCCGGTGATCGCCGCGCTGGAGCAGACCGGCGCGCTGGAGCTCGAGCACCACGACAGCTTCGACGAGGCCGTGCAGAAGGTGACGGACGGCGACCTGCCGGCGGTGGTGGCCGAGGACGGCGACAAGATCACCTTCCGGTACGCGCAGAGCGACCAGACCCAGGCCGGCACGATCAGCGGGATCGTCCAGGGCGTGGTCAGCGAGATGAACCAGCGGTCGACCGGCGAGCCGCCGAGGTTCACCGTGGACGGCTCGAACGTCGAGGACTCCTCGCTCAAGCCGATCCAGTTCATCACGCCGGGGATCATGTCCTGGGCGTCGCGGTCACCGCGGTGTTCGGCGCGGCGCTGACCTTGGTGAGCTGGCGCAAGAAGCAGGTGCTGCGGCGTATCCGGCTCGCCCCGGTGCAGGTGTCCACGGTGCTCACCGCACGCGTTGTGGTGACCGTCGGCGTGGCGATCCTGCAGGCGGTGATCTTCCTCGGGATCGGTGCGCTGCCGGTGTTCGGGCTCAAGCTCACCGGCACGTGGGCGCTGGCGATTCCGGTGTTCCTGCTGGGGATCCTGGCGTTCTTCGCCATCGGCATGCTGGTGGGCGCGTTCTGCAAGACCGAGGAGGCGGCCACCGGCGCGGCCAACATCGTGGTGCTGCCGATGGCGTTCCTGTCCGGCACGTTCTTCCCGATCGACCAGGCGCCACCGTGGATGCAGACGATCTCGAAGGTGTTCCCGCTCCGCCACATGAACGACGGGATCATGGACTTTCTCGTCCGCGGCCGGGACGCGAGCGCGCTGGTGACGCCGTGCCTGGTGCTGGCCGCGTTCATCCTGGTGGTCGGTGCGATCGCGGCGAAGGTCTTCCAGTGGGAGGACAGCTAGACCGCACCCAACCGTCGCTGCCGATGGAACCCGGCCGCGCCGCGACGATGACGCATGACGACAAACGCTACGGCACCATCGACCTGTTCGCGGCGATGACCATCGCGACCGGCGACGTCCTGACCGATCTTCGCAAAGGCCACGCCGGTGCCGACGTCCTGTGGTTCTTCAAGCAGATCGGCAAGACCGTCCCCCGCGGACTGGGCGTGCACGTGGTCCTGGACAACCTGTCCACCCACTCACCCCTGAGATGATGACGTGGCTCGGTCACCGCGGTCGGCGGCGCTGGCATCTGCACTTCACGCCAGCGCCGAAGAGATCGGCACCGAGGTCCAACGCGGACGAACCACACTCCACCAGATCAATACCCAGACAGACCGCTAGATGATTGATTTCGTGAAGTTGGTGTTAGTGGTCGTAGGCGATCAGTGATCGTTTGCTGGTTACGCCGGTTGTCCAGTTGTGCCAGATGCCGGCTGCTATGGCCAGCAGGCGCTGGGCGACGCGGGTGAACACGCCTGCGGGGTGCGTCCGCCGTGGTGTTCGAGGCCGAGTTGGCCTGTGAGGGTCTGGTTGACCGACTCGATCCTCTGGCGTACGCCGCCGAGGTTGCCGTTGCGGTAGGTCTCGTCCTTGCGGTCCGGGCGCAGGCCCTTCTCGTCGGTGAGCTGTTTGAACGGTTTGCCGGGGAAACTCTTGTCGGCCAGCAGGATCTGGCCGTCGCGGATGAGGTGATGGTCGTGGTTCAGCAGCGCGGCGAGGACCTCGTGTTCGCCGATCTTGGGGTTGGTCAGGCACCACGAGACGGGCATGCCGTCGCCGGTGCACACGAGGTAGAGCTTCAGACCCCAGTACCAGCGGGAGTGTGACGCGCAGTAGCCGTAGTCGGCGTGTCCGGCCAGGTCCGAGCGTTTCACCGTTTCGCGCGACATGTCGCAGGGACCGGGGGTCGCGTCGGTCATCCACAGGTCGTCGAACCAGGACGGGCAGCACGCCGCCAAGGTCAGGATCGCCTTGCGCAGCAACGGTTCCGCGTTCATCAGTCGCTTGTGATAGCTGGGTTGTTCCGGCAGGTAAGGGAACATGGTCCGCCACTGCGGGTCGCTGTGGATATGCCGGATCCAGCGGCGTTCGCGGTGGTAGCCCAGCAGCACCTGGGCCACGGCCAGGCAGAGGAGTTCACTGTCGGTCAGTTCGGGCCGGCGGCCACGACCGGTGCGAGGCGGTACCACATGGTCGTCGATCAGCACGTAGAGTGCGGTCAGGAGGGCGTCTAGGTCTTTGCTCACACATTGATCTTGGACGTCCTCCTCTCATGTCCACGCTCCGGCCCCACTTCACATGATCTTCACGGAATCAGTCGTCTAGTCTGTCGCCCTGGTGGGCGGCGCGTTCCGGGCTGAAAATGGGGTGGTTGCCCGCTGACGCTGTTGCTCTGTGGCCGTGCGAGGTCGTCGTCTGGTCGGGCGCTGGGAGCTGGCTCGTGGGCCCTTCGGTGTTGCTTCGAGCACGCGGATTGGATTCGCCAGTCCTCGCAGCTCCTGCGGTCAACCGGCTGATGGTGGTGGCGGGAGGAGGACGG